>JAUIMK010000098.1 GCA_030432735.1 bacterium
GACTCGATCTTCTCCGAGGACGAGCTGCCGCTCAAGCTGGCCGGCGTCTCCCACTGTTTCCGGACGGAAGCGGGGGCGGCGGGGCGCGAGAGCAAGGGGCTCTATCGCGTGCACCAGTTCACGAAGATCGAGATGTTCGTGTTCTGCCGACCCGAGGACTCCGAGGCCCACCACCAGGAGCTGCTCCGGCTCGAGAAGAAGATCTTCGATGCCCTCGAGATCCCCTACCGCGTGATCGACATCGCGAGCGCCGACCTCGGCGCCCCGGCCTATCGCAAGTTCGACCTCGAGGCCTGGATGCCCGGCCGTGGCGAGAGCGGCGAATACGGCGAGATCACCTCGACCTCGAATTGCACCGACTTCCAGAGCCGGCGCCTCAAGATCCGCTTCCGTCGATCCGGCGAAAAGAAGAAGAACGAGCTGGTCCACACCCTGAACGGCACCGCGATCTCGAATGCCCGCGCGATCGTCGCGCTGCTCGAGAACCATCAGCAGAGAGACGGCACGATCACGATTCCCGAGGCCCTCGTCCCCTACGTCGGCACCGACCGAATCGGCCCGCGTTAGGCGACCGTGTCGGACCCCGGAACGGACGCAGCCGCTCCCCAGAGCCTCGTCCTCGGCACCGCCGGCCACATCGATCACGGCAAGACCGCCCTGGTCCGTGCCCTCACCGGCCGCGACCTCGACCGCTTGCCGGAGGAGAAGGCGCGCGGCATCACGATCGAGCTCGGCTTCGCGCCCCTCGCCCTCGCCGACGACCTCAAGGTGGCGATCGTGGACGTCCCGGGGCACGAGAAGTTCGTGCGAACGATGGTCGCCGGCGCCTCCGGGCTCGACCTCGTCATGCTGGTCGTGGCCGCCGACGAAGGCGTGATGCCCCAGACCCGCGAACACCTCGCGATCTGCGAGCTCCTGGGCATCGATCGCGGCTTCGTCGTGCTGACCAAGAAGGATCTCGTCGACGACGAGCTGCGCGAGCTCGCCGAGGAGGACGTGCGCGACGCGCTGGCGGGTGGCCCCTTCGCGGACGCGCCGATCCTGGCGGCGAGCGCCGAGACGGGAGAGGGCATCGAAGAGATCCGCGCGACCCTCGAACGACTGGTTCGTGAAGCCCCGAGCCACCGCGACGACGACCGCCCCTCGCGTCTCTTCATCGACCGCACGTTCACCAAGCACGGCTTCGGCGCCGTCGTGACCGGGACCTGGTCCGGTCGCCCGCTCCGGGTAGGGAATGCGATCGCCCTCGAGCCCGGCGAGCGGAAGGCGAAGATCCGCGGACTCGAACGCCATGGCGAAGCCGTCGAAGCGACCGAGTCCGGCGCGCGCATCGCCGTGAACCTGCAGGGCGTCTCGACCGAGGAGATCTTTCGCGGCGACCTCCTGACCGAGCCCGGCGCCGTCGCCGCCACGAACACCTTCGACGCGCGCCTGCACTGGCTGGCGAGCAAGGCGAGCCTCGAGGACGCGGCGTCGGTCGAGCTCCTGACCGGCACCGCCGAGCGCCGCGCCCGGGTGGCGCTGATCGGCTCC
Organism: bacterium; assembly: GCA_030432735.1. GTDB lineage: Bacteria > Myxococcota_A > UBA9160 > UBA9160 > UBA4427 > UBA4427. The sequence goes on from JAUIMK010000098.1 coordinate 1,534, forward strand.
GCACCGATCGCGCCGGGCGAGCGCGGCTTCTGCCGCGTCCACGTCGAAGGCGAAGGCCTGCCGCTCCTGCCCGGCGACCGCTTCGTCCTGCGCGGCTTCTCCCGGGACGCCGGGGTCGGCTCGACCGTCGGCGGCGGCCTCGTCCTCGACGTCGCCCCGCCCCATCGCCGCCGACGCGACCCCGCCCTCGAAGCCGAGCTCGAAGGCCTCGCCGACGGAGACCTCGCGACCGGACTCGCGATCCGGATCGAACGCGCGGGCCTCGAAGGCATGCGCGAGTCCCGACTCGCCCTCGAGACCGGGGAACGAGAAGAGGCGCTCGGCCCCGTGCTCCAGTCCCTCGCTTCGGAAGACCGGATCGTCCGGCTCGAGGGCGGCCTCTGCCTGGGGACCGCCGCCGCGGAACGGCTGATGTCGACCCTGCTCGAGACCCTCGACGCCTTCCACGCGCGCGAGCCCCTCCAACCCGGCATGCCCCGCGCGGCGTTGATCGGCTCGCTGCCGGAGAACGTCCCGACCGAGTCCGGCGCCGCGCTGCTCGGACGGCTCGCCGCTCGAGGCGACCTCGAGATCCGCAGCGACATCGTCACCCGCGCCGGATTCGAGTCGAGCCTCGACCCGGACCAGGAAGCGCTCGCCGAGAAGCTCCGCCAGCGCTTCGGGGAAGCGGGCCTCGAGCCGCCGGCGATGCGCACGGTTGCGGAGGAGACCGGCGAGGACGAGCGCGCGCTTCGCGAGGTCGCGCACTACCTCGAGCGCGAGGGCACCCTCGTCGCCGCACCCGACGACCTCTTCTTCGACCGCCCGAGCGTCGCTCGCCTGATCGATCGGGTCGTCGCCCACTTCGAATCGAGCGACGCGCTCGACACCCAGACGCTCAAGGCGATGATCGGCGCGAGCCGTCGGACGGCGATGCCGCTGATGGCGCTCCTCGACGAGCTCCAGATCACGCGCCGCGACGGCAGCCTGCGTCGCTTGATCGGATCGGAACCGAAGTGGTAGGCGCTACGGCAGCGTCTCGTTGATCGCGCCGAGGACGCGCCCCGGCGCGCTCCGCAGCATGTAGTCGTCGGTCTGATCGATCCAGACGACCTTGCCCTCGTCGTCGACCAGGAACGTCGTCGGGATCGGCAGTCCGCCGAGACCGCGCGGGCTGAGATTGCGGGGGTTGCGCAGGTTCAGCAGGTCCGTGACCACGAGATCGGGATCGGAGAGCAGCGTGCCCTTCATGTCGTGCTTCGGCCGCCCCTCGCGCAGCTGCTCCGGCGTGTCCGTGCAGATCGCCACGAGCGCGATCTCCTTCTCGTCGAGCATCGGTCGGAGCTCTTCCCATCGCCGCAACTCGGCGACGCAGTAGGGTCACCAGTGACCGCGGAAGAACTTGAGCAGGTAGGGCTTGCCCGTCAGGCTCGCGAGGTCGAAGTCGTTGCCGTGCTCGTCCGGCGCGACGAAAGGGATCATCGGATCGCCCACCGCCACCGCCGGGCGGTTCGGCTGCTGCGTGCTCTGGAGCCGGAGCGCCGGAAAGACGAAGCCCACGATCGCCGCGGGGATCCCGAAGAGCGTCGAGAAGAAGCCCCCCTGCGCGATCGCGATCACGCCGAGGGCGCCCCCCGCCAGGAACGCCGCGAACCAGCCGCGTCGATCGCGCGGAATCGCGACCCGCTCGATCAGCTGGAACCAGTTGTAGAAGGTCGCGGCGACGACGATCAACGCGAGGAGTCCGAGCATGGCATCCCTCCTTCCGGGTCCGCGCGGCCGGGCGAGACGCGCCGGACCTCCGAATCGTAACGCAGCGAGGCGGTCCGCTAGAGCCGCAGGCTCGCGACCGCCCGATCGATCCACACCGCGAGCTGCCCCGCCATGTTCGTCTCGCCGAGGATCGGGCTCACCCCGAGCCCGACGGTGATCAGGCCGCAGACGAGCAGCACGAGCTGCTCGTTGGACAGCGCGCGGCTGCCGGACTCGTTGCCGTCGGCGGGACGCATCATCGCGAGCAGCGGGCGGCCGACGGCGGAGAGCGCGAGGACCGTCGCCGCGAGGCCGATCACCATGGCCCAGCGGTGGCCGCCATGCTCGAGGCCCTGGAGGATCCGGAAGCGCGCGACGAAGCCGAGGGTGCCGGGGACACCGCCCAGCGAGAGCAGGAACGCGCCGAGGAGCGCCGCCCGGAGCGGACTCGTCTGCATCATGCCCGCGAGATCGCCGATCGATTCGCAGGCGCGTTCGTGGTGGCTGAGGGAGCTGAGGGTCGCCATCACCCCGGCGACCGCGGTGCCCGACGCGATCAGTCCCCACAAGAGCGCCTGCGCACCGTCCCCCTGCGCCTCCACGAGGGCGAGGGTGAGAAAGCCGATCTGGCCGACGCCGATCCATCCGATCAAGCGCCGCAGCCCGACCTGGACGAGCGCCATCGCGTGCCCCCACAAGAGGGCGAGCCCGCCGAGCCAGGTCAGGAGCGTCGGCAGGCGCGCACCGAACGAATCGGGATCCGCGAGCAGCGACCCGGGCGCCGCGTGGAGCACGCGCAGCAGGACGAGGAAGATCGTCGCCTGCGCGACCGTCGCGACGTGCGTCGTCACGAAGCTCGGCGCGCCTTCGTACGCGTCCGGCGACCAGGGATGGAAGGGCGCGACGGCGGCGCGGGCGAGGAGCCCGACCACGACGAGGGAGAGACCGACTTCGTAGGCGAGGGCGTTCCCGACCTCCGATCCCGCGAGACCGGCCAGGTCGAGACGACCCGTCGCGCCGAACAGGAACGCGAGGCCCTGCGCGAAGACGAGGCTCGCGAAGACGTGGGCGAAGAACGCCTTCAAGCTCGATTCGCTCGAGGACAGCCGGCGCGAATCGATCGCGACGAGCGCGATCATCGGGAGCCAGGCGAGCTCCATCGCGACGAGCAGGACGACGAGATGGTCGGTCACGACGGCGGCCATCGCGCCGGCCCACGAGAAGAGCAGCAGCGCGACCGGCTCCGCGGGACGGCTGCGCGCCATTCCGAAATGCGTGAGCGAGAGCGAGAGGACCAGCGCGCCCGCCACCACGATGAAGCCGATCCCGAAGAGACCGAAGCCGTCGACGTCGAGCGCGCCGCCGGACGCCGTCCGCCCGCCCCAGGCGAGGGTGAACGCCACCCCCATCAGGCTCAGCACGGCGACGGCGACGAGCCGGATCCCGGCGAGGGCCGTCTGCCGATGTCCGCTTCGATCGTCGCGACCGAGCAGGTCGAGGGCGAGGATCGCGAGGGCACCGAGGGCCGGCATCAGCACCGGATTCAGGACGCTCATCGCGGTGCCTCCGCGCCACCGCGCGCGCCGGACGACGCCTGGCTCACGCGCACCAACGCCTCGTCGTCCTCGGGCGCGTCGTCGCGCTCCTGCGCGTCGGGCACGACCGATCGACGATCCATCTGATAGAGCAGCTCGAGCACCGCCGGCTCGACCCGGCGCAGGACCGGGTTCGGATGGATGCCGATCGCGACGATCGGGATCGTGAGCGCGAGCAGGATCGCGCGCTCCACCCGGTCGAGATCGATCAGCCCGCGATTCGCCGGCTCGTCGACGGGGCCGAGGAAGAGTCGGCGCTGGACCCAGAGGAGATACGACGCGGCGACCACCATCGCGATCAACGCGAAGACCGAGAGCGTGCGGCGCGTCTCGAGACTCCCGAGGAGCACGAAGAGATCCCCGACGAAGCCGCCGAGCAGGGGCAGCCCCATCAACGACAGCACCATCACCCCGAAGAAGAACGCGCAGACCGGCATCGGCTTCGCGAGCCCACCGAAGGCGGCGACCTCCGTCGTCCCCCTTCGCTTCGAGAGGAAGCCGATCAACACGAAGAGCCCCGCCGTCGCGAGCCCGTGGGTCAGCAGCTGGATCACCGCCCCCGACAGCCCCTGCACGTTGAGGGTCGAGATCCCGAAGAGCGCGAAGCCCGCGTACCCGACCGACGCGTACGCGACCAGCCGCTTCAGCTCCTTCTGGACGAGGGCGAGGAGCGAGGCGTAGGCGAGGGCCACGATGCCGAGGACCGAGAGCGCGGGACCGGCGGCCTGCGCCGCGTCCGGGAAGAGCGGCAGCGCGAAGCGCAGCCATCCGATCGCGGCGGTCTGGACGAAGCCCGTGGCGATCAGGACCGAGAGACCGGTGGGCGCCACCGCATGGGCCGCCGGCAGCCAGAAGTGGAGGGGCGCGACCGGCAGCCGGGAGGCGAGCGCGAACGAGAACGCCAGGAAGAGGATCCACTGCTCGTCGACTTCGAGCCGCACGTCGAGCAGCGAGCGGACCATGCCCGCGCCCCCGCCCGTCGGCGCGAGATCGAGACTCGCGACCCCGAACTGCGCGAGGGTCGCTTCGTGGAGGACGAAGGCGACGAAGAGCAGACCGGCGAGCCCGATCGCTTCCGTCGTCCAGAGTCGCGACGCGGCGCGCGCACGGCCGAGCCCGCCCCATCGTCCCATCCAGAGCAGGAGCGGGACGAGCCCCGCGGCCCAGAAGCCGACGAAGAAGAGCAGGTTCGACGAAGCGATCGCACCGAGCAGCGCGCTCTCGAGGGAGAGGATCACGAGGACCCAGGAAGCCTCGCTGTCTCCGACCGATTCCCGGGACGCGATCAGCGCGAGCGGCGACACCGCCGCCGTCGAGAGCAGGAAGCAGAGCCCGATCCCGTCGACCGCGAAGGCGACGTTGGCACCGAGCGCCGGGACCCAGGGCGTCGATTCGACGCCCTGCAGACCGAGCGCTTCCGGGTCGAAGGTGATCGCCACCCAGCACGTCGCCAGGAAGGTCGCGAGGGTCGCGACGAACGCCGTGCCCAGCCAGACCCGCGAGGGCAGTCCGCCGAGCCCGACCGCGCGCAACGTCCAGTCGACCCCACCGAGGCCGAACGCGACGACCACGGGCAACGCGACGACGATCGACAACAGGTGGTCGGCCAGCAGCGGAGCGAGCGCGTTCAGCATGGAGCCCCGTCCCTCATACGACCATCCAGGTGACGACGACCAGCACGGTCAGCAGCCCGAGCAGCGTGTAGCTCTGCATCCGCCCGTTCTGGATGCGCCGAAGCACGCCCCAGACGGCGCCCCGCAAGAGCCCCGGTCCGCCCGAAACGACCATCCGGTCGATCAGCTGACTCTCGATCCCGCGCGCCAGAGCGAGCTCGGAGAGTCGGCGCACGGGACGCACGAGGATCGTCTGGTACGCGCGCTCGAAGAAGAACATCTCGCGCATCCACTGCGTCGCGACGCGGACGACCCCGTGCTTCGACTCGCCACGGTATCCCCGTCTCGCATAACGTGTCGCGGAGAGCGCGAAGCCGAGGATCACGACCAGGCCGACGAGCCCCGCCAGCCAGCCGCGCTCGCTGCCCACGAGCTCCGGATCCGGCGCCCCGGGCACCACGCGCGTCAGGAAGTAGCCGACCGTGTCCATCTGGTCGATCGGCGCGGCGGTCACCTCCTGCCAGAACTGCGCGGGACTGAGGAAGCCGCCGCTGAACGCGAGCACCGCGAGGATCGTCAGGCTGTTCTGCTGCCAGCCCGTCGGATCCCGGAGCGGCGACTCGACCAGACCACCGGGACGGACGTTCCCCCAGAAGACCAGGAAGAAGGCGCGCCCCATCGCGAAGGCGAGCACGCCGACGCTCACGACGACGACGGCGAGCAGGAGTCCGCTCTCCGGGCGGCCGGAGATCCAGAGGAAGGCGACGAGCTCTTCGATCGGGAAGAAGTTCGCGAAGGGGAACGCGCCGACGAGTCCGAGCGAGGCGATCAGGAAGAGCCAGTGGGTGCCCGGCATCCGGCGGCCGAGCCCGCCCATCCGCCGAAGATCCGTCTCGCCCTTCTGCGCGTCGATCACGACGCCGGCGACGAGCAGGATCAGCGCCTTCGAGACCGAATGGGTGAGCATCAGGAACGCCGCGGTCGAGTGGGCACCGATCCCGACGCCGAGCACCGCGAAGCCGAGCAGCGCGGACGTCGTGAAGGCGATCAGGCGCCGCAGGTCCAGCTGATTCGCGGCGGCCAGACTCGCGAGGAGCGCCGTGGCCGCGCCGGCCAGGATCAACGTGCGCAGCGCCGCGGGCGCGCTCTCGAGGAGGAAGGCGAAGCGGAGCAGCACGTAGATCCCGGCGACGACCGTCGTCACCGACTGCACGAGCGCCTGGGCCGTCGCCGGCCCCGTCGTCGACTGTGGCAGCCAGAAGTGGAGCGGAAGCTGTGCGCATTTCGTGAGCGCGGCGAGCACGAGCCCGAATCCGACGATCTCCAGCAGGAGCGGCGCCTGCGCCGTGCCGTAGGAGAGCCAGAGCACGCCCTGCCCTTCGAGCAGGCGGAAGGCGGCTTCGATCCCGCGGAAGGTGAGCGCCGGCGCGCCGGCCCGGGACAGCCCGTCGAAGAGCAGCAGCATCGCCGCCAGCAACCCGAGATCCCCGACGCGCCCGATCACGAACGTCGTCGCGCCCGCCCTCGAAGCGTCGCGGTCCTCGAAATCGAAGGCGGCGAAGAGCTGCGAGGCGATCCCGACCCCGGCCCAACCGAGGAAGAAGAGGATCAGGTTGTCCGCGAGGACCAGGACGAGGGTCGACCCCACGAGCAGATCGAGCATCGCGAAGGTGCGATGGGCGGTGTCGCGTTCGAAGACGCCACTCGTGAAGCCTCCGATCGCGTGCAGGTAGACGATGATCGCCGTCCCGGTCACGACGAGACAGAAGACCGCCGAGAGCGGATCGAGCTGGAAGGCCAGCTCCGCGCTGAAGCTGCGAGGTCCGACGCCCCCGCCGATCCAGGGACCGACGCTGTCGAGGAGTCGGTCCGCCGCGCCGACGCCGACGAGGTCGTAGAGCCCGACCATCGACAGGACGAGCGCGGCGGTGACCGCCGAGACCGAGACGCCGAAGACGAGTCGGTCCGAGATCCGCGCACGGACGAGCCCGATCAGGACGCCGTGCACCAGCGCGGCGACGAGGGGCAGCAACGCGATCCAGCGGATCATCGATCCGCCGAAGAGCGCCCCGCCGCTGGTCAGCTCGTTCATCCGCCTAGCCCTCGAGCAGCCCGGCGTCCTGCACGTCGAGCGTGCCGCGCCGTACGACCCGCGCCACGACGATCGCGATGCCGAGCGCGACCTGGAGCAGGCCGACGAGGACACACACCACGAGAAGCGCAGCGCCCTCCCCGGGCATCGATTCGGTCGAGCGCGCCGCGAGCCAGCCGATGCCGACCACGACGACGGAGAGCCATCCGAAGAGCACGCCGACGAGCATCCCGATCAGGCTGCGACGCCAGAGCAGTCCGAGCATCGCGATCCAGAAGAGCGCGAGTCCGCCCATCACCAGCGCGAACGAGTCTTCCGCCACGACTAACGTGCTCCTGCTCGAGGTCTTCGACCCGCCACGGCTAACGATTCCTTCCTTCGCCACGCAGCAGCATGAGCGAGGCCAGGAGGGTGGCCGCGAGCAGGAGTCCGACCAGCGAGGCTTCTTCCTCGAGCGACCCGAAGAAGCGCTTCCCGACGAAGTCCCCTTCGGCGGAGAGACCCTTCGGCGCGACCTCGGACGCGACGAGTCCCGTTCCGGCGTCGACGAGCCCCAGGCCCAGAACGGCGATGCCCCCTCCGAGCAGCAGGAACGCGATCCCCCGGGCCAGTGCGGTGAGACCGTCGGTCGGCGGCAGGTGGTCCCGATCGACGTCGACCAGCATCCAGCCGAAGAGCTGCACGAGGGCGAGCGCGAGGGTCGCTCCGGCGAGGGCGAACCAGGCCGGATAACCGCCCCCCGCCGTGACGAGCGCGAGGCCCAGCGCCGCGAGAGACGCCCCGGCGGCGAAGATCGAGCGCGTCAGGTTGCGACCGAGCACGACCGAAGCGAAGGCCGCGAGGCCCGCGGCGGCGAGGGCGACGACGATCGCGGGCGTCATGCGCCGGCTCCCAGGCCTTCGAGCCAGAGCGCGATCGCCGCGACCAGGAGGAGGTTCGCCCACGCGACCGGGAGCAGCCGCCGCGTCGCCAGGCGAAGCGAGCGATCGTCGCGACTCGTCGCCGTCGTCCGCGCGACCCATGCCCCCAGGAAGAGCACGAGCACGAGCTTCCCCGCGAAAACCGCGACGTGGAGCAGCGTCACGAGCGCCTCCGGCACGCCCCGCCCCACGAAGGGCACCGCGCGCTCGACGAGCCCCTGCGGATCGAGGAGCGGGAGTCCCCCGGCGCCGAGGAAGAGCGTCACGAAGAGCCCCGCCGCGAAGACCGAAGCGAGTCGGGCCTCGACGCGGATCCAGTAGAGCTCCGTGGCGTCGCCATCGAGCCCGAGCCCCGCGACGCCCACGGCACCGGCCGCCGGGACGTCCGCCCGCGGCGACGCGACCCAGAGCGAGATCGCCGCGGCGAAGAGGACCGCCGTCAGCGGCTGCGTGAAGAGGTTCCAGGCCGGCACCGGCCACGCCTCGAGGCGCGCCACGACGTCCGGCCCGAAGAGTCGGGCGAGGCCGGCGACGGGCCAGAGGCTGTGCTGCTGGTCGAGGACGAGGTCGTGGATCCGGAGCGAGGCGGCGTCGATCGCGAGGGGCATCGCCGAGAGGACGAGGAGCGCCGTCCCGGCGATCGCGCGGCTCGCCTGGCGCGCCGCCCCGATCCGCGACCACGCGCTCCGCTCCGAGAGTCCGATCGCGATCCGCGCGAAGGCCAGGGCGAGGAGCACGAGCAGGATCGCCACGAGTCCGTTCTCGAGATCGAGGAGCAGGAGCGGTGGCCCCGCCGCGCCGCCCCAGGTCCCGGCGATCGGCAACAGACCGAAGCCCAGCACGAGCGCTCCGCAACCGAGCGCGCGGGAGAGCCGGCGGAGTCCGCGGCGATGATCGACGACACGGGTGCGCCGCCTCACGAGTCGGGCGAAGCCGGCGAGGGCGCGGGCGGTCGCGGCGTGCGAAGGCGGGCGCAGCGGCCCCCCGCCCCAGAGCGCCCGCGGCGGAGCGAGCTCCGGCCGGTCCGGTCGCGCGCGGGTGCGGCTCCCGCGCTCGAAGACCGCGACGCTCGCGAGTCCGATCAGCGCCACCCCGAGCCAGACCACGACGATGAACGCGGAGGTCATTCGCCGCCCCCGGCGCGTCCGGCATGGACCACGACGAGCAGCGTCGGCAGCACCAGCCAGAGCGCCGTCTGCACGACGCCGACGCCGAGGTCCCGGAGCGCGACGGCCGCGGGAACCAGGGCGAGCGCCACGATCGCCATGAAGAACGCGCCTAACAAGCCGCGGTGGAGCAGCACCGCGTGGCGCGGTGAACGGCGCGCCTTCTGCGACGTCCCGAACTCGATCTCGTCGACCGCGACGATCGCTCGACTTCGCGCCGGCAGGGCGCGGCGCAGCACGGCGGCGGCGAGCGGCACGGCCGCGAGCAACGCGAGCGCGGTCAGGAGGAAGAGCGACGCGGGCATGCGCCCCCGGGCGACCCGATGATCCCTCGCGCTCCCCGGCAGGCGTCGGATCCGAGGACTCGGACCCGTTCGGGGGACCACACAGGCTTCGATCGGGCGGGCAGCGGGGGGCGACCCGTGGGCCGTGGAGCCGACCCGCGAGAAGTCGCAAAAGTAGCCGTAGCCCCCCGAAAGGTCAACGAAATTGCGGGGATCCGCCCCCTTCCCGCTCCGCGTCCTTCGCCTGCCGCTCGAAGCCGTCACCACCGGATCCCGGTGGTAAGGTAGGCGGCGTGAGTACTCCCACCGCCGTGCTGGGCGCGGGCAGCTTCGGCACCTGCCTGGCGAGCCTGGGCGCCCGCGAACACGATGTGAAGATCTGGGCCCGCCGCGAGGAAGTGGTGGAGTCGATCAACCGCGACCACCGCAACCCGCGGCACCTGACCGAGTTCGCGCTGCCCGAGAACCTCGAGGCGACGACGGATCTGCGCGATGCCCTCGCCGGTCGCGAGCTGGTGATCGTCGCCGTCCCGAGCACGTCGCTCCGGGAGGTCATGGAGACCGCCGCGCCGTGGATCGAGCCCGGGGCGATCATCGTCTCGGCGGTGAAGGGCATCGAGTTCGAGACCGGCCTCACGATGCACGGCATCCTCGAGGACGTGCTCCCGGAGGAGCACCATCCGCGGCTCGTCGCGCTCTCCGGCCCCTCCTTCGCCGCCGAGATCGCCCAGCAGCGACCCACCGTCGTGACCCTCGCCTGCCGTGAGGAGGCCTATGCGATCTCGGTCCAGGCGACCCTCTCTAGCCCGTGGTTCCGCTGCTACACGAACACCGACGTGGTCGGCGTCGAGATCGCCGGGGCGCTCAAGAACGTGATCGCGATCGCGATCGGGATGTGCGACGCCCAGGAGGGCGGCCACAACGCGCGCGCCGCGCTCATGACGCGCGGCCTCGCCGAGATCACCCGGATCGGGGTCGCGATGGGCGCTACCCCCGAGACCTTCCTCGGCCTCTCGGGCATGGGCGACCTGCTGCTGACCTGCACGGGCGACCTCTCACGGAACCGGCGCGTCGGCCTCGGCCTCGGCGCCGGCCGGAAGCTCGAGGACATCGTCGAGGAGCTCGGCGAGGTGGCCGAGGGCGTCCACACGACCCGCGCCGCGGTCCGGCTGGCCGAGCGGCTCGGGGTCGATGCTCCGATCTCGAACCAGGTGCGGGCCGTGCTCGACGGCGAGAAGACGCCCCAGGAGGCGGGACTCGCGCTCATGACGCGCCAGCTGAAGAGCGAGCGCGACGCGACCTTCGACCGGCGCGGCGCGGCCGGCTCCCCGGAAAGCGAACGCGATCGCAAATAGAAATCGACCGCGCTTCGCCCGGATTCACGAGCGAAACCCCTCGGAATCGCTAGGTTTCGCGCGTTCTGAAAACCATTTTCGATTTGCTCCGACGACGCGCCACGCCACCGCGACCTCCCCTTCCATGACCCAGACCACCACTCTCGATCGCGTCCCGCGCGGCGTCTCGGTCCGCGTCGTCGCCGTCGACGGCGCCGATGCGATCGCGCGTCGGCTCGACGATCTCGGCCTCCGCGAGGGCGTGCGGGTCGAGGTGCTCCGGCGGGCGCCGCTCGGTGACCCGACGGTCTTCGAGCTCCACGGCTACCAGCTCTGCCTGCGCAAGGGCGAATCGGGCCGGGTCCGGGTCGAGTCCATCGGCGGAGACCTCGCGTGAGCGCCGCCGCCCTCGATCCCTCCGCGCCGGTCTTCGGTCTGCTCGGCAGCCCGAACGCGGGAAAGACGACGCTCTTCAACGCGCTCACCGGCCTGCGCGCCCGGGTCGGCAACTACCCCGGCGTGACGGTCGAGCGGCGCGAGGCGAGGCTCGAGCTCGCGGGCGGCGAGGCGACGCTGATCGACCTGCCCGGAACCTACGGCCTCGACCCGATCAGCGCGGACGAAGCCGTCGTCGGCGACGTGCTCGAAGGCCGGATCGAGGGGGCGCCGCGGCCGCAGGCGCTGATCGTGGTCGCCGACGCCTGCTCGCTCTCGCGGACCCTGCCCTTCATCGGCGAATCGCTGCGGCTCGGGCGGCCGGTCTGCGTCGTGCTCACGATGCTCGACGAGCTGGCCGCGCGGGGCGGTCAGGTCGACCTGCCGCGCCTCGAGGCGGCGCTCGGCGTCCCGGTCGTCGGCGTCGTCGGCCATCGCGGCCGCGGGCTCGATGCCCTGCGCGCGCTGCTCGCGAGGCCTTCGGAGTGGAGCGCGCCGGCGGTGCTGCCGCCGGAGGACCGGACCGAGCGCGCGGGCTGGGCGGCCTCGGTCGCCGAGAGCGTGATCGCGCAGCCCCCGACCCGGCACGCGCTGACCGAGCGGATCGACCGCATCGTGCTCCATCCGCTCTGGGGCTCGCTGCTCTTCGCCGCCGTGATGGTCACCTTCTTCCAGCTGATCTTCAGCGCCGCGGGTCCGGCGATGGACTGGATCGACGGCGCGATCAGCGGCCTCGGCGAGGTCGCCCGCACGTCGCTCCCGGCGGGCTGGATGGCGGAGCTGGTGGCCGACGGGCTGATCGCCGGGGTCGGCTCCGTCGTGATCTTCCTGCCCCAGATCGTGATCCTCTTCTCGCTCCTCTACCTGCTCGAGGACGTGGGCTACATGGCCCGCGCCGCCTTCGTGATCGATCGCGTGATGGGCCGCATCGGCCTCGAGGGGCGCGCCTTCGTCGCGCTGCTCTCGTCGTACGCCTGCGCCGTCCCGGGGATCATGGCCACGCGAACGATCCCGTCCCCGCGCGATCGCCTCGTCACGATCCTGGTCGCACCGCTCATGACCTGCTCCGCCCGGCTCCCGGTCTACGCGCTCCTGATCAGCGCCTTCGTCCCGGAGCACGACGTCCTGGGCCCGATCGGCCTGCAGGGTCTGGTGCTGCTCGGGCTCTACATGGGCGGCGGCGCCTCGGCCCTCGCGATCGCCGCCCTCTTCAAGAAGACCCTGGTCCGTGGCGACGGGCTGCCCTTCGCGATGGAGCTGCCGACCTATCGCTGGCCGACCTTGCGGGTCTGGGGCACCCAGGTCTACGAGAGCGCCTGGGCGTTCCTGCGCCGCGCGGGCACGATCATCCTGATCGCGTCGCTCCTGCTCTGGGTCCTGCTCAGCTTCCCGCGGATCGATGCGCCCGCCGATCTGGACGAGCAGGCCGCGGCGTCCTACGCCCTCGAGCAGAGCATCGCCGGCCGGCTCGGACACGCGATCGAGCCCGCGATCGAGCCCCTCGGCTTCGACTGGAAGATCGGCGTGGGCCTCGTCGCGAGCCTCGCCGCGCGGGAGATCCTCGTCGCGACCCTGGCGCAGATCTACGCCGCCGAGCAGACCGACGAAGACGAGGGCAGCGCCTCGCTCCGCGAAGCGCTGCGCGCGGATCGCCGGCCCGACGGGACCCCCGTCTTCGATCCTCCGACGGTCGGCGCATTGCTGGTCTTCTTCGTCTTCGCGCTCCAGTGCACGTCGACGATCGCGATCATGAAGCGCGAGACCAACTCCTGGCGCTGGCCCGCGTTCGCGTTCGGCTATCTGTTCGTCCTGGCGTACGTCGCGAGCTTCACGACCCACCGGGTCATCGGCGCCCTCGCATGAGCCGACGACGCGCGCGGCGTCCACGTCGGGACCGGCAGCGGATCGGCTATCGTCCCGCCATGCGAAGACTGCGACGCGCCCGCGCGATCCGGACCTCCTCGGCCCTCGTTCTCGTCGCCGCTCTCGGAGCGACCGTCGCCGGCTGCGCGACCCGCAACGTTCGCCACGAGATCAGGAACGACTATCTGACGATGGTCGACCTCGTGCGCGAGGTGCGCGGCTTCTCGGTCCAGGAGCAGGGCTACGAGCACCCGGCGATCATCTCGCCGACGCGGCTCTCGAACATCCTGCGCGCCCTCGAAGTCGAGATGCAGACCGACGAAGGCACGATCCGC
>JAUIMK010000099.1 GCA_030432735.1 bacterium
CTCGGGGTCCACCGGGTCGAGGGCGCCGAGGCGGCTCCGGCCGCGGCGGAGGTCGCGGCGGACGCGATCGTGACCCGAACGTCCGGCGTCTCCGTCGGCATCGTGACCGCGGACTGCGTCCCGATCCTGGTCGCCGCGCCGGGGGGCGCCGTCGTCGGGGCGATCCATGCCGGCTGGCGCGGGCTCGCCGCCGGGGTGATCGAAGCGGGGGTCGAGGCGGTGGCCGGCGAGGCGGCGGCGGGCTGCTTCGCGGCGATCGGGCCGGCGGCGCGCGGCTGCTGCTACGAGGTCGACGAGCCGGTTCGTGCGGGGCTCGCGGTTCGGTACGCGGCGCTGCTGGGCGGGGCGCTGACGCCCGGCCGGCCGGGACACTTCCAGCTCGACCTGCCCCTCCTCGCGGAGCGCGTGCTGCGATCGTGCGGGGTCGAATCCGCCCGGATCGGGACGGCGGCGCGGGTCTGCACGATCTGCGATGCCGATCGCTTCGAGTCCTTCCGCCGCGACGGTGCCGCCGCCGGGCGTCTGAGGCATTTCATTACCCGTCCGGAGGCAATCCCGCGTCAGGCTTGACAGTTTCCGGCCCACCCCTGTAGATTGAAACGCACCTCGACCCGTCCGGGTCGCGGGCCTCTCGTCCGCTCTATCTGCCGCGGGCGCTGCGTCCCGCCGCGATTCCGCCGCGGATCCTCGTTTCCGGCCTCGCGCAAGCCCCCGGGTTTGCACCGGTTTCCCGCTCGCGGTCTCCGTACTCCCCGCCCGGATCGGTCTCCCCCCGCAACACCCCAGTCAACTTCGCCCGTGGGCTCGTCGATGGGTCCCGCAGGGCTCCTCCCAACCCGGCGCCCGCTCCGCGGGCGATCGAGACTCCGCCGAAGGCGACGCGAAGGCCGCGACCGCAGTCCCCGCCCCCGCCCCGCCCCCGCCGACCGCCCGACGCGTCCGCGTCCGGCTCCCGAACTCCGCCCGCACAAGCGTCCCGCCCGGACTTCCCGTCGCCCCACCGGCCGACGTCTTCCCGCCCCCACCTCCATCCCGAGACCGATCGAAGAAATCCCACCGAACGATCCCACGCATCGATCAGAAGAGAGACCGCCTCGTGAGCAGTGAGCAGCGCGCGCCCGACACCAAGGACGGATCCGGCTCGAGCCCGAACCGCAGCAATCGCCGCGGTCGCGGGCGGCGGTCACGGAGCGGCGGCGGTCGGGGGAGCCGCGGTCCCTCGGGCGAGCCGAAGCGCGACTACCTGCCGAGCGACGCGGAGCTCGCGGAGGAGGAAGCCTCCCTCGACGCGCAGCTCGACGACGATGCGGAAACGATCGTCGTCCGCGAGCTCAAGGCGAAGTCGATGCCCGAGCTCCTCGAGATGGCGCAGGAGATGGACGTCGAGAACGCGGGGGGGATGCGCAAGCAGGATCTGATCTTCGCGATCCTCAAGTCGCAGACCGAGAAGCGCGGGAAGATCTTCGCCGAAGGCGTGCTCGAGATCCTGCAGGACGGCTTCGGCTTCCTGCGCGCGCCGGAACAGAACTACCTGGCCGGCCCCGACGACATCTACGTCTCGCCGTCCCAGATCCGTCGCTTCAACCTGCGGACCGGCGACTCGGTCGAGGGGCACGTGCGGCCGCCGAAGGAAGGCGAGCGTTATTTCGCGCTGCTGAAGGTCTCGTCGATCAACTTCGACGACCCGAGGAAGGCGAAGCAGAAGATCCTCTTCGACAACCTGACGCCGCTCTATCCCCAGGAGAAATTCAACCTGGAGACCCCCGCCGGCGGGATGACCACGCGGATCATCGACCTGATCGCCCCGATCGGAAAGGGGCAGCGCGCGCTGATCACGTCGCCGCCGAAGGCGGGCAAGACGATGCTCCTGAAGGACATCGCCAACGCGATCGCCGAGGGCAATCCCGAGGTCTACCTGATCGTCCTGCTGATCGACGAGCGACCCGAGGAAGTGACCGACATGCGGCGGACCGTGAAGGCGGAGGTGATCTCCTCGACCTTCGACGAGCCGGCGACGCGGCACGTCCAGGTCGCCGACATGGTGATCGCGAAGGCCAAGCGCCTCGTCGAGCACGGCCGCGACGTCGTGATCCTGCTCGACTCGATCACCCGGCTGGCCCGCGCGCACAACACGGTCGTGCCCCACTCGGGCAAGATCCTCTCCGGCGGTGTCGACTCGAACGCGCTCCACAAGCCGAAGCGCTTCTTCGGCGCCGCGCGAAACGTCGAAGAGGGCGGAAGCCTGACGATCATCGGAACGGCGCTCATCGACACCGGATCCCGCATGGACGAAGTCATCTTCGAAGAGTTCAAGGGAACCGGGAACTGCGAGATCGTCCTCGACCGGAAGCTCGCCGACCGCCGGACCTATCCGGCGATGGACATCAACCGCTCGGCGACCCGCCGCGAAGAGCTGCTCATGAGCGAGAACTCGCTGAACCGCATGTACATCCTGCGGAAGGTGCTCGCGCCGCTCTCCCCCGTCGACTCGATGGAGTTCCTGATGGGGAAGATCGAAGGCACGGACAGCAACGAGGACTTCCTCGAGTCGATGAACTCCTAGCGAGACGCGCGGGCGGACTCGCGGCGCGGTGGACGGGGTGGCGTCGTTGCTGGATGGCCTGGGGCTCGAGCCGACGGCGTTCGTCCTCCTGTTCGGCACGACCTTGCTCGGCGCGCTGGTCCAGGGGTCGATCGGCTTCGGGCTGAATCTGATCGTCGCGCCGGTGATCGCGATCTTCGTGCCCGAGGCGCTGCCTGCGTCGGCGATCATCGTCGCGCTGCCCATGACCCTGGGCTCTGCCCTCCGCGAGTCGGCGCACATCGACCGCTCCGCGATCCTCTGGACGACGGTCGGGCGGCTGCCGGGGATCGCGGTCGGGCTCTGGATCGTGATTCGCCTCGACGCCGAGGCGCTCGCGACGGCGACGGGCGCGATGGTGCTCTTCGCGGTGCTCATGAGCATCGCGTCACCGCGCATCCCGATCACGAAGCTCAGCCAGGCGATCGCGGGTTGGCTCGGTGGCGCGATGGGGACGTCGTCCTCGATCGGCGGACCGCCGCTCGCGCTCCTCTACCAGCACTCCCCCGGTCCCGTCGTTCGTTCGACCCTGGGCGCGGCCTTCCTCGTGGGCACCGGCTTCTCGTTCACCGCGCTGCTCGTCGCCGGCGAGGTCCAGGCGCTCCATTGGCGGCTCGGCCTCGCCCTCGTCCCGGCCGTCCTGCTCGGTCTCTTCGCGAGCCGTGCGTTCCACGGCTGGCTCGATCGCGGCTGGCTACGCCCGTGCGTGCTCGGGCTGTGCGGGCTGGCCGGGGCGGCGGTCGTCGTCGACGGCCTGGTGTCCTGATCGGGTCGCTAGGCCGTCGGTCCCTGCGGATCGAGGCGGAGGAAGAGCCGCGGCGGGAAGCCGGTGATGAACTTGAAGAAGAAGGGGTGGGCGAACTTCGTGTCGAGGCGCTCCCACTCGCCTTCGTCTTCGATCGGGACGGCGAGGTAGGCGCCGCGCTCGCCGTCGATCGAGACCTCGACGCGCGGATTGGCGATCGCTTCGTGGTACCAGGCTCGGGGCCAGTGGTTCGCGCTCACGAAGACGGTGCCTTCGTCGTCGAGCCAGGCGAGCACGCGATCGTTCGCGGCACCGTCGTCGCCGGTCGTCGTGATCGTGAGCACCTGCCCCTGCTCGGGCTGGAGGATCCCGATCATCGCCTCGAAGGCGACGACGAGTCCGGCGTATGCGATCAGGATTCCCAGGACGATCTTCGCGGGCTTGGGCATGCTGGCCTCCTCGGTTCGCGCGGCGTGCTGACCGGGGAGAGGCTCGCGCGTCGCGCCCGCTCGCGCCAGCGCTAGGTCTGGAGGGTCCCGATCACGAGAGGCGACCAGACGACGACGTCGATCCGGCGGTTGAAGTGGAGCGTGGCGGGCTCGCCTGCGAGGGCGAGGCCATGGGGCGCGCCGATCGTGTTGCGCGCGATGGAGGCGGTCGCGTCCTGGAGCGGCCAGGGGACGTGGTGGACCTCGGCGCGCAGGAGATCGCCGCGCGGAGAGCAGGCGTAGAGGCAGTAGCGCTCGGTCAGCCAGTGCTCGAGGGTGCCCGCCCGCGACTCCCGGACCGCACCCGCCGGCGCGTACTCGCCCTCGAAGGCCGCTTCGCCGTCGCGGCGACGGGCCCGGTAGTGGAACCCGTCCCCCGAGCGCGCGATGTCGATGGACGCGTGCTCGTAGGGGAGGTGGAAGAAGCGCCGCGCTGCCCAGACCGCCAGCGGATTGGTCGCATCGAGGCTCAAGAAGAAGACGCCCGGCCGTCCCTGGTACTCGACGTAGAGCCGGAGGTTCAGCTCCGGGAAGGCCGAGATCCAGGGCAGATCGGGAAGGGGGCGCCGCATGACGCCGGCCATTCGGAACGGCACGACGCCGACCCAGGAGGTGCCGTCGAACTCCTGGACCTCGAGCGGCGCGGGGACGAGCGGCGCGAGCGCGTCGGGCGGGACCGGCCAATGGGCGAAGAGCAGATCCCGCCACGACTGCCGCCAGGTCCATAGGCTCCGCGGGATCGGCCAGGGGCGGTGGTCCAGGCGCTCGAAGGCGGGGTGCATCGTCGCGATCCTTCGCGTGGGTCTCGTCGCGTTCGCCTAACGTTTCTCGCGCAGGGAACGAACGAAGTCGAGATAGTGGACCCGGTTCTTCTCGTAGGGCCCGGGCGCGCCGGCGTAGTAGACGACGAGGGGACCGGCGTCTCCGGCCCAGGAGACGATCTCGCTGTGGATCTTCGCGTCGGCGTCGAAGCGCTTTCGCGCCGTCAGTCCTTCGATCGGCAGAGGCATCCGCTCGCTCCCGCTTCCGAAGCCCAGGGCATCGCGCCAGTAGGCCGCGAAGTCGCCGCCGACCTGGCCCGGCCCCGCGAAGAGGCGGATCGTCGACTGGGAGTGGCCGGGCAGGCCGTCGTGCTTCGCGGCGCCGGTGGCGATCATGACGAGCTGGGTCCGGGGTCCGTTCTTCGTGTCGAACTCGGAGAAGGCGAAGGGCATGAACCAGAACGGGACGCGGACGCGCCAGCCGCCCCGGTCCGACCGGATCACCAGCAGATCCCCGTCGAGCGCGGTCGCGAAGGCGTCGGGCAGGGGAGCGAGCGCGGGCATCTCGGGAATCTCCTCGAGTCCGCTCCGCGCGACGAGCTCGTTGTAGACGTGGTGTGCGCCGTAGACGCCGAGAGGTTCCGCCCAGGAGAAGATCGTGCGGATCAACAGGTCGTCGCTCGTCGGGAGCAGCGGCTCTCCGTCGGCATGGCGCTGGGCGACGGCGGACGAGAGCAGCGTGTAGAGGCCTTCGCGAACTGCCTGGCGCCGGTCGGGCGCGAGCTTCGCGTAGTTCTCGATCAGCCAGTTGTTGACGCGCGCGACTTCGGTCGCGACCTGCTCGGGCGTGAAGATCGACTCGGCGAGAGGGGACGCCGCATACCCGTTCGCGAGCTTGTCCTCGGCGGCGGCCGTCGGGGACCACGTGAGAACGAGCGCGAGCGCGAGCGTGACAAGACGCCTCGACGCGGCTTCGAGAGCCGGGCCGCCCCGCTTCTTCGCCGATCCGTTCGCCGCGCGGGTCATCGGGGCGCTTCGAAGCCGATCAGCCGATCGACCTCCGCCGCGAAGTCGGGGTCGAACTCGCCGCGGCCCGTCTCCCAGAACGCGCGGCCGCCGGGCAGACTGAGCATGCGGATCAGGATGTGCTTCTGCGCCGTCCAGGACTCGCGTCCCCCGAGCTGCGACTGGGCCCAGGCGTTCCAGAGGGCCCAGAGCGCGTTGGTCAGGATGAGGCGGAGTCGCTCGCGCTCGATCTCGTCCAGGCTGTCCGGGTCGCGGAGCCCGCGGTAGTAGAGCTCCGTCACGACGGGATCCGACGCCATCAGCGCGCGGATCTCGTTCCCGACCTGCGTCGTCGAGTGGATGCTCGTGACGCCGAGCGCACGGGTGTTCTGGCGGAGCTGACTCGCGAGATAGAGGAGGGTGATGATCACGCCGAGCGCTCCGATGATCTCGCCGATGGCACCGATGGCTTCCCAGTTCATGTGACCTCGCGCTGCGTTCCGGCTCGACGAGAGTCTACGCCAGCAGGACGCGCGCGACTCGCCCGTCGCGGCGGTGTGCTCGCCTCGGCGAGGGCGGGCGGCTGTCGCGCGATTCCGAACGGAGCCTGGGCGGCTCGTCGGCCGCTCGTCCAGCCTAGCGCCTGGCCTGCTCCAGGCGCGATCGGCACGCGCGCGCCCGGGCGCGGTAGCTCTCCGACCGCGCCTTCGACTGGCTGAGCGCGTACTCGTCGAGCACGAGATCGTGTCGCGACTTGATGTTGCGCTCGACCAGGATCTTCGTCGCCGCGAGCATCTCCTCGTCGAAGGCACGATCGATGTCCGCGATCTCCGCGTCCTTCGCGAGGAGGTCGCAGTCGAGTCGACGAACCTCCGACTGGAGCGATCGGACACGCTGCGCGAGATCTTCGACCGGCTCCCCGCGAACGTCGGCGCAGGCGAGCTCGAGCTGATCGAGCGCGCGCCGGTCCTGCTCGATCTGGAGCCCGAGCCGGGTGATCCGGACCTTCGTCCGGTCCCGCAGTCGCTTCTGGTCCAGGTAGACCTCCTGCTCGATCGCTCGGGTGGCCCAGAGGCGTTCGATCATCTCGAAGACCCGCGCCTGCGCGCGATGCTGGTTCTCGGTCAGGGTCTTCTCGATTCGCGAGTCGGCGAGGTCCCGCTCGCGTTCGTGGAGCTCGAGCGGACAGACCAGGTCGAGGCCGGGGGTTTCGCCGGCGGCGTCTGCGGCGCCGGCGGCTTCGGTGGCGTAGGACGGCGAAGGCGCGAGCCCCGCGGCGAGGGCAACGAGGAGGGCGATCGCGCCGCTCGTCGCGATCACGGCGACGAACGCGCCCACGTGGCCGAGCCGTTCGAGCGTCATGCGGGGCTCGCCTCCTCTTCCAGCCATTCGAGGAAGCACGACACCTTCCGTAGCTGGGCGCGGCTGTCCGTGGCGAGGGCCGTGTATCGACGCCCCGCCAAGCGGGTGTCCGGACGGTACGATTCGAGCCATCCGCGCGCTACGAGGTCGCCCACGAGAAGAGAGCTCGCGAGCGCCACGCCTTGCGACGCCAGGCCGGCCTGGACGACATAATGCTCCTGCTCGAAGCGCCGCGACGTCGGTCTCGTCGGCCGGGGGAGCGCGGCCGCGGCGAGCCACGCATCCCAGGAGACGTCGTCGAAGCCCGACTGCTGCCACGCGGTCTCGATCAACTCGGCGTCCTCCCACCGCTCGAGTCGCTCGAGGTAGTCCGGTGTGGCGTAGGCGCCGAAGCGCTCGTCGGCGAGCGGAAGGGCGCGAAGGTCCGGGTAGGGTCCGGTTCCGTAGCGAATCGCGACGTCCACGAGACGATCCCGTTCGAGATCGGTCGGGAGCGTCGTGGTGACCAGCTGGAGACGGAACTGCGGATGGCGCTCTTCGAAGCGCTTCAGCCTGGGCACGAGCCAGAGGGCAGCGAACGCCGGCGTCGTGCTCACGGTCAGGACCGTCTCCGTCGCCGCGACATCCTCGAGCGCGAGCGTGATTCGTTGGAGGGCGTCGTGCACGGCCTCCGAGAGTCGCCGGCCGCTCTCCGTCAGCGCGACGGCACGGGTCCGGCGGATGAAGAGCGGGATTCCGAGGTGCTCCTCGAGCGTGCGGATCTGGTGGGAAACCGCCGTGGGCGTGACGGAGAGCTCCGCGGCGGCGGCCTTGAAGCTGCCGAGCCGAGCGGCCGCCTCGAAGGTTCGCAGCGCGGCGGGGGAGGGAATGCGGGCGAACATGGATCGAGCTTATAGATGAGGTGGACTCATCTGTCGATGAATCTTTCTCGATTGTCAGATCGCGTATCCAAGCCGATTTTGGTTCCTCAGAGTCGGAAATGACTTCGACTCAAGGAGGATCCAAGATGTCGAAAAACTTCACTGTCCTACGCGTGGATGCCAGCGCCCGGAAGGAGCGTTCTCTCTCTCGCGCCCTCGCCGATCGGTTCGAGGGCGAGTGGCGGGCTCGCTGGCCCGACGACGTCCTGCTTCGTCGCGACGTCGGCGCGGCGCCCCCGCCCGCGGTCTCCGAGGCCTGGATCGGCGCCGCCTTCACCCCGAGGACCGAACGAAGCCTGGAGCAGCAGCGCCTCCTGGCGCTCTCCGACACGCTGATCGCCGAGCTTCGCGCGGCCGACCTCCTGGTGATCGCCGCGCCCATGTACAACTACGGGATGCCAGCCGCGCTGAAGGCCTGGGTCGATCAAGTCGTCCGCGTGGACGAGACGTTCAGCTTCGACCTGGGCCGCGGCGATTGGCCGCTCGAGCCGATCCTCGAAGGCAAGTCGCTCGTGCTCCTCACGTCGAGCGGCGAGTTCGGCTTCGCGCCAGGCGGGCCGCGTGCCGGCATGGACCACTTGACCCCGCACCTGCGCACGGTCAGCCGGTACTTCGGCGTCGGCGAGATCCACCGCTGCGCCATCGAGTACCAGGAGTTCGGCGATGAGCGACATCGTCGATCCGTCGCCGCGGCGCAGGCGGATGTTGTGCGTCTGGTGGAAGAGCTTTCCGAGCGGCGGCTTTCCAGCGCGGCTTGATTGGGGGCGAGTGCGGCTTGGTCGGGGTCTCGCGCTGCTGCTCAACGGAGGGGTCTACGAGCTGCGGACTTCGCCGCGCGGTTGACTCTCGAAGTTCTGGATCCGCCGGCAGGCGGCAAGAGTCGGATTCTCCTCCCCGACAGGGAAGAGTCTGTTCGGCGCAAGCCGGGCACGCGAAGCCGACTGTCTCTCAGGTTCAGGGTGTCGTTGTGCGGCGTGCGGCGCCTACATCCAGTCCCTTGCGAGGAACTCGGACTCCGAGCAGCAGTAGACGTCGAGGTCTACCGGCCCGGATATTCCAGGCAGACGCGCATTCTCCGCGAACTGCCAGAATGCCCACTTCTTCCAGACGCTCGAAGAGGGCTCGTCGAAGATGCTTCGCGGCCATCTCGCGAGCTGCGGGAACGCGCCATCAAGCACCCGCGATTCCGCTTCGCGAGTCAGATAGAGGATTGGCGGTTCTCCGAAATCCGCTTCCACCCGTTCGACGAAGATCGCGAGCTCGCGGCGAACATCAGCCATGGACGTCCATCCTCGGCAGTTGCCGACGAACTCGACGTCCACGACTGGAGGCAGATCGCGGGTGATGCCAGCCGCCGTCGCCTTGAAGTTCCGAGCTTGAGCAGCACCCGGCGTACAGAAGGTGAAGAAGTGATACGGGCCCCAGGCGACGTCGGCGGCGGCTGCCGCGGCAGCGTTCGCAGCGAACCGACTGTCCTGGAGCGTTTCACCTTCGGTCGATTTGATGAACGCGAAGCGCACACCTGCGGCGCGGAGTTGCTGCCAGTCGACTGGGCCCTGGTGGTGAGAGACGTCCACTCCAAGGACCGGGTAGTCACTTGGGCTCGGGTAGCAGAATCGCACCCAGCCACGCGAATACGCCGCCGCGAATCCAGCGACGCAAGCAACGACGACGATCAGAGTGACGAATAGGCTACGCAAGAGCATGCCGTATAGCGGATCGGTTGTTGAGCTGCGGGGCCCGCCTCCGGGTCCGCTAGACCGACGACGGTCAATGCCAGGACGCTACCACGCCGCTAATGCCCGGATGTGCCTTCGTCAGCTTCCATCAACCGCTTGGGCTCAGGTGCGGGAAGCTTGGCGTAGCCGGGAGACAACTGAATGCCGCGAGTGAAGTTGAGGCTGCGGCACAGCTCTCGCATGCTCGCCAGCCACTTCTCGTGAACCTCGGGGTATGCGCTCAGTGAGCATTCGTAGACTTGGCCGTACAGCTCAAACACCACGGATTGGCGTGTAGATTGCCCCGTGGCCGATGTTCCGTCGGCGAAGTCGAGGATGACAGTCTCGTTGGTCGCGATTTCCAGTGCAGCTCGACCAACGACCTCGGTTGGGACCGGGCCGAAGAAGATCTCGAGGTGTTCGTTCCCAAGCAGGCGAGCGACGTATTTACGCGTCGATACGTCTGCCGACGACGGTTCGACTACACGGACCGACAGTTCCGGGAGCCCGGGAGTGCCGCCGGTCTCGTCGCGAGGAAGCTTGAAGAACACCGATGGGTAGGCCGTGGACAGGTGCGGGTAGTGGACGAACCCCGTTGGGACCGGAACTAACAAGGGCCTTCTCGGCTCGGCCGACATGGTCGCTCGCGGATGCGCGCAACCGCACGCGAGTATGCAAGAGACCGCAACGAGCCAAGCGGGTAGTCGCATCGGTTGCTCCGTCCGCTTAACGGATCAGCCGCTCACCTGCGGAGTTCGCCGGCGTCGACCCGATCGAGGTACAGCGCAGCGTAGCCCAGCGCCTCAAGCGACCTTGGGCGCGAAGCGCCAGGAGGTAGCGGAGTTCCGATAGGAACTCGACGAACTCTCCGTCAGGTGCAGCGGCTTGTTATACGGCGTCGACGGCGCGCTCGAATATCCGGCTGTCGCGCGGCTCATCGGACAGATTTGGGCGAAGTCTACTCGCTCGTTCCAGTCGGACCTCAACGAGGCCGAGCTTCTCGAGAACGCGCGCCGATTGGGAGTTCTCGGCATCGCAGGAGCCCCAGACCCGAACAGGGCCATACGCCTCGTCGAGCCATTGCAGGGCGGCGCCACCGGCTTCCACCGCGAGGCCCTTCCCCCATTCCTGACGCGCGAGGACGAAGCCGATCTCGACGCCGTCGCTCTGCGGCCGCAGCGAGAGGTTCCCCAATACTCGGCCGTCGTCCCGCTTCACCAGGACCCACGAGAGCTCGCTACCGTCCTCGAGCCGAGACAGTTGACCCGACATCGCGCGCTCGCAGTCGGCAAGGGAGGTAGCTGCGCGCCACCCAAGGTACCGAGTGACTTCGGGATCCGAGGCGAATGCCTCGAAGATGCCATCGACGTGAGAAGGGGACGGAATCTCCAAGGCGATTCGCTTCGTGAGCAACGGCCGGAAGGCGTACCGAGGCGAACTGGGCATAGTCGATGCCGTATAACGGATCAGCCGATAACCGGCGGGGATCGCCGGCGTCGCCCGATCAAAGTTCAGGGTCCGCCGCCAGGCGGCAAGAGCCGACCTCTTTCGACGAACGTCGAAAGTTTGGGCGGCGGAAGCCGGCCACGCAAGGCGCTCTGCTCGTCAGGTGCAGCGGCTTGTTATGCGGCGTTCCTCAGGAGCAGCCCGATACGACAAATGTTCGCTTGTAGACAAGCATGCCTGTATCAGAGTTGAAGAACCGGATGGAGTACCGCCCATCGACCAATTCCTCTGGCCGATCAAAAGAGTAGCCTGCGTGAATGGGACCCGAGCGAAATCCCGTCGGCACTACAAAGGGATCCGGCGTGATCCTTCTGATGGCGGGCCGAACCCCCTCTATCGGAGGGGATTGCATTTCGGCCGCGAGAGGAATAACTCCACCTGAAGTACCGGACACTTCGAGTGTCATCTGAACGCCGAATGCAAGTCCAAGTTCACAGGGCACGTCTGTGGTCTCCTCGATAAGTTCGGTCGCCCGCCCTTGGATCTCGTAGACGCCGAAGGATCGTTCAAAGAGACGAAATGTTTCGCTTGAGGGACCCGGAGTTGCACACGAGACCACGGCGAGCAAGACGGCGGCCATGGCGATACGCAAATGACTCGTCCTCCGTGGAATGCCGCATAACGGATCAGCCCATAACCTGCAGGGTTCGCCTCGGAGCCTAGGTCGAGCGGATCAAGTTCGTCGCCAGAGTACCACGAGCGGTCTTCCCGGCGAAGCCGGGATGAGGCCGCGGAGCCCAATCCCAGATCGGAAAACGCCTCGTCCGCTTCAGGGGCTTGTTATACGGCGGACATCAGCGCAAACGGCCGGAGATAGAGCTCTTCGCATTCGAATTGGAGAGATCCATCGCTCGCGAAGTCAAAGAGCACGCGCCACTTCAGGGAGTCTCCGGGCTGAAAGGTAGTTGCCCATGTCAGCAGCGGATAGAACTCACCGCGGTAGTTAACGTCGATCTCGAATCGCTTCACCCAGCGCGCATCGAGTACAAGACAGCCAGCGTTCGCAGGCTGGACTACTAGGACCAGATTCGACGTGTCAGACGCGGGGTCCCAGAAGTAGCCGTAGACGCGCGCGTCGCCCCATCTCAGCGCAGCGGCGTCGGCTTCGGTCAGCTCAGTCATCCGCGTCTGCCGTATAACGGACGCGCCCATAACCTGCGGCGATCGCCGGCGCGGCCACGTCGAGAAGATCAAGGTCGCCGCCAGGGTACCACGAGCGGCCTTCTCGACCGAAGGTCACGATGAGGCCGCGGAACTCCGTCCTTAGCTCGGCCAACTCGCCGTCAGGTCCAGGGGCTTGTTATGCGGCGTGCGGTGTGTCAGGCAAGATCCTCCAACACCGTCGCGATACGCGATCGCGTAAAGTATCGAAATTCATCGCCTTCGGAAATCTTCTTTCCGTGGGTATTGCAAAGAGGAACTTCGCCAAACTGTCGGCGAAACTCAAGAAGTAGGGCCCGCTCTAGCATTCGCCAAGTCTTCACGCGTTGTCTCGGGGTACAAGAGATCACGTGAGCGGAAAACTCACGCACGCCGTTCTCGCCTAAGATTCGGACAGCACGCTCTGAGGCACTCTTGGTGATTCTGTTCCTGCCGGCCGCCGTCGTTCCGATATAGGCGACGCGAGAACGTCCCTTCGCGTATCTCAGCTTCTTGTCAGTAGTGAAGACGTAGACCAGCTTCTCAGCTTCAATCGCGCGTGCCGTGACGCGCAACGCCTCGCCTCGGTGGAGTTTCACCGAAAGCCGTCGCAGATCACTCATGGCTTAGTCGTAGCCTGCCGCATAACGGATCAGCCCATAACCTGCAGACTTCGCCGGCGTGGCCTGATCGAGGTACGGCGATCGTAGCCAATCGGCACGAGCGGCCTTGGACGCGAAGCGTCAGGAGGCCGCGGAGCCCACTCCTAGCTCCGCAAACTGTCTGTCAGGTTCAGGGGCTTGTTATACGGCGGGTGGACACCACGAGTCGCTAGGAGAAGCGAAACTCCGTCGGCACACCACGGCTGCAGCCGCCTCGGAATGAAATTCCCCCAAAGAGTCGGAGGTGATCCGAAGCGGCTCGAATGGTTCCGTATCCAGGGACAAGGAAGACTCCCTCGATCCAGATCGTCGATTCGTTGAGGTAGCGGACTCGGAGAGCTACCTCGCCGTTCTTGTCGACGACCTTCAGCTCGTGCGCGTCGGGACGCACTCCCGGAGCGAAGAAATTGTTCGGATTCAGAGTGAATCGATTCCGAGAAACTTCGGCAAACACTCGACCGTCTTCTCGTAGGAACCGACCCGTCACAAACAAGCCCAGATCGGATCTCTCAAGCTTTAGAAGGGGCGTATCTTTCCAGTCTATGACCGTAAGCTCGTCCCGGAATGCGGGCAGGACCAAAGGACGGCCTCCGAAGAACAGAATCGCGTCGCTCTCCTCGAGCGACTCGCAGTCGTTGGGAGGGACTGGCTCGTTGGCGGGGCGCAGTCGCCCCGTTAGAGACTCATTTTGCGCAACGAAACTGTTGACCGATTGATCTACGTGGACGTCTCTAGCAGAGCCGACAGCTACAGATCGATCTCCGCTCGCGGATTGAGATACGGCGGGGTGGTCGCTAGACAAGACGGCTGGAATCACCGCTGCTAACACGACTCCCGTCGCCGCGATTAGGGCAACAACGTATTCAGTACGCAGTTCGTCACCTGCCGTATAACTAACTAATAGTCGACGACACCCAAACGGTCGCCGCAGGTCTCAATATACATCAAGCGGCGAATCGCGGGTCGCGTGAGGTGCCCGCTATGTCTTTCGGTTTTCCTGGGTCCCGAGAATATCCGGCGCAGATAGGCGGACGCCGCATAATGTGCGTCCTGATAATCCGAGACTTGGAGATGTTCGGGGAATCGTGATTGGGAGCGGTGCTCGCGCCGGCGGGTTCCGGCGGGGGCTAGAGACGGTCCATCGGGCTTCGTACGCCGAGTGGGCCGCGGTCGAGGACGTGGGTGTAGATCATCGTGGTCCGGACGTCGCGGTGGCCGAGCAGGGCCTGGAGGGTTCGGATGTCGGCTCCGTCCTCGAGGAGATGGGTGGCGAAGGAGTGGCGTAAGGTGTGAGGCGAGACGCGCTTGTCCACGCGCGACCGCAGGGTCGCTTTGCGGATGGCGCGCTGGATTCCGGACTCGTGTAGATGGTGGCGACGAACGAGACGAGTACGGGGGTCTGTCGAGAGCTTCGGAGCGGGGAAGAGCCAATGCCATCGCCAGTCGGTTCCTGCGGCGGGGAGCTTTCGCTCGAGCGCGGTCGGCAGCTCGACTCCCGGAACGTCCTGGGATCGATCTCGTCGGTAGAGCGCGCGGCTTCTCTCGATCTGCTCCTCAAGGGCGTCGGCGAGCGCGTCCGGGAAGACGGTGGCGCGGTCGCGATCGCCTTTGCCTTCGCGAACGATGATCTGGTGTCGTCTCGGGCCGACCTCCAAGATCCGGAGCCGGAGCCACCCGAGAAGCCCTCCCGCCCCCACCGCCTTGCACCCCCTCCCCGCCCCGATTAATCTCCGCCGCGCTCGCCCTCCCGCGGAACCCCCCGGAATCAAAGCAGGATTCGCCGCGCGACCGTTCGACCCCGCGGCGCCGGCCGGCCCGGCCGCGTCCCCCCCACCCCCCCCCCCCCC
>JAUIMK010000100.1 GCA_030432735.1 bacterium
GGACGTGACCGCCCTCGTGCTCGGTGGGCACGGCGACACGATGGTCCCGCTCGTGCGGTACACGACCGTCGCGGGCATCCCGGTCGAGAAGCTGATCTCGAAGGACAAGATCGACGCGATGGTCGAACGGACGAAGGGCGCCGGCGGCGAGGTCGTCGCGCTCCTCAAGACCGGGTCCGCGTTCGTCTCGCCGGCGCTCTCGGCCATCGAGATGGCGGAGAGCTACCTCAAGGACAAGAAGCGCGTGCTCGCCTGCGCCTGTCTCTGCGAAGGGGAATACGGCGTCGACGGGCTCTACGTCGGCGTCCCCTGCGTGATCGGCGCGGACGGCTTGGAGCGGATCATCGAGCTGGATCTGAACGCCGAGGAGCAGAAGGCCTTCGACGAGTCGGTGGCTCACGTCAAGAAGCTCGTCGACGAAATCGAGATCTAGTCCCGGGGCCCGGGCGCGGATCGCTCAATCGAATCGCGGTGGATCCAATCGACGAACCGCGGAGCCAAGGAAAGACACATATGAACGTTCATGAGTATCAGGCGAAGGAGCTCTTCCGGGAGTTCGGGGTGGCGGTGCCGGAAGGCGAGCTGGCCACGACGCCGGAAGAGGCGGAGCGTGCTGCCAAGAATCTCGGTACGCCGGTGGTCGTCGTGAAGGCGCAGGTCCACGCGGGCGGGCGCGGCAAGGCCGGCGGCGTGAAGCTCGCGAAGAGTCCCGCCGAGGCGAAGACGGCGGCGAGCGAGATCCTCGGGATGACGCTGCACACGCCCCAGACGCCGCCGGAAGGCAAGCTGGTCCGCAAGGTCTACGTCGAGGCTGGCAGCAACATCAAGGACGAGCTCTACCTCGCGATCCTCTTCGATCGCGCGGCGGAGAAGTTCGCGATCGTCGCTTCGACCGAAGGCGGGATGGAGATCGAGGTCGTCGCCGAGAAGTCGCCGGAGAAGATCCTCACGAAGCTCGTCGACCCGAACGTCGGCCTCCGCGACTACCAGGCGCGGGAGCTCGGCTTCCGGCTGGGCTTCGACAAGGCGCTCGTCGACAAGTTCGTCCCCTTCGTGCGCGGGCTCTTCGATCTCTTCATCGAGAAGGACTGCTCGCAGGTCGAGATCAACCCGCTGATCGTGACGGAAGAGGGCGACCTCTACGCGATCGACGGCAAGGTCAACTTCGACTCGAACGCGCTCTACCGGCACCCCGACATCGCGGCGCTCCGCGACCCCGAGGAAGAGGACCCGCGCGAGCGCGCGGCGGCCGAGATCGATCTGGCCTACGTCGGTCTCGACGGGTCGATCGGCTGCATGGTGAACGGCGCGGGACTCGCGATGGCGACCCTCGACATGATCCACCACTGCGGCGGTACGCCGGCGAACTTCCTCGACGCCGGTGGCGGTGCCGACAAGGAGAAGGTGAAGGAAGCCTTCAAGCTGATCCTTCGCGACGAGAACGTGAAGGCGATCCTCGTGAACATCTTCGGCGGCATCGTCCGCTGCGACCTGATCGCCGAGGGCGTGGTCGCCGCGGCCGACGAGCTGGGCGTCGAGGTTCCGCTCGTCGTCCGCTTGCAGGGCACGAAGGCGACCGAAGGGCGCGAGATCCTCGCCCAGTCGAATCTGAACATCACGCCGGCCGAGACGCTCAAGGAAGCGGGCGAGCTCGCCGTCGCCGCCGTGAAGGGAGCCTGATCACCATGGCGATCCTCTGCGACAAGAATACCAAGCTCATCATTCAGGGGATGGGCAACATGGGCACCTTCCACGCCGGCCTCTCCATCGAGTATGGAACCCAGGTCGTCGGCGGCGTCCACCCGGGCAAGGGCGGAACCGAGAAGGAAGGCATCCCGATCTTCAACACCGTCGCCGAAGCGAAGGCCGCGACGGGCGCCAACGCGAGCTGCATCTTCGTGCCGCCGCCCGGCGCCGCGGATGCGATCCTCGAGGCGGCCGAGAACGAGCTGGATCTCACCGTGTGCATCACGGAAGGCATTCCGGTCGTCGACATGGCCCGGGCCAAGGCGGCGCTTCGCGGCAGCAAGACGCGCCTGCTCGGGCCGAACTGCCCCGGCGTCGTGACCCCGGAGCAGTGCCGCATCGGCATCATGCCCGCCGCGATCACGCGACCCGGCCCGGTCGGCGTCGTGTCCCGGTCGGGTACGCTGACCTACGAAGCCGTCGACCAGCTCTCGCGACTGGGCATCGGCCAGTCGACCTGCGTCGGAATCGGCGGTGACCCGGTCATCGGCACGAACTTCATCGACGCGCTGACGCTCTTCCAGGCGGACCCCGAGACCAAGGCGGTCGTGATGATCGGCGAGATCGGTGGCTCGGCCGAAGAAGAGGCCGCGGAGTTCGTGAAGTCGAACATGGACAAGCCGGTCGCCGCGTTCATCGCCGGCCAGAACGCTCCGCCCGGCAAGCGAATGGGCCATGCCGGCGCGATCATCGCCGGCGGCAAGGGCAAGGCCAGCGACAAGATGGCCGCTCTCGAGGCGAACGGCGTCGCCGTCTCGCCTTCGCCGGCGGAGATCGGCGAGACCCTGGCCAAGCACGCGCCGGGGCTCGCTGGATAGGACGCCTCGCCGCGTCTCGACGACGAAGCGCCCGGCTCGATCCGATCGAGTCGGGCGCTCTCGTATGCGGCACCGTCCCTCCGCGGAAGGGTCGGAGGAAGGATCGGAGCGGGCTCAGTCGAGGGCGTGGAGCCGGTCGAGTCCGAAGTGGCCGAAGACCCCGAACGCGATCAGCGCGGCACCGTAGCCGGCCACCACGAGGGGAAGCCCGACGAGGTCGCCCAGGACGCCTCCCAGCTGGGCGCCGAAGGCCATCGACAGGATGATCGCCATCAGCTGGAGCGACGTGACGCGCCCGCGGTATTCGTCGGGGACGTGGCTCTGGATCGCCATCGTGACCGAGATGTTCACGAGGACGTGAGCCACGCCGGTGATCGCGAAGCCGACGAGGGCGGTGGTGAAGTCCGGTGTCGCGGCGACGACGAAGAGGCCGCCGCCGTAGAGAGCGAGGCCGCTGCGGACGAGGACCGAGCCGCGGAACACCTCGCCGAGGAACGCGAGGGCGATGCTCGTGATCACGGCGAAGATCCCGATCGAGGCGACGAGTATTCCGAGTCCGGCATCGTCGACCCCGAAGACCCGCTCGGTCAGCACCTTGCCGAGCTGCTGGACGCTCATGCCGAAGGCCGAGCTGATCGCGATGGTGAAGAGGGCGGCCCGAAGCGCGGGAATGTTCCAGGTGACTCTCGCGGCCGCGAGGATCTCGCCGAAGACGTGGGTCGTCTCGGCCCGCTGGACGGAGCGTGGCCGGATCGCCAGGAGGGTGAGCGCGAGGGGCAGATGGGCGACGGCGTTCAGCAGGAAGGCCGTCGGTGCGCCCCAGGTCGCCAGGACCCAACCGGCCACGGCGGGGCCGATGGCGCGGGAGGCGTTGAACTGGATCGCGTTCAGTCGGTAGGCCGGGCGGACGGCGCGAACGGGGACGATGTCCGCGACCAGCGCCTGATACGCGGACAGGCTGATCGAGGAGGCGAGGCCGTTCGCGGTCGTGAGCGCCAGGAGCCAGGGGATCGTGAGGTCGGGGCGCAGGCTCGCTCGATACAGAGCGAAGGCCAGGCCGATCTGGACCAGCAGCGCCGTCAGCTGGATGAAGCGCTTCGAATAGCGATCGGCCCAGACGCCGCCGAGGGGCGAACCGACGAAGGCGGGGAGGTTCGCGGCGGCGGCAGCCGTGCCGACGAGGGCGCCGGACTCGCTCAGGTTCCAGACGAGGACCGGAACCGAGAGCGAGAGCATCCAGTTGGCCGACGACGAGATCGCCCCCGTCGTCCAGCACGCCAGGAAGGAGCGCGTCTGGAAGGGCGTGAGCGGGCCGACTGGACGCGCATCGAGTGCGCCCGGGTCTAGATCTGCCAGGTGTCGCCCGAGTGGAGCAGCGCCTTCAGATCGCCCTTGCCTCGGTCCGCGATCGCGGAGTCGACCTGGGCCTGGAGCATGTCTTCGTAGGTCGGCTTCTCGACCGCGCGGAGCACGCCCACCGGAAGCGGGAAGTCGGGGCGCTGGAGCGTCGCCAGCACGCCGGCGTAGGACGCGGCCGGGGCCTGCTCATCGTGCACGACCACACCCTTGGCGATCGGATCCTCGTCGTCCGCGAGGTCGATCACGCTCGGGATGCCGTTGCTGAAGACGATGCCCTTCTTCTCGCCGGGCGGGCCGAAGACGAGGGGCTCGCCGTGCTCGAGGACGAGGGCGGACTGCGCGCGGGTCTTGCGATCCTGGAGCTCGTCCCAGACGCCGTCGTTGAAGACCGGGCAGTTCTGGAGGATCTCGACGAAGGCCGTGCCCTGGTGCTCGTGGGCGCGCTTCAGGACCTGCTGCATGTGCTTCGCGTCGACGTCGATCGTGCGCGCGACGAACGTCGCCCCGCAGCCGAGGGCGAAGCTGATCGGGTCGATCGGATGATCGATCGCGCCCTGCGGCGTCGACTTCGTCTTGGTGCCGACGTCGGAGGTCGGTGAATACTGACCCTTCGTGAGCCCGTAGATCTTGTTGTTGAAGAGCAGCACCTGCGTGTTCACGTTCCGGCGGATCGTGTGGAGCAGGTGATTGCCACCGATCGAGAGCCCGTCGCCGTCGCCGGTCACGATCCAGACCGACAGATCCGGGTTGCTCACCTTGATGCCGGTCGCGAAGGCCGGCGCACGGCCGTGGATCGTGTGGAACCCGTAGGTGTTCATGTAGTAGGGGAAGCGGCTCGAGCAGCCGATCCCCGACACGAACACCACGTTCTCCCGCGGCACGCCGAGCTCGGGCATGACGCGCTGGACGTTGGCGAGGATCGAGTAGTCGCCGCATCCAGGACACCAGCGGACGTCCTGATCCGAAACGAAATCCTTGCGTGAAACCTTGACTGCGGCATCGGCTGCCATGTCGAATCTCCTGGCGCGCCTGCGCCGTCGCTGGCTCTCGGGGAGCCTTCAGCTCTGGATAAGGAGCCTTCAGCTTTCGAAGAGCCTTCAGCTCTCATCAGAGCCTTCAGCTCCCATAAGAGCCTTCAGCTCTCATAAAGGTCGGTGATCGCTTCCATCAGCTCGGCGATCTTGAAGGGCTGGCCCTCGATCTTGTTGAGCATCTTCACGTCCACCAGATACTTGCTGCGCAGCAGCATCGCGAGGTGACCGTCGGAGAGCTCCGGGAGCAGCACCTTCTCGAAGCGACCCAGGACCTCGCCGAGGTTGCTCGGGAAGGGGTTCAGGTGGCGCAGGTGGATCTGCGACACCGCCATCCCCTGCTCGCGCGCCCGCTCGCACGCCGCGGTGATCGATCCGCGGGTGCCCCCCCATCCGACGACGAGGAGCTCGCCGCTGTCCGGGCCGTCGACCTCGACCGGCGGGAGCTCGTTCGCGATGCCTTCGATCTTGTCCTTGCGGAGCTGGATCATCCGGCCGTGATTCTCGGCTTCGTAGCTGACGTTGCCGGAGCCGTCGGCCTTCGTGAGGCCACCGATCCGGTGCTCGAGGCCTGGCGTCCCCGGAATCGCCCAGGGACGCGCGCCGGTCTGCGGGTCGCGCGAGTAGGGCAGAAACTCGCCGATGTCGATCGGGTTCGCGAACTGGATCTCGGTTCGCTCGAGGGCATCCACGTCGGGGATCAGCCAGGGCTCCGCGGAGTTCGCGATGTACCCGTCCGAGAGCACGACGACCGGCGTCATGTACTTGACCGCGATCCGGAAGGCCTCGAGCGCCGTGTGGAAGCAGTCGCCGGGGGTCGAGGCCGCGAGGATCGGGAGCGGGCTCTGCGAGTGGCGTCCGAAGAGGACCGCGAGCAGGTCACCCTGCTCGGTCTTGGTCGGCGAACCCGTCGACGGTCCCGCGCGCTGGACGTTGATCGCGACCAGCGGGAGCTCGGTCATCACCGCCAGACCGAGGGCCTCCTGCTTCAGCACGAAGCCGGGGCCGCTCGAGACCGTGACCGCGAGGTTGCCGGCGAAGGCCGCGCCGATCGTCGAAGAGACCGCCGCGATCTCGTCCTCGGCCTGGAAGGTCTTCACGCCGAAGTGGCGGAAGCGCGCGACCTCGTGGAGGACGTCGCTGGCGGGGGTGATCGGATAGGCGCCGAGGAAGACCTCGCGATCCATCTGGACACCGGCGGCGACGAGGCCCCACGCGAGGGCCTGGTTGCCGGTGATGTTGCGGTAGGTCCCGCTCTCGATCTTGGCCGAGGGGACCACGAAGGAGGTCGGGAAGAGCTCCGTCGTCTCGCCGAATGCGTGGCCGGCACGAAGGGTCCGGATGTTGCCTTCGAGGACGTCACCCTTGAACTTGCCCCCGAGCCAGCGCTCGGTCGCGTCCATCGGCCGGCCGTAGAGCCAGCAGAGCACGCCGAGGGCGAAGAAGTTCTTGCAGCGGTCGATCTCACGCGCCGACAGGTCGAGTCCCTGGAGCGCTTCGCGGTTCAGCGTCGTGAACGGGATCTCGACCAGGTTGAAGCGCTCGCGCAGCTCCGGGAGCGGGTCGCCGTCGTAGCCCGCGCGGGTCTGCGCCTTCTCGTTGAACGAGTCGATGTTGATGATCACCGTCCCGCCCGGGCGAACGTCTTCGACGTTGGCGCGGAGCGCGGCCGGGTTGAACGCGATCAGCACGTCCGGGCGGTCCGCCGGCGTGTGGATGTCGCGACTCGAGAAGTGGATCTGGAATCCCGAGACACCGGCCATCGTGCCGGCAGGCGCGCGGATCTCGGCGGGGAAGTCCGGGAACGTCGAAAGGTCGTTCCCGGCGAGGGCGGTCTCGTCGGTGAACTTCGTTCCGGTCAGCTGCATGCCGTCGCCGGAGTCCCCGGCGAATCGGATGGCGACGCTCTCGAGCTGTTCGGAGTTCTTGTGGGACGCGGAGTCGGTTGCAGGCACGCTGGGCTGTCTCGCCGTCTCCGGGCGGTGTTCGACCGGAGGCGTGGGCTGGGGAGCGGGGCGATGAGGAAGCCGCGCTCGTCGGTGGATCTTCGTGCAGCCCGCGGGCGGCACACATCGTGGGAGAATCTCTCCGGAGGTTCGGGCGAATGACTTATCCGCCCCGTCTGTCGGTAGCCGTGTCTCGAGACGTTGCCTTGGAGCGCTGCCTCGAAACGTCGTCGAGTGATTCGAGCCGAATTCGAGTCGAAAGTGGATCATCGCGCGCACGCAATCGAGCCGCCGAAGCAGGGAGGCCCCGTGGTGCGACGCGCTGCCGCGCCCGTGAGGGCACGGCCTCTGGGGATTGTATCCCGCTGAACCGTGCGCGAAAGGTCCCGGATTCGGAGAGGGAACCCTTCGAACGATCGGAAAACGGTCATTGGGACCGCGGGGTTCCGGGGGGCGGCTGCCACCCCGTGACGCTCAAGATCCCGCCCGTCGGGCCGATGCAGAAGGCATGTTCCGACGTCTTTCCGAGCCCCTGCCTCTCAGCGAGGCGAGTCTGCTGGCGTTGCGTCCCGCGCTCAATGCGCCGGTCCTCAACGTCGGCTTCCTGCCCGTCGGCCCCGCTCGAGCCGCGATCGTCGCGTTCGGAGAGGAGTGGGGCGGCGTCGGCATCGCCTTCGGGATCCGGTCGAACGAGTCGGGGCAGGTCGCCGTGTTCCGGAACCAGGAGTCGATCGAGCCCGACGTGCCCGTCGCCACCGCCCTCGAGCCGATCCTGGCCGAAGCGGAGAGGATGGGATTCCTGTTCGACGAGGACATGGTGGCGAGCGTGGGGGACGGGACCGGGCGCGTTCAGGCGATGGCGCTCTGGGGTCGGCTGATGGGCGAGCTCGAGCTGCCGCCGGCACCGCGAGCCGCTCCGGCCGAGCCCGCGGCGCGCGAGTCGGTGCGCCTCCTGGACGACGAGCCCAGGCCGAGCCCGCTCCCGCCGGCGCGACCGACCACGCCTTCGTCCCCGCCGCCGAACGCCACGGCGCCGGAACCGCCCCCCATCGAGACCGCTGCGGCACCGCCGCCGGAACCGCCCCCCGTCGAGAGCTCCCCGGCGCCGGAACCGCCCCCCGTCGAAACCGCTGCGGCACCGCCGCCGGAAGCGTCGCTCGGCGAGCTCGTGCCGCCGACCGCGCCGTCCGCCGAATCGGAGGCCCCGGACGAGCTGCTCCTCGACGATCGCCTGCCCGAGCTCGACCTCGGGGTCGAAGGCGTCGTCGTGGCGAGCGCCTCGGCCGGGTCGGCGTCTTCCGCGCCCGGTTCGAAGGCGCCCCGATCCCGGGTCGCTCCCGAATCCCTGCCGACGGCGAAGGCCGAAGCGCCGCCCCCCGAAGTTCCGCCGCAGCAGAAGCTCTCGAAGTTTCGGCACGTCGATGCGGCCGTCGAGAAAGAGGACGACAACGCCGGTGGCGGCAGCGAGCTCGGGCGGATTCCGCTCGTGCGGGTTCGCCGTGAACGGGACGGTGCGAAGAAGCCGTCGACCCTGGCGCGTCTGCTCGCGAGTTTCTGAGCCCGGCGGCGTGCGGTCGGACCGCGCGCCCACGAGGCGAGAGAGGATTGGATCATGCAGGACCGAACCCCTTCGACGTCGCTGGGCGTGGAGCGCCTCGCGCTGCTCGTGCTCGGCTGTCTCGTGCTCGCCACCACGACCGGCTGCGTCACCACGACGCCGGAAGCCCTTCCCGATCCCTACGAGGTGACGGAAGCCGTGGCCAAGCGTGACCTCGGCGTCGACTATCTCTCGACCCGCCGTACCGGCATGGCGATCCGCGAGCTGACCCGTTCGCTCGAGCTCGACGACGACGATCCGAAGACCCACCTCTGGCTGGGCGAGGCCTTCCGTCGCAAGGGACAGACCGAGGTGGCGGAGCGCTACCTCCGGGACGCGATCGAGCTCTCGTCGCACCGGAAGGACGACGCGACGAAGCAGCAGGCCCAGCTGAATCTGTCGGCGCTGCTCTCCCAGCTCGGCCGCTACGAGGAATCCCTCGAGTACTGCGAGGCGCTCGCAGCGGACCCGACGATCTCGACGCCCTGGCGACCGCTCTCGAATTGCGGCTGGGCGCTCATGAAGCTCGGGCGCCTCGACGAGGCGCGCACCCGCTTCGAGCAGGCGCTCTCCTTCTTCCCGCGCTTCGGGCCGGCCCTGATGAACCTCGGCATCCTCGAGGCGAAGCAGGGGCACGTCGCGGCCGCGGTCCGTTCGCTCGAGAAGGCCCTGGCGTCCGGGCGGCTCTCCGCATCGGGACACGCGGAGGCGAACTACCGTCTCGGCGAGCTCTTCGTGGGGCTCGGTCGGCGCGACAAGGCGGTGGATCATTTCAAGGCCGCCGCGAAGATCGCGCCGGACGACGACTGGGGCTCGCAGTCCCAGGCCTATCTCGACCTCCTTCGTTGAGTGACGGCTCGTGACCCCCGCCCGCTGCTACGCTTCGGCGCGGTAGGCGGGGCATGATCGAACACGAGACGCAGCAGGCGGAGAGAGACGCATCGCGCGGCGGGCCACCGCCGGGCCGCGATGCCGCGTTCCGCGGGACGGACGAGCCCGAGGGACCTTCCGTCGCCGTCGCGGGCACCTTCGAGGACGCGCCGATCGGCGCGTACCTGCGTCGCCAGCGCATCCTGCGCGACGTCTCCCTCGACGAGCTCGCTTCGATGACGCGGATTCCGCTGCGTTCGCTCGAGCGCCTCGAGCGCGGCGAGTTCGACGGCGAGACCGACGGCTTCGTGCGGGGCTTCGTTCGGACCGTGGCCGTCGCGCTCGGTCTCGACGTCGACGATGCCATCGCGCGCATGCTCCAGGAACCGTCCGCCGGCGGCTGGGAGCGACACGCGACGGGGCGCCGCGCGAAGCAGCTGGCCGCACTCGGCGTGCTCGTCGTACTACTGGTGGTCTCGTTGCTCGTCTTGCAGGCGGGGTGGCGCATGCTCGTCGGCGCCAGTGCGGACGATCCGTCTCGTGCCGTGGTGGTCTGGCGCGACCCGGTCCGGGCGCTCGCGGAGTCGGTGGGCGCCGAGGTGGATCCGGCGGGCGAGATCGATCCCGCGCGGGGCTCGCGGGTCGAGCCGCGCGCGGCCGCGGGCCGCTGAGCGCACGATGCCTTCGATCCGCAGTGAGGCGATCCTGCTGCGCGCCGTCGACTACGGCGAGACCGATCGCATCGTCCATCTCCTGACGGATTCCGGCGGCCGACTCACCGCGATCGCGAAGGCCGCTCGCCGCAGTCACCGGCGCTTTCCGGGAACCCTCGACGTCTTCAATCACCTGCGCATCGAGGGGCGGCAGAAGCCGCGCGCCTCGATGGCGCTGCTCGAGAAGGCCACGCTCGTCGATCCCTTCCTCGGTCTGCGGCGGGACCCGGCCCGCTACGCCCTGGCGAGCTTCCTGGTCGAGATGCTCGATCGGCTCGCGCCGGAGGGCCTGGTCGGGAACGATGCCGAACGGCTCTTCGAGTACGCGGTCGGGAGTCTCCGTCTGATCGCGCGGGTCGCGCCTTCGCCGTCGCTGCGGGTGATGCTCGAGCTGCGGGGTCTCGACGCGCTCGGGCTCCGACCCGAGCTCGGCCGCTGCGTGCGATGCGGACGCGTCGCGGGAGACGACATCGCCCACGACCACCGCGTCCACTTCCACGTCGCCGACGGCGGAATCGTCTGCACCGCCTGCAGCCTCCGGCTCGACGGGCTCGTTCCGGTCGAGCTCGGGACGCTCCGCAGTCTGGCGGCGGGGCTCGCTTCGCCGGCGGATCAGGTGGACCGGATCACGCTCTCGCCGCGCATGCTCGCGCAGGCCGCCCGTCTGGTCTTCCGCTTCCAGCGCTTCCACGTCGGCGTGGAGCTTCGCAGCGAGCGCTTCCTCGACGAGGTGCTCCCGATCCAGCCCTCGGACGGAGGGACCAGCGTGGTCCGCGAGGCGCCCGCGGCGGCTCCCTAGCTGTGATCGCCCAGTAGGTTGTTCATCCGGGCTCCTCTGAGAAACTTGGGGTTACCACACACCTAAGATCTCAGAGGGAAGCTCCGGATGAAGACCCACGCTAACGCGCGGACCACGTACAAGACTAGGCAAGATCTCGTCCATTGGGTTCTGGACCTGGGCCGGACGCAGGCCGATACCGCTCGTCACTTCGCGACGACGCCTCGAACGGTCGCCAAGTGGGTCGCCCGCTACCGCCGCGAAGGCCCGGAGGGCCTTCGCGATCGCTCGTCGGCTCCGCACCGCATCCCCCACCGGACTTCCGAGAAGCGAGCGCGTCGGATCGCCAAGCTGCGCCAGCGAGGCCTGTGCGCCTGGCAGATCGCCGAGCGGCTCCGGATGGCGATCTCGACCGTCGGGAACGTGCTGAGACGGCTCGGCCTGGGTCGTGGTTGGAACCGGAAGCGAGATCCCGTCGTTCGGTACGAGTGGCCGAAGCCGGGTGACCTCCTGCACGTCGACATCAAGAAACTCGGGAAGTTCCGGGCAGTTGGCCACCGGATCACGGGCCAACCGACGGCACGAAGCCGGGGCATAGGCTGGGAGTTCGTCTACGTCTGCGTCGACGACGCCAGCCGCCTGGCCTACGTCGAGGTGCTCGAGAACGAGCAAGCGATCACGGCCACAGGCTTCCTCGAACGCGCTCTGCGCTGGTTCAAGCGGCGCGGCGTACGAGCTCGTCGGGTGATGACCGACAACGGCTCGCCGTTCGTCTCCAGGCGCTGGGCGGCGCTCTGCAAGTGCCACCGGATGCGCCACATCCGAACTCGTCCCTACACGCCCCGAACGAACGGCAAAGCCGAGCGGTTCATCCAGACCCTGCAACGCGAGTGGGCTTACGGGAAGCCATACAAGACTTCCGCTGGGCGTCGCCGAGCGTTGCCCGCGTGGCTGCGGTACTACAACGAGCACCGACCCCATCGAGCCTTGGGGATGAGATCACCCAAGGCTCGACTCAGAGCAGCCGGATAACGTGCTGGGCGCTGACAGCTAGCTGCAGATGTCGTCGTCCGTCGGCTCGTCGTCGTCCACGCCCGGTACCTGCGCCCAGGGCATGTTCTGCATCATCCGCTGCGTCTCGCTCATCTGCTTCGAACACTCGCGGATCTGCTTGACCGTCGGGTCGTTCTGCATCTCGCGGGACAGCGCCATGGCCTTGGCCAGGGCCTGCTTCTTCTTGCCCGCCGCACAGAGCGCTTCGATCTCGTCCCCCGCCTGCTTGCCCTTCTTCTCGAGCGCCTTCAGCTCGGCCTCGGAGATCTTCGAGAAGCAGGCCTGCGCCGCCTCGGCTTCGCGCTGCATCCGCTCCATCGCCGCCGGATCGCTGAACTGGCGCATGAGCGCCTCTGCATCCATCCCGGGCGGCATGCCCTGGGGCATCTGGGCGAGGGCCAGCGCCGGGGTCAACACGACGGAAACGAGAACGAGCTGTCTGAGCATGGGGATCCCTCCTGAGACCTAGAGGGTGAACCAGATCCGGCGTGCGGGGAAGGGGCGGGCGCGGGACCCGGCCGCCCTGGAGCGACGCCTTGTCACGATCGGCTTCGCACGCGAGAGTTCCCGCATGGCGGCGCCGAGCTTCGAATCCACCTATGCCGCGCTTCCCGAGCGCTTCCACGCGCGGATCGCCCCGACACCGGTCGCGGCGCCGCGGCTGCTGCGGCTCAACTCGGCGCTCGCGGAGTCCCTCGGCCTGGATCCCGGCTGGCTCGCGAGCCCGGAGGGGGTGGCGCTCCTCGCGGGCAATTCGATTCCGGAGTCGGTGCGTCCCGTCGCGATGGCGTATGCGGGGCACCAGTTCGGCAACTTCACGCCGCAGCTCGGGGACGGTCGCGCGATCCTGCTCGGCGAACGGCGCGATCGGGCGGGTCGGCTCTTCGACGTGCAGCTCAAAGGGGCGGGGCCGACGCCCTTCTCGCGACAGGGCGATGGCCGCGCGGCGATCGGGCCCGTGCTTCGCGAGTACGTCGTGAGCGAAGCGATGGCCGCGCTCGGAATCCCGACGACGCGCGCGCTCGCCGCGGTCGCCTCCGGTGAGCCCGTCTACCGCGAGACGCCGCTTCCCGGCGCGATCCTGACCCGGGTCGCGCGCAGTCACCTGCGCGTCGGGACCTTCGAGTTCTTCGCGAGCCGCGGCGACGACGAGGCGCTCCGGATGCTCGTCGACTACGCGATCGAGCGGCTCCATCCGGACGCGGCAGGCGCCGAGCGTCCCGCCCTCGCCCTCTTCGAGGCCGTGATGGGCGCCCACGCGACGCTCGTCCCGCAGTGGCTCGGCGTGGGCTTCGTCCACGGCGTGATGAACACCGACAACACGTCCATCTCCGGCGAGACCATCGACTACGGCCCTTGCGCCTTCCTCGACGCCTACCATCCGGGGCAGACCTTCAGCTCGATCGACCACGCGGGACGCTATGCGTACGGCAGGCAGCCGGGGATCGCGGCCTGGAACCTGGCGCGCTTCGCGGAGACGCTGCTGCCGCTTCTCGGTGAGACGCAGGAGGCGCAGATCGCGGCCGCGCAGGCGGTGCTCGATCGCTTCGAGCCCCGCTTCCAGGAGAGCTGGCGTGACGTCCTGCGACGGAAGCTCGGTCTCGCGCGGATCGACGACGCGGGGCTCACCCTGGCGTCGGACCTGCTCGATGCGATGGCCGAGCAGCGGGCGGACTTCACGCAGACGTTCCGTGCGCTCGTCGAGTGCGTCGAGGCCGGGGAGGGCGACGCGCCGGGACGCGATCCGCGCGAGATCGGGGCGGCGGTCGGCTTCTCGGAGCCCGAGGCGTTCGCGTCCTGGATCGCGCGATGGCGCGCCCGGCTCCGGGAGGAGGAGCAGCGTCCCGAGGACGTGCGGGCATCGCTGCGCGCGGTGAACCCGGCGCGCATCCCCAGGAACCACCGGATCGAGGAGGCCATCGTCGCCGCGCGGGAGGACGATCTGCGACCCTTCGAGCGCCTCGTCGAGGGACTCGCGAGGCCCTTCGACGACGATCCGCGCTTCGAGGATCTGGCCCGCGCGCCCGAGCCACACGAGGTGGTGCGCCAGACGTTCTGCGGGACCTGACGGGGCTGCGCCCTTCTCGACGCGGCGGAGGAACGTATGCTCCGTCCTGGCCGCGGGCCGCCCGCCCGCTGCCCAATGCTTCTCGGAGACGGGCCATTGCAGACCGAACACGTTCGACGCACGAGGAAGCCAGCGACGCTCGGCGACCTCGCGACCCGACTACTCGCGTCGCCGCTCGCTCATGGCGTGACCGGCGCGAAGAGCGGGCTCTACATCGCGGAGTCCGTGCCGCTCTTCGCGCTCCAGCGTCTCTTCGGGGCGGGCGCGATCTCGCCGCCGCCGCGACTCGATCCGGAAGCGCAGGAGGCCGTCTTCTCGGCGCTTCGTGCTCTGACCGAACGTGATGCGGAGAACATGGAACGCGGATTCTATCCGCTCTCGGTGCTCGCTCCCGAGTCGACGCCCGCCGAGCACGTCTCACGCTATGCGCGACTGCTCCTCGACAGCATGGGCGCGGCGGTGCGCAAGCGCGACAAGCGGCCGCGGGAGTTCTCGGGGGCCGCGGCGCAGCGGGCGAAGGAGATGCCGGCCTACTATCGGCGAAACTTCCACTACCAGACCGACGGCTACCTGAGTGACGCCTCGGCCGATCTCTACGAGCACCAGGTCGAGATCATCTTC
>JAUIMK010000470.1 GCA_030432735.1 bacterium
GGAAGAGCGTCCCTTCGTCGGCCTGCTCGAAGTAGCCGATGCGTCGGCGATCGGCGCCGGTGAAGCTGCCCTTCTCGTGGCCGAAGAGCTCGCTCTCGATGAGGTTCGCCGGGATCGCGCCGCAGTTGAGCGTCAGGAAGGGACGCTGCTTGCGGGCGCTGAGTCGATGGACCGTCTCTGCGACCAGCTCCTTGCCGGTGCCGCTCTCGCCGGTCACGAAGACGGTGCTGTCGGTCGGCGCGACGCGCCCGATCAGGTCGTAGACCTTCTGCATCTGCTTCGACCGGCCGACCATCGGGCCGAAACGCCCGAGGCTCCTGAGGGTCTCGCGCAGCTCGAGCACTTCCTTCTTCAAGCCGCGGGTGCGGGCGACGTTCGTCAGGATCGCGCGGAGTCGCTCGCGGTCGACGGGCTTGGACAGGTAGTCGAAGGCGCCGGCACGGAGCGCCGAGACCGCCGTCTCGAGCTCGGTGTTCCCGGTCATCACGACGACCTCGGTCGAGTCGGTGAGCATCTCGTCGTCGAAGAGCGAGAGCCCGTCCCCATCGGGAAGGCCGAGGTCGAGCAGCACGACGGAGGGCAGCTCCTTCTCGAGGAGCTCTCGCGCCTCCTTGAGCGTGCCCGCCTCGCGCGGCTGGAAGCCCTCGCGCTCGACGAGCATGACCATGCTCTCGCGGAAGTCGGCCTTGTCCTCGACGATCAGGGCGGTCAGGTCTTCCATCAACTCTTCCTCCGAGGCGGCGGACGATTCAGGTCCAGCCAGTAGCGTGCGGCGTCGGCGATGTAGGCACCGGGACTGGCCGGGTCGAAGTGCTTGACCACGAAGCTGTTCGCGCCCAACGCATAGCAACGCCGGATGTCGTCCGTGCGATCCGACGAGGACAGCACGACCACCGGGACGTCGGCGGCCGATTCGCTCTCGCGGATCCTGCGCAGGACCTCCCAGCCGTCGACGCGGGGCATCTTGAGATCGAGGAAGATCACCGACGGACGAAGACCGGCTCGGGAATCGGAGGATTCGAGTCCGAGCTTCTCGAGGGCCTCCTGGCCGTCGTGGGCGACGTCGACCGCGTCGCCGAGGCCGCGCTTGTTGAGCGCGCGGACCGCGACGTCGATCTCGTCGGGGTTGTCGTCTACGAGCAGGATTCGATGCGTCACGACGGACCTCCACTCATCTGGTCGAGGGGCAGCGAGAAGCTGAAGCGCGCGCCGGCGTCCGGCTTGGAGTCGGCCCAGATGCGTCCGCCATGGCGCTTCACGATCCGCGCGACGATGGCGAGTCCG
Organism: bacterium; assembly: GCA_030432735.1. Lineage (GTDB taxonomy): Bacteria > Myxococcota_A > UBA9160 > UBA9160 > UBA4427 > UBA4427. The sequence continues at coordinate 1,285 of JAUIMK010000470.1, forward strand.
ACGCCATTGCCCTCGATTTCCGTATCACCATGCAGCCGCTCGAAGACCTTGAAGAGCTTCCCGGCGTAGCGCATGTCGAATCCGCGTCCGTTGTCCGCGACGGTGACGATCACCGTGTCGCCTTCGATCTCCGATTCGACGCGGACGACGCGCTTCTCGCGGCCGCGGGAGTATTTGAGCGCGTTCGTGAAGAGGTTCTGGAAGACGGTCTCGATCAGAGACGCGTCGGCATCGACCTCCGGCAGCGCTTCGACGTGAAGCTCCGCGTCGTCGGCCTCTTCGACGGCGACCGCCTGGGCGAACGCCCCGCGCGCCAGCGCTGCGAGGTCGACGCGGTCCCAGTCGAGCTCCGCGCGTCCGGCGCGCGAGAGCTCGAGCAGGTCCTCGAGCAGACCCGTCGCGCGGGTCGCGCTCGTCTTGATCCGTGCGAGGAGCTCGAGAACGGCGTCATCGAGCTCCTCGCCGTGATCCTCCTCGAGGATCGATGCGAAGTTCAGGATCGCGCCGAGCGGCGAGCGGAGATCGTGGGACACGGAGTAGTTGAAGGCCTCGAGCTCGGCGATCGCGTCTTCGAGCTCCTCGGTCCGTTCCGCGACCCGGGACTCGAGGCTCGCGGCGAGCAGGGTCAGCTCCGACTCCCTCCCACGAAGATGTTGGTTGGCCTCGGCCTGCGCCTCGACGGCGACGATCGAACGCCGCAGCACCGCCACGAGCAGACCCAACGCGAGGGAGAGCAGGACGCCGACGACGAGCAGATAGTCGGGAAGCGGACCGAGTCGAGTCGCCGCGAACTCCGACGTCGGCACGAGTCGCAAGCGCCAGCGCGTGTCGAAGGGCGTGTCGATCTCCTGCTCGCTCTGCCATCCCCGCGTTCCGGCGTCGAGCCGCGCCGGCGTTCCGCGTCGATAGAAGGGCGCAGCGTCGGGGGCGTTGGGGCCGAGCTCGAGCGCGTATCCGGTCGCTCGCGCCTCGAGCAGGCCGTTGACCAGCACGCCGACGTCGAACTTCGCGACCAGGTGACCCAGGATCGCTTCACCCTGCGTGACCGGAAGCGTGAGCTCGGCGAGCGGGCGCCTCGCCGTCGCCCCCTCCCGCACCGGGTCGTCGAGCCAGCGAAGCCGGATGCGCGCGAGGTCGTCGCCGGGGCGTTCCGGCCCGAGGTCGGCCGTGTTCAGGACGGTCGCCGTCCCCGGCGACGGGGTGCTCGCGCTCGCGCCGATCCAGACCAGCGACTCGAGACCCTCGCGCAAGCCGGTCAGTCGGCGCGCCCGGGTCTGCAGCGAGTCCGGTGCGGTCTCGAAGTCCCGGGCCCAGTCCTGCGCCAGGAAGCGCAGCTCCCGGATCTGGCGTCGGAGGCCGTCTTCGAGGGCGAGTGCCGTGTCGGTCCC
>JAUIMK010000471.1 GCA_030432735.1 bacterium
GGGCGGACGCCGATCGAGCGGCTGCTGCTCTGTGATCCGGTGCTCCACCGTCCGCCCGCGCCGGGCGAGACGATGGCCCATCGCGGCTCCGGCCTCGCCGAGGCGACACGCAAGCGGCGCGACCGCTTCCCCTCCTTCGCCGCAGCCTACGACCATTGCCGCACGCGCGGGCTCTTCGCCGACTTCACGCCCGAAGCGCTCGCGCTCTACGTCGGCGAGGGGATGGTCGAGACCGCCGACGGGAGCGAGATCACGCTCAAGTGCGATCGCGAAATCGAGGCGGCCGTCTTCGAAGGCAACCACTCGAGCCTCTGCGCCCGGGACGTCGAAGCCGTGCAGGCCCGCACTTTGTTCGTCCACGCCCGGCGCGGTAATTTCGAGGCCGCGACCTACGAAGCGATCGCTTCACGAATGACCGACGCGCGGGTGGAGAGCCGGGACCTCGGCCATCTCTTCCCGCTCGAGCAGCCGGGAGCGGCGCTCGAGCTCGTCGACGAGCTGCTGCGCGACGACTGAGCGCGTCGCGACGAACGGAAGACATCATGCCCGATCTGCCCGAACATCCGGATACCCTGCGCCCCGAAGCCTTCGCCGTGTTCAAGGACGAGAAGATGGGCAAGTCGACCCTCTTCGAGTCCGACCGGATCCTCGTCGGGCTGAACTGCTTCGAGCCGGGGCAGGAGCACGCGCTCCACGCCCACGAGGGCATGGACAAGGTCTATCAGGTGCTGGAGGGGACGGGCACGTTCCTGCTCGAGGATCGCGAGCTCCCGATGGAGCCCGGCGTCATGCTGATCGCGCCGTCCGGCGTGCCGCACGGGATCCGCAACGACGGCGGCGCGCGCCTCGTCGTCTCCGCGATCCTCGCGCCGGGGCCCGGAAAGAAGTAGCGGCGCCGTCACGTGCCGCGGCCACCCCCGCGCGGCGGTTGCTCGCGTCGTCGACGCCGGGGCCGGCCCGGACGGAAGGCGGAGACCCACCGGGAAGGCATCGCATCCCGCTCGGCCTCGAAGTAGCGGTAGGGCAGGTCGGCGGCCTTCGTGATCCCGACCCGAGGCCCGGTGCCGATCCGCGTGACGGCGACCTCGGGCGGGTGCAGCGTGAGGGCGCCGCCGAGGAGCGACCGCCCGTCGTCGTCGAGCGAGAGCCCGAGGGCCTGCCCCAGCCGGCCCGGGCCGACCGTGAGCTCGGCCGGTTGCGCCGCCGCGGACAGAGCCCGTCGCCGCCGCATCGCCTCGTGGCCCGCGAGGGGCTCGGCCGCCCGCAGGAGCACCGCCGCCGCGCGCCCCTCCGCCTCGCAGACCACGTTCACGCAGACGTGGATGCCGTAGCTTCGATAGGCGTACAAACGCCCGGCCGGGCCGAACATCGTGGCGTTGCGCGGGGTCGGTCCCGGGTGCGCATGGGAGGCGGGGTCGGAGCCGTCGCCGAGATAGGCTTCGACTTCGGTGAGGCGGACCACGAGTCGTTCGCCGTCCGGGAGGCGGTGCACCAGGCGACAACCGATCAAGGCGTGCGCGACCTCGCGGGCGTCGCGTGCGTAGAAGGAGCGGCGGAGAGGCGGACCGAGAGGCACGCCGTCAGTATCGGACGCCGGACCGGGACCCGGCCAGCGGAATGCGTGCTTTCCCGGGGTTGAGAATCGCGCCGCGAGCGCCGATGGCTTGTATGCTCCCCCCGTTCCCAGGGACGCGAACCGCCCCCCGCGCCCGTCCGCGAACGCAGAGGCCCCAATGGCAGAGTCCGACGTGAACCCGTCCGATCCGAACCCGGAAGCCGAGCTCGACGAGCCGACGCCGCCGGATTCGCCCTATCTCGCGCAGTTCGGGATCAACGCGGGGTGGGTCGAGGAGATCCAGGACCGGTACCGGGTCGATGCGCGCTCGGTCGACGAGAGCTGGAGCGCGGAGTTCGGCGGCGTGGTGGATCCGCGTGCGGTGCGCGACGAGGTCCGCCGGGAGCCGAAGCCGTCCGCCTCGGCCACGCCCCCGGCTTCGTCCGGACGCGCGGCTTCGCAAAGGGTCCCGTCCTCCGGCCCGGCGGCGCCGATCGCGGTGACGCCGTCGGCCGGCGACTCCGGGGCCGCCGCCGACGCCGCGAACAGCGAATTCCTCGAGTCCCTGGCGCGGGCCTCCGGCGCCGACGGCCGCCCGCCCGACCACACGACGCTGCTCCACATCGCGGACAAGCACGCCCGCGTGCTCCGCATGATCCACTCCTACCGCGCGCGCGGTCACCGGATCGCCCAGAGCGATCCGCTCGGCGGGCAGTCGACCTACTTCCCGGAGCTCGACCCGGCCCACTACGGATTCGGCAACGAGAACCTCGACGAGCCCTTCATCGCCGGCGACCTGCCGGGCGGCTCGGTGCAGACGCTGCGCCAGATCCTCACCCGCCTCGGCAAGACCTACTGCGGGCCGATCGGCGTCGAGTTCACCCACGTCCAGGATCCCGGCCGAAAGGCCTGGCTGCGTGAGGTGATGGAAGAGGGGCAGAACCACCCGAACCTCGACGACGGCGAGCGCCGGCGCATCCTCGAGCAGCTCGCGGCGGCGGAGCTCTTCGAGGAGTTCCTCCACACGAAGTTCCTCGGGCAGAAGCGCTTCTCCCTCGAAGGCGGCGAGTCGCTGATCCCGCTCCTCGATCACATCGTC
>JAUIMK010000472.1 GCA_030432735.1 bacterium
CGCGCGGATCGCGGATCACGCCGCGCGGATCGGTGCCCTCGCGAACGCGATCGGCCTCGGGGAAGGCGCCCTCGTCGCGCACCGAATGGAGACCCTCGGCATGCGTGCCCTCGCCGCCGCGACCGGGGGCGACGCCCTCGATGGATACGTCCTGCCGGGAGGCGTGCGGTCGCCGCTCGAAGGCGAGCTGGTCGAAGACTGGGCGGACCGGCGCGCCGCGATCGAGGCGGAGCTGTCGATCCTGGATCGCGTCGTCGTGAAGAACCCGACCGTGATCCGGCGGCTCCGGGACGTGGCCCCGATCTCGGCCGACGAGGCGCTCGCCTGGGGAATGACCGGGCCCGCGCTGCGCGCGGCCGGTGCGCCGCTGGACCTTCGCCGCGACCGCCCGTATCTCGCTTACGGCGCCCTCGACTTCGACGTGCCGGTCGGCGAGCACGGCGACGGTCTCGACCGGCTGCTCGTCGTCGTCGAGGAGATCCGCCAGAGCCTCGGCCTGGTGGACCAGTGTCACAAGCTGCTGACGAGTCTCGGACCCGGAGAGCTACGGACGCCGGGAAGCGACTCGCTCCATCTGGCGGTCGGAGAAGGCGTGGCCAGCGTCGAGGCGTCGACCGGAGAGCTCGGCTTCCTGCTCGCGAGCGACGGGGAGGGGCCACCGCGGCGCGTGCGTTGTCGCGCACCGAGCTTCTACAACGCTCAGGCGCTGCCGGCGATGCTGATCGGCGATCGGCTCGACGACCTGTTGCCGACCGTTGCGCTGCTGCACGTCGTCGGTCCGGAGTGCGACCGATGAGCGGCCCGCTGCCCGCCGGCGGTCCGCCTCCGCTCGCGCCCTTCGGGCTGGTCCTCTGCCACGACGGTCGCTTCCTCCACGAAGGAGAGCCGATCCGCAATCGAAGGCTGCGCGAGCACTTCGAGCGGAACGTCGAGTACCTCGCCGACGAGAAGAAGTACATCGTCCGTCTCCAGCACTTCCGCGGGGAGGTCGTCGTCGAGGAGGCGGGGTTCTTCGTTCGCGAGGTCGACTTCGATGCCGGCCATGTCCTGCTCTCCGACGGGAGCCGCGAGGCCCTCGATCTCTCGACCCTCGAGGCCTCGCCGATCGACGAGGCGCTGCTCTGTCGCGTGAAGCGCGACCTCGCGCGGGAGGGGCTGCTCGCGCGCTTCACCCACGCCGCGCAGTCGGAGCTCCTGGCGGCGGTCGAGAGCGAGGGGGAGGCGTTCTTCGTGCAGCTCGGCGGCGAACGGGTCGAATTCCCCGAGATCTGAGCAGAACCGGGCCGTTACGCGGTCGCGCCGTTTGACGCGGTCCTGCGGTGCTGGTACATCCTGGGGTCCTCGCGCGCCCATCCGGGCGCGGCGGACGCGACCGCGTCCCCGAGGCGGCGTAGCCAAGTGGTAAGGCACGGGCCTGCAAAGCCCTGATCCCCGGTTCGAGTCCGGGCGCCGCCTCCACTCCTTCGGCCGTTGGGGCCCGTCCACTCGATCGTGCCGCGCATCGCACGGGAGGCGAGCCTGACGTCGCGATTGCGGGTGTCCTTCGACGGGTGCCCCGTGTTTGGAGGACCGCCGCCTGGGTCTGGCTGCGCGTCGTGCGGTGGAGCAGGGGGCGGTCGACGGTTCTCCTACCGAAGCAGTGTCGAAGGGCCTCGCGGGGCTTCACGTGGGCAAGCCCCAGCACTACATCCGTATCGTCACCAGGAGCGAGGCGCGCGGCGATCGAATGCGTAGAGGGCGACCCCTGGTCTCGTCCGCCAGAGATCAGGAGCCCTCGGCAGAATCTCTTGCGGGCCGCCCTCGGAAGGACTGAAGTGCGCCGGCGGAGGCTGTTCGTCGGTTCGCTATTTTTCGGGGTGTCGAAGTGGCCTCTCGATCGTCCTCCCCCGGGCCGCGACCCGCCGCAGGAGCCATGATGTCCCGCCGATCTTGCTCGCCGTTTCGCGCGTCCCCGGCGCGCCCCGATCTCTTGCTGGCCCTGCTCGCGAGCCTGTCGGCACCCGTCGCGGCCTCCGCCGAGACTTTCGAAGTCTCGACGTACGCGGACCACCCGGGCACGATCGACGGCGTCTGCCGCGCCTCGGCGTTCGCTTTCTGCACGCTCCGCGAGGCCATCCTCGAGGCGAACGCGAATCCGGGCCTCGACACGATCGAGTTCCACCCGTCGGATCTCTTCCCCTTCCCGGGTGTCGACCCCGAGGAAGGAGATTTCGTGATCCGCCCGCGTCGCGACGACGATTGGGATCCGCTGACCGAGCCGACGCCCTACGGGCCGCTCCCGCAGATCACGGACCCCGTGTACATCGACGGCACGACCCACCCGGACTACGACGCCTCGAATCCGAACGCGTTGCCCGTCGTCGCGATCGATGGCTCCGAGCTCACCGGAGCGGACAAGGGACTCTTCTTCGCGAGCGGCGCCCAGGGCAGCAGCGTTCAGGGGCTGGCGATCTACGGGGGGCCGGACAGCGCCGTCCACGTGCTCGCGGACAATGTCCACGTGTACAACAACGTGATCGGTCTCCGCGATGGGACGACCTACGCGGACAACGGCGGCGACGGCATCTTCGTCGGGAGCAGCGCGGACGGCACCGTGATCGGCCAGATCGGGTCCCCGGTCGGGTTCCTCGGCCGCCGCAAC
>JAUIMK010000473.1 GCA_030432735.1 bacterium
CAAGGCGCGCGGGCTTCGTTGGGTCGTCGTCGGCGACGAGAACTACGGCGAGGGCTCGTCGCGCGAGCATGCCGCGATGGAGCCGCGCCACCTCGGCTGCGCCGCGGTCATCGTCCGCAGCTTCGCGCGCATCCACCAGGCGAACCTGAAGAAGCAGGGCGTGCTCCCGCTGACCTTCGTCGACCCGGCGGACTACGACAAGATCCAGGAGACGGATCGTCTGTCGATCGTCGGCCTCGATTCGCTCGCCCCCGATCGCAACGTCGACGTGATCGTCCACCACGAAGACGGCTCGGAAGACCGCTTCCAGGTCGCGCACACGCTCAACGAAGAGCAGATCGAGTGGTTCAAGGCGGGCTCGGCGCTCAACCTGCTCCGACAGCAGGGCGCCTGACGAGGACGCGGCGATCCGGCCGGACCGGATCCGCGAAGAGCATCCGCGATCAGTCGAACGCCCCGTCGATTTCTTCGGCGGGGCGTTCTTCGTCGTGGCGTCCGACGAACACGTCCCGCAGCCACGCCCGCCCCTCGGCGAACGCCAGCGGAATCGCGAGCACGGCGCCCAGCACGACGACCGGCGCGAGGAGCGCGGTCCAGCTCGCTTCGACGAGGGCGTTGCCGAAGTAGGCGAAGACCGCGGCGCGGATCACCCCGCCGACGAACGCCGCCACCACGAAGTTGGCGGGGGGCATCGGTGTCCAGCCCGCGGCGGCGTGGAGCGGTGTCAGCGGCGAGATCGGATACCCGAACGCGAGGCTGAACGCGACTACACCGGTTCTCCGGCTCGTGAAGTGGAGGACCTTCTGGACGCCCTCGCCGAGGCGCTGCTCGATCACGGCGCGTCCCGCATAACGAGCGGCGGCGAAGACGGCGAGGCCGGAGATCATCAGGCCGGCGCCGCCGACGAGCGCGCCGAGGGCGGTGCCGAAGCAGAGTCCCGCGGCGATCAACACGAGCTGCGAGGGCAGGCCGAGGAGCGCGCGGCCCGCGACGATGAAGACGAAGAGGATCGGGGCGGTCGGCCCCAGATCGAGGACGAGGTCTCGGATCGCCTCGGGCTCGAACTCGATGCCGAGGCGCGTGCGGAGGATCGTTCCGGCGGTGAAGACGGCGGCGACGATCACGCAGACGATCAGGAGGCGGCGAGCCTTCGGGTTCATGGCGGGGAGCATAGGGGGTCCGGGGCCGCGGCCGCGGCGAAAGTTCCCGGCCGGATTTCGGTACCGTGACGGCGTGAAGCGCGACACCGTCGTCTGTCTCAATCCCGCGAGCGCCGCCGGCAGGACCGGACGGCGGCGGCGCGCGATCCTCGAGGCGATCGAGTCGAAGCTCGGTCCGGTCGACTGCGCCGTCACTCGCGCGCCGGGAGACGCCGCGCGAATCGCCGCCGAGGCCCGACGCCTGGGCCGTGCGCGGCTGCTGGTGGCCGGGGGCGACGGAACGCTCAACGAGGTGGCGAGCGGGCTGCTCGCAGACGACTCGATCGCCGCGCCGTCCCCGCGCCTCGGCCTCCTCCCGCTCGGCTCGGGCTGGGACTTCGCTCGCAGCCTCGACCTGCCGCGCCGCCTCGACGCCTCGCTCGACGTGATCGCCGACGGTGTGGCGCGGCGCATCGATGCGGGGCGCGCCGTCGTCCGCGCACCGGACGGGGCGACACGCGGGCGCTACTTCGTGAACGAAGCGAGCGCGGGGCTCTCCGGCGACACGATCCGGATCGTCGGGCGTCTCGCCAAACGGGTCGGCGCCCGGGCGGGCTTTGCGCTGGGCGCGGTCGCGGCGATCCTGGGCCACCGGCCCCTCGACGCGGCGGTCGAAGCCGATGGCGTGCGTCTCTACGAGGGACCGCTCTCCCTCGTGGTCGCGGCGAACGGGCGATGCTTCGGCGCCGGGATGCGCGTCGCACCGCAGGCGCGCGTCGACGACGGACGGCTCGAGCTCGTGCTGGTGCGCGGCCTGTCGGTTCCGTCTCTGCTCGCGAACCTCCCCTCGCTCTTCGCGGGGACCCATGGGCGCCATCCGGCGGTCTCGTTCCATTCGGCGCGCACGGTCTCGATCGAGCCGAAGGGGCGGGCGATGTTCGCCGACCTCGACGGCGAGTCGGTCGGGACGCTTCCGCTCCGGGCGGAGGTCCTGCCCGGGGCGCTCGAGGTGTTCGTTCCTGCCGCGACGATCGATGCTTCGGGAGGAGGGACATCGTGAGCGACGTCTTCGACGAGATTCGCGAGCGCTGCGCGGAGGTCGCACGTCGCGCCCGCTTCGTCACGATCGACGACGCGGGGCTCGCGCGCTTCGCGGACGCCCTCGCGGCGGCGCCCTGGCCCGAGGACGATCTCGATCCGGCCCACCACTTCGAGGGCGACGACGCGACGCTGCTCGCCTTCACGCTCCTGCTCGACGCGATCAACTTCGGATCGGGCTGGTTCCCTTTGCTGGCCAAGCGCGACGGGATGAGCGGCTACCGGACCGTGGCCACGGCCTGCAAAGAGCAGTTCGAGCGTGCCGGCGCACCGGATGCGCGGCAGCTCGAAGGGACCACGCCGGAAGCGATGGCGTCGATGCTCGGACAGGACGCGGGGGCGCCCGAGGTCGCCGAGCTGATGGGCCTCTTCGCGCAGGCCTGGCGTGACTTCGGTTCG
>JAUIMK010000101.1 GCA_030432735.1 bacterium
GGCGAGCAAGGAGCTCGTCCACGACTCGATCGGCCGCCCGGAGGCCGAGAGCTGGAAGGCGCAGGACGCCTACATGGGCAGGATCTTCGGCAGCGAGGACGCCAAGGAAGGCGCGATCGCCTTCGCCCAGAAGCGCAAGCCGGAGTGGAAGGGACGCTAGGCCGCCCCCCCTCGTCCTCTGCCTGCAGGCGAAGGACGAGGATCAGGAGATGTCGATCGCCTTGCCGTCGTAGGGCGCCCAGTTCGGAGCGCGCTTCTCGAAGAACGCCGTCGGTCCTTCGACCGTGTCCGGATGGTCCGCGTGCACGTCGAGGATCTTGTGCGTCGCGTCGAGGGCGTCCTCGAGCCCCATGTCGAGGCTCTCCCAGACCGCCTGCTTCGACCGCGCGAGCGAGGCCGGGGACATCGTGCAGATGATCTCGGCGATCTCCCGCGCCCGATCCATGAGGCCCGCCGCCGGCACGATCTCTCCGATCATCCCGAGCCGGAGCGCGTCCTCGGCGCTCATGCGCTCCTTCGAGCCCATGTAGATCAGCCGGAAGACCGCGTCGAGCGGGATCTTGCGCGAGAGGCCGACCATCTCGACGACCGCCGCGAGCCCGTTCGCACAGTGGGTGTCGAAGTAGGTCGACGTGTCGGCGCCGATCGCGATGTCGGTGTCGGCGATGAAGTGGAGACCGCCGCCGTTGCACATGCCGTTGACGGCGGTGATCACCGGCGTCCAGCACTTGTTCTGGACCGCGGTGATGTTGTTGTAGGGCGCGGCCTTGCGACCGTGCTTGGCGAACTCCTGCGCCTCCCCGGTCGTGTTCGAGCTGATGTCCCATCCCGTGCAGAAGGCCTTCTCGCCGGCACCGGTCACGATCGCGCAGCGCACGTCGGGGTCGTCGTTGACGACGCCCCAGAGCCGCTTGAGCTCCATGCACATCTCGTAGTCGAAGGCGTTGCGCGCCTTCTGGTTGTCGAGGGTGATCGTCGCGACGTGGTCGCGCACTTCGTAGTGGACCTGACCGGCCATGCTGGACTCCTGGGAGGACGTGAGGAAGGGGAAAGGCTCATTTGATAGCCGATCGCGGCACGAGCGCTCCCCCGGTGGCGAGGCGCCGATCAACCCGCCCGGCCGAGGGTGAAGGACGTGCCCTGGAAGGAGGCGTCGGCGCGCACGACGGTTCCGTCTTCGTCTCGCTCGAAGCGCAGCAGGAGCCCTTCGCCGGTGAAGGTGTCGAGCCCGAGCTCGAGCATCGGGGCGACGGCTCCGTCTCCGCGGCCGATCACGAGCGAGGGCCCGCGACGTTCGACGACGAAGTGCACGCCCGGGAGCGGGAGGTCGTAGCGACCGACGTAGTCGTCGAGGCGATGCACGACGTCGAGCGACTCGAGCTCCGCGACGGTCCAGGGGCCCTCACGTCCGCGCTCCAGAGCACGGATCGCCGCGACGGACGCCGGTGAGACCGGATCGTCCCCGTGCCCCCAGGCCCGGCGCAGGAAGGTCGCGACCGCCGCCACCCCCTCGTCGTCGAAGCGCGGATCCATCGCGTGCCCCGGCATCGTGCCCTCCCAGCGCTCGCCGTCGACGACGATCGGACCGGTGATCCCGTGGAGCACGATCCGCAGGAGCCAGGCGTCCGCATCGCGCACCCAGGGCGAGCCGACCAGCGGTGGCGCGAGCCCGCGCTGACCCGCGCCGTTCGCGCCGTGACAGGTCGCGCAACTGTTCGCGAACAGCGCCTCGCCGCGCGCACGCCGGTCCCGCTCTTCCGCGGTCAGCGCGCGCGCACCGCCGGGGCGCGGATCGCCTTCCCAGGTGAGATGCGGGCGGACGCGCGCCAGCGCGGAACGGACGTCGTCGGAGCGCGCGACCTCCTCCGAGAAGACCGGATGCGATCGTTCGAGCACGACGCGTTTCGCGCCCGGCGCGCGCTGGGCCGCGACGATGCCGTCGAGGATCGCGACCGCACTCGCCGGCGCGCAGGTGGCCACGCGGTCGAGCAGACGCGTCACGTCGCGCGCGGGATCGGAAGTCTCCTGCGCCGCGCGGTGGACCGCCGCGGCGAGCTCACCGAGCCACGCGGCCCGCGCCTCGTCCGCGGGACCGTCCGGCGCGGCCGCGAGCTCCGCGTCGAGGGCGACGAGCTCGATGCCCCCGAGTCCGGAGAGCACGGCCTGACGCAGGAGCGGGGCGCCTTTCCGCGCGAGCGCGAGCAGCCGGTCGCGAAGGGCGCGCGGCATCGGGTGCGCCCCTAGCGTGTGGATCGCCTGCAGGCGAACGAGCGCATCGCCATCTTCGAGCAGCGCCTCGACCTCGCTGCGGCCGTCGACGAACTCGGCGAGTCGCGCCTCGCCGGCACGCAGGGCGGCGCGCCGCACCCGCGGATCCGGATCGCGAAGCCCCGCGCGCCAGGTCGCCCCGTCGAGCGCATCGAGCCCCGCGAGCGAAAAGAGCGCATGCACCCGACCGAGCGGCGTCGCGAATCCGAGCCGGCGAAGCGCCTCCACCGCGCGGGGATCCGCCTCCGCCACGAGGCGTCGCTGCGCGCGATCCCGGACCCAGCCGTTCGCGTGATCGAGGGCCGCGATCTGCGCGTCGATGCCGTCGAGGGAAGGCGGGATCCGCTCGATCGGTCGAGCCTCCCGCACGACGCGCCAGACGCGACCGCGGGCCCCCGGCGGCGCGAGGTCGTGGCGCATGACGTAGTCGTGGAGGTAGTCCGAGACGTAGACCGCGTGCTGGATCACGCCGCGATACATGTCGATCACGTGGATCGTGCCATCCGGACCGACCTTCGCGTCGACCGGGCGGAAGCGTTCGTCGCTCGAGGCGAGGAACTCCCGCCGGCCCCACTCCGGATCGGGCTCGAGGACGTGCTCCGCCGAGAGCGACGTCCCTTCCCGCTCGATGCGAAAGCGCGACAGCGTATTCCCGGCCGACTCCGGAACGAAGGCATCGCCCACGAAGTCCGGTCCGTACTGGTCGCCGCGCTGGATCGCGAGCCCCGAGACGCCGGTCGGACCGTTCTGCCGCCCGTCCGCCCGAAGCGTTCCACGCACGTACGCGCGGTTCAGACCCGGCGCGACCCGGATCCCCCAGACCTTCTCGCCGTCCGCGAGGGGGACGTTCACGCCCGGCTTCGCGAGACGCGCCGCGGTGAAGGCCTGGCGCATCGCGTACTCGCCGGGGAAGACCTCGCCGTAGAGGAAGCCCGAGTTGTGGTTGTAGAAGAGGTGTCCTTCGTCGTCCCGGGCGATGCCCCATTGCCCGCGGAAGGGCGTGGGGTCGGAGACGATCGCGCCGTCCGCGATCCGGATCCGACGCTCCGACTTCGCGTTGTAGAGCCAGCCGTCGGGGCCGGGCAGGAGGCCGTTCTCCTGGTGCTCGGGGCTCGGTCCGGGGAGCGCGTACTCGCCGAGCAGCGCTCTCTCGTCGCAGCGACCGTCCCCCGTCGTATCGCGGCAAAGCCAGAGTCGCTCCGGCTCCGCGATCAGCACGCCTTCGGGCAGGACCCGCACCGCCCGCGGCAGGACGAGCCCGTCCGCGAAGACCCGGCGCGTGTCCATCCGGCCGTCGCCGTCGACGTCCTCGAGGAGCGCGACCTGCCCGACGGGTCGATCCTCGCCGCCTCCGTCGATGTCCCGCATGTAGCCGCGCATCTCGGCCACGTAGAGACGGCCCCGATCGTCCCAGTCCATCGCGACCGGGTCGACGACGAGGGGCTCCGCGGCGACCAGCTCGACCCGGAATCCGTCCGCGACCCGGAAGGCCGCGAGCGCTTCGTCCGGCTCGAGCTCGGGCGAGGACGGCCGGTCGATCGCGGCGAGGATCTTCTCGGGATCCGGTCCGCGGAGCACGAAGAACGCGATCGCGCCGGCGACGACGAGCGCCGCGACGACGGCGAGCGTCCACGACAGGAAGCGCTTCACCCGACGCACGATGCCGGCCGGCGGATCTTCGGTCGTTCGATCACCATCGACCCGAGGATAGGAGGCAGGCAGCGGGATGGGCAGGGACGCGCCTCAGGCGTCGAAGGCACGATCGATCAGGAAGAGCTCCTGCTCCGAGAGTCCGGTCTGGATCCCGTACCCGCGGTCCGGGAGACGCCCCTTCTTCTCGAAGGCCACCAGCCGGTCGAGGTCGGGGCAATCCGCGGCGCCCCCGACCGTCGTGCAGGCATGGGCCGCACAGGCGCGCCCGGCGGCGAGGGCCATCGCGAACGGGGACTCCGCTCCTTCGTCCGAATCCAAGGGGAATCCGTCGAGGGCGAGGCTCGCGACGAGCCCGGCCCCCATCGCATCGCCGGCCCCGGTCGAGTCGGCCACCTCGTCGATCAAGTAGGGCCAGGCCGCGACGGGCCGATCGCTGCCCGCGAGCTGCCCGATCGCACCGAAGCGTTCGAGCGAGACGACGACCGTGCAGCGCTCCCGGAACCAGCCGAGGATCGACGCGAGGGACCCGTCCGGCAGGTCGGCGTCGCTGCAGAAGCGGCGGACCTCGCCGATGTCGAGCTGGAACACTTCGACGTGATCCCGCAGCACCTTCTCCCATCGCTTCGTCCCGAGCTTGAACTGCGCACTCCCGAAGTTCACGACCTTCGGAACTCCGGACAGCTCCGGCGCCGCGAGCACCCGTTCCGTGATCTCGCCGGCGAAGCCGATCTCGTCGGCGGCGTCCCGCTCGCGGTCGGCATGGACGTGGCCCACGACCACCACGTCGGGGCGGCTCGCCGCGCGGGCGAGGCGCTTCAGGTGGCGCTCGACGTGCGTGGGGAAGGCCGCCATCAGGTCCGGGGAGAACTCGTTCAGCACCGCGCGCGAGGCCCCCTGGCGGATGATCGTCGTATAGGGCGTGACGAGACCGTTCCCGCGAACGAAGAGGTCGTCCGGTTCGAAGGCCACGCCGCCGATTCGTGCGGCGGTCTCGAGGGCGTCGACGATCACGCGGCTGAACGGATCGGCCTTCGCGAGGGGCAGCACCGGGTGGACACCGACGCCGAGCGCGAGCAGGCGGCAGGCGTGGTTCACCGCACTCCCGCCCGCCTGCCGCGGCTGCGGCGCCACCGAGTACTTCGCGTCCGCCTCGAAGTCCCCCGGAAGCGTGTAGCCGTGCTCGATGTTCGCGCCGCCGATCGTCGCCACCCGGAGGCCCGCGAGCTCGCCCCTTCGCGCGCGAAGGCGTCGACTCGCGAAGTCGGTCTTCATGGTGGGCTCCCGGGCAATCGGTCGCGGCGGGCGACGCGCGGAAGCGTATCGCAGCCCACCGTGAATCCGGTCCGACCCGGGCTCGACGCCGCCCGACCGATCCGATCGCGGTAGACTCGGACGGCACCTTCCGCGCGAGGCCCTGCCATGCCCGACGAGCCGCGCTCCTCCCGAACCGAGTCGACGCGATGACCCGACGTGCGCCGCTCGGCGGAACGGACCTCGAGATCTCGACCCTCGTCTTCGGCAGCATGGGGCGCAGCCGCCAGGACGCGCGCACCCGCGCGCGCGTTCTCGACGCGGCGATCGACGCGGGCCTGACCTCGATCGACACCGCCCCGCTCTACGACTTCGGCGACGTCGAGTCCTTCCTCGGGCGCGCGCTCGACGGGCGGCGCGAGCGCGTCGAGCTCCTCTCGAAGGTCGGCCTGCGCTGGGACGACGACCACGGCGAAGTCCTCTTCGCGACGGAGGTCGGCGGCCGGCGACGCACCGTCCGCCGCGATTCCCGACCGCACGCGATCCGCCGGGACGTCGAGGAGAGTCTCGAACGGCTTCGCACCGACCACCTGGACCTCTGCCAGATCCATCACCCCGATCGTCGCGTTCCCCTCGAAGACGCCCTGGGCGAGCTGGACCGGCTTCGTGAGGAAGGAAAGATCCGACACATCGGCGTGTCGAACGTCGAGCCGCAGGAGCTCGAAACCGGCCTCGCGTCCCTGGCCGACGCGGCGCCCGGGCGAGGACTCGCCTCGCTCCAGCTCCACTACAGCCTGCTCGAACGCCACGCGGAGGCGGAGCTCCTCCCCCTCGCCGAAGCCGCCGGGATCGGCGTGCTCGCGTACACC
This sequence comes from bacterium, assembly GCA_030432735.1. Taxonomy (GTDB): domain Bacteria; phylum Myxococcota_A; class UBA9160; order UBA9160; family UBA4427; genus UBA4427. The sequence continues at coordinate 6,042 of JAUIMK010000101.1, forward strand.
CCCCTCGAAGGCGGCGCGCTCTCCACCCGCTTCCTCGAAGACGCGCGCTGGCGCGGGGCCCGGGCGGAGTTCGACCCGCTCTTCGCTCCACCCAATCGAGCGCTCCTCGTGGAGGCGATCACGCAGCATCTCGCGCCCATCGCTCGGGAGCTCGACCTCGCCGTCAGCTCCGTCGCCCTCGCCTGGGTGCTCGCCCAGCCGCGGGTGACGGCGCCGATCGTCGGGGCCTCGAGCGAAGCGCAGGTCGCGGAGAACGCCGCCGCCTGGGACGCCGGTCTCTCTGCCGACGCGATCTCCGCGATCGGATCCGCCTTCGCGGCGCTCCCGATCGACCGCCATCCCGGCGACACCCTCGCGACCCGCGCGCGTGGGAAGCTCCGCCGGCTTCGCGAACGCGTGGCGCGGCTGCGACGGCGAGGCGGTCGGTGACGCGAGGGGTCGATCGGATCCTGGCCCTCGCCCTCCTGCTCGCCTGTGCCGGCTGCGGTGGGACCGAGCCCGCGCTGCCCGCGATCGGCGGACCGCCCGACCGCGACGGCCTCGCCGCCCTTCGCCGCTTCGCGATCGACCGCGTCCTCGACGCCCGCGTCGCGAGCGGTGCCCGGGCGGGCTTCGTCGCGCTCGTCGCGCGCGAGGGCCGCGTCGTCTACGCGCGCACCACCGGCATGGCGGACGTCGAAGCCGGGACGCCGATGCGCCTCGACACGCGCTTCCATCTCGCGTCGATGAGCAAGGCGATCACGGCGGTCGCGACGCTCGTCCTGGTCGACGACGGCGGGCTCGCGCTCGACGATCGGCTCGCCGACTTCGTGCCGGCCTTCGAGACGATGCAGGTCGTGACCGGACGCGACGCCGATGGCGGTTTCGAGACCGGCGCCCTCGACGAGCCGCTCACGATCCGCCATCTCCTCACGTTCACCTCCGGCATCGGCGGCTACGCCGAGACCGACGATCCCCTCGATCGCCTCTGGCGCGCCCCGGACATCGAGGCCCCCGGACTCGGCTCCCTCGCCGATCGGATCGAACACGTCGCCTCGCGCCCGCTCTACGAGAGACCCGGCGAGCGATGGCGCTACGGCTGGTCCGCGGACGTGCTCGCTCGCGTGGTCGAGGTCGCGTCCGGCCGCCCCTTCGACGCGTTCCTGCGCGAGCGGATCTTCGCTCCCCTCGGAATGGACGCGACGGGCTTCCCCGACGAGGTCCCGGCGGACGCTCCCTTCGCGAGGATCTACACCCACGACGAGACCGGCGCGCTCGTCCGGGAGACGCGGTTCGATGCGCACTACGGACGGGGCTGGACGCCGGGCGGCGGAGGCATGGTCGGGACCGCACCGGACTACATGCGCTTCGCGATGATGCTCGCGAACGGCGGCGAGCTCGAGGGCGTACGCATCCTCCGCGAGGAGACCGTGGCCGACATGATGCGCCTGCACGTGGCCTCCGGCGTGCTCGCCGAGAGAGGGCTCGAAGGGCTCGGCTGGGGACTCGGCGTGAGCGTCGTGGCGGACGACACCTCGACGGTGATGCCGTCGACGAATGGCGACGTGTGGTGGAGCGGTCGCTTCGGCACGCAGTTCTGGATCAGCCCCGCGAACGACATGGTCGTCGTCGTGCTGCAGCAGACGGAGCCGAGCGAGCACGGCGGTCTGCCCTGGGCCCCCACCGCCGTCCAGGTCCTCGCGCGCCCCTGACCGCCGGCGGGCGCATCGGCGCCCGGACTAACGTCCCGGCTCGCGACAGAAGTCCGCGATCGCCCGCGCCGTGTCGCGACTGATCTCGGGGCACACGATCGGGAAGATCTCGGTCCCGTGGATCGTCCCCATGACCTGGCGACAGCGCGCCTCGACGCCCGCCTCGAGTAGCAACCGATAGAAGTGGATGCCTTCGTCCCGGAGCGGGTCCGCCTCGTTCACGCTGATCACCACCGGCGGCAGCCCGCGCACGTCGTCCTCGCTCGCGAAGATCGGCCACGCCAGCGGATCCTGGCGCTCGAAGGCCTCGATCCCGTAGGAATGCTTGCCGACGTTGTTGTGGAGATCGAGGAGCAGGCCGTTGTTCTCGATCGACGAGGGGAAGCGCTCCTGGGGCCACTCGCCGGCGATGTAGGGACAGAGCGCGAAGAAGCCGCCGACGAGATCGGCGCGCCCTTCCCGGTTCAGGCGCAGCGCCGTCGCGAGGGTCAGGTTCCCGCCGCCGCTCTCGCCCGCCACGATCAGCCGGTCGCGATCGAAGCCAAGCTCGTCGGCCTGCTCGACGAGCCAGTCGAGGCCGGACACGCAGTCGTCGAGGCCCGCCGGGAAGGGCGCGACCTCCTTCGCCGAGGACGGCACGATGCAGTTGCGGAAGTCGACCATCGCGACGTTGACGCCCTGGGCGGCGATGATCTTGCCCCAGGCGCGATAGTTCCCGTCGAAGCAGGACATCGTCATCATCCCGCCGCCGTGGATGTAGTAGACGCCCGGGCGGGGCGCACCGTCGGCGTGGCGGATCAGCTGGACCTCGATCGTGTTGCCGTCGGGCGAGGAGGTGAACTCGCGGGTCTCGACGGAGAGCCCCGCGGAGGGCGCCACCTCCTCGGTGTCGCAGAGATCCAGGAAGTCGCGGAGGGCCGCTGCCCCCTCGCGCGCCGCCTCGCTATTCATCCGGGCGATCAGCTCGTCGCGGTCCTTCACGTCGCCGCCGAAGCCGCCGGACATCCGGGACAGGAGGGGGCGAAGGCGGGGGTCGAGGCGGGGATCGGACATGGACGCTCCTGGCTGGTTCGAAGCGCGGACGGTAGCGCCCTCGAGGCCCCCTTCCCGGCCGCGCCGCCCTCGGCGCTCCCTCGACGCCCCAGGCTGTGGGCCGTACGCTTTCGGTCCAAGAGGAGTCCCATGACCGTTCAGTACGACCCCTTCTCCGACGACGTGATCCACGGCGACAACCACGGGATCTACAAGCGACTGCGCGACGAATCGCCGGTCCACTACCTCGAGGCGTACGACGCCTTCGCGCTCTCCCGCTTCGAGGACGTCTGGTGGGCCTGCGCCGGAGACTTCGTCTCGAATGCAAAGGGCGCGACGAACGCGCACCTGCTCACCCGCGTCCAGCCGGTGCTGCCGCTCCTCAACAACATGGACCCACCGGAGCACTCGCGTCTGCGCGGCGGCCTGCGCAAGCACTTCATGCCCGCCAAGGTCCGGGCGCTCTCGCCGTGGATCCAGGGCGTGGTCGAGCGGCTCCTCGAGCCCTTCGCCGACGGCGGCCAGCACGAGTTCGTGGAGGACTTCGCCCAGCCCCTCGCGATGAACGTCGGCTGCAAGGTGATCGGCCTGCCCGAAGAGGACGGGGACTACCTCCGCGACGTCGTCGGCCGCTTCTTCCGGCGCGAGCCGGGTCACTCGGGCATGACCGAGGACGGGCTCGCCGCGATGGGCGAGATGAACGACTACCTCCGGCGCATCTCCGCCGAACAACGCGCGAACCCGCCGGCGGAGCCGAACGCGATCACCGTCCTGCGCGAGTACCGGGATCTCGACGGCGGCGCCCTCGACGACGACGCGATCGGCTCCCATCTCTCGCTGCTCCTGATCGGCGGGACCGACACCCTGCCCAAGGTCCTCGCGAACCTGATGCTCCGCCTCCAGGAGAACCCGGACCAGCGCGCGGAGCTCGCCGGCGACCCCGAACTCGCCGTGCCCGCCTTCAACGAAGCGGTCCGGATCGACATGCCGACCCAGAACATGTGTCGGCTGGTCACGAAGCGCGTCGAACGCCACGGCGTCACGATCGACGAGGGGCAGGTGATCGTCCTCCTCTACACGGCGGCGAACCGCGACGACCGCGAGTTCCCCGACCCGGAGAAGTACGACATGAAGCGCAATCCGCCGCGCTCCCTCGGGTTCTCCCACGGACACCACGCGTGCATCGGCCTCCACGTCGCCCGCAAGGAAGGCGAGATCGCGATCAACGAGATCCTGAAGCGCTTCCCGGCCTACGAGGTCGACACGTCCGGCCTCGAGACCTATGCGACCGAGTTCGTGAAGGGCTACTCGGCGATGCCGGTCACGTTCCGCGCCTAGCCCGCGTCCCCACCTCGCTCCGAGAAAGGATCCGTCATGTCTTCCGCCGAAACACCCGCCGACCTCGAGACCCTGGGCCTCCCTCCGATCGACCAGGTGGGCTTCGTGGTCCGCTCGATCGAGGAGACCAAGGCACGCTACGGCGCGCTCTTCGGCCCCTGGACCGAGATGGACGGCTCCGTCGAGGACGCCGACTATCGCGGACGCAAGGAGGACGTCACGCTCTCGATCCTCTTCGGCCGGTCCGGCGACCTCGAGATCGAGTTCATCGAGTGGAAGGAGGGCCACAGCCCCCACCGCGAGTTCATCGAGGCCGGACGCGAAGGCATGCACCACCTCCGCTACCGCGTCGAGGACACGGACGCCTGGGTCGAGAAGGTCGCGCCGCTGGGCTTCGAGCCGATCTGGTACAAGCGCTTCACCGAGGACACGATCTTCGCCTACCTCGAGCGGAAGGGAGACCCGCTGCTGATCGAGTTCCTCCAGATGCCCGAGGCGGGGCCGGGCACGAGCTAGGCGAACCCCCGACGGCGGCGGTGCCCGCGCGCCCGGCGTGGGTACGCCCGGACGAGGCGACGCCTCCTCAGACCTCGAGGGCGGCGAGCTTCTCCGCGGTCGACGCCCAGCTCGCCCCGGCGACCGAATAGGGAGCGGCCAGGAAGTCGGTGAGCCCCGCGTCCCGATAGGCGCGCAGGCGGCGCGCGACTTCCTCTTCGTCCCCGATGACGGCGACGTCCCCGATCCGGGCCGCGTCGCCGGCGTCGATCACGCGCTTGTAGGGCATGTTCTGCTCGTAGAAGCCGAACTCCGCCTGCGCCGCGTCCCGCGCTTCGGCGACCCGCGACTTTGGCACGATCGCCGTGGCGATCACGCTCGCGATCACCGGAGCCTCTCGCCCCGCCTTCGCGGCCGCGGCGCGCACCGGCGGTGCGACGTGCCGCTCGATGGCGCCCTCGTCGCACCAGGTCCCGATCACGCCGTCGGCGAAGGTCCCGGTCACCTCGAGCATCTTCGGCCCGATCGCACCGACGAGGACGGAGCCCATCCCGGTCGCCCCCGGCGTACCGTAGATCGAGCCGAGCTCGAAGATCTCCCCCGCGTGCTGGACGAAGCCCGACTGCTCCCGCGGACCGGCGGGCTTCGCGCCGACCTCGAAGGCCGCGTTCAGGATCTCGAGGTACTCCCGGACGTGACGCGCGGGCCGCTCGAAGGGGAGCCCGTGCATCGCGACGATCGCCGGGTTCGAACACCCGACCCCGAGATGGATGGGCCGCCCGATCGCCGACTGGACCGTCGCGGCCTGCCGTGCCAATGCGAGCGGATGGAAGAAGAAGGTCGGGATCACCGCGGACCCGACCTCGATCCGGGACGTCGCCTGCCCCGCCGCCTGCATCGAGGCCATCGCGTCCGGTGCCCAGGGCAGGTACGGCACCCACGCGCCCGCGAAGCCGAGGGCCTCGGCGCGCGCGGCGCGATCCCGGATCTCGTCGATCGTCGAGCCCGGTCCCCATGTCTCCGAAACGAAGATGCCGACGCGCACTGGATCCCTCCCCGGACGCTCCACGCGCCCCGTCCCCGGATGGTGACCCGCGAACCCGCGCCCGTCGAATCCGTTATGATCGGCGCCCCACCCACGCAGGACCCCGGCTCTCGAAATGACCTCGCTCGCGTCCCTCAGCGCAGAGACCGCCATCGTCGGAGTCGGACAGACGCCGTTCACCCGCGGCACCGATCTCACCACCCTCGGTCTCCACCTCGAAGCGGCCCACGAAGCGATCGCCGACGCGGGCCTCGAGCCGGCGGACATCGACGGGGTCATGCCCAACGAGCTCGCGGGAACCGTCGCCGAGGATTTCATCCTCGAGCTCGGTCTCCCGAACCTGGCCTTCTCCTCGACGATCCGGACCGGCGGCGCGAGCTTCGTCTCCGCGATCCAGAGCGCGGCCCTCGCCGTCGCCGCCGGGATCGCGACCAACGTCCTGCTGGTCGCCGGCCGCCGCGGCTACTCCGCCCAGCGCGTCTCGAAGACCAGCGAAGGCGCCATCCCGCCCCACCCGGTCATGCGCCAGATCGACGAGTTCGAGCGGCCCTTCGGCAATACGGTCGCCGCCCAGTGGTTCGCCCAGGCCGCGCGCCGACACATGCACGAGTACGGCACGACGAGCGAGGATTTCGGGCACATCGCCGTCGCGGTCCGCGGCCACGCGAACCTGAATCCGCGCGCGCTCATGCACGAGAAGACGATGACCCTCGAGCAGCACCAGGCGTCGCCCTTCATCTCGGATCCGCTCCGCCTCTTCGACTGCTCCCTCGAGACCGACGGCGCCACGGCGATCGTGATCACGAGCGCCGAGCGCGCCCGGGACGCGCGGAAGCCGGGCCTCCCGATCCTCGGCGTGGGCGAAGGCCACGGCGATCCCCCGACGTCGATCACGCAGAAACGGGACCTCACGCGGATCGAAGGCCTCGAGCGGGCGGCGGCGCGCGCCTACGCGATGGCCGGCCTCGGCCCGGACGCGATCGACTGCGCCCAGATCTACGACGGCTTCACCTGGATCGTGCTCGCGAGTCTCGAAGCGTGCGGCTTCTGCGGCCCGGGCGAAGGGGGCGGGTTCGTGCGGGACGGGCGGATCGCGCTCGGCGGGGCGCTGCCGGTGAACACCTCCGGCGGACTCCTGTCGGAGGGGCACTGCTCGGGGGCCAACCTCGTGAGCGAGGCGGTCCGACAGCTCCGCCGCGAGGTCGAGCCCGCGCGACAGGTGGCCGATTGCGAACGCGTCCTCGTCACCGGCGAGGGCGACTTCCACGAGGGCGCCGCGCTGATCCTGGGAGCCCCCGAATGACGCCCGCCGACGAGACGCCGAAGCGACCGCCGATCCCGAAGACGGAGATCAGCCAGGGCTTCTGGGACGCGATCGCCGAGGGGCGCCTCGCGATCCAGCGCTGCACGGCCTGTGGACTGCTCCGCCACTACCCGCAGCTCCGATGCCCCGCGTGCCACTCGGCGGAAGCGGACTGGCAGACGGTCTCCGGGCGCGGGCGCATCCATTCCTATACCGTCTCGCATCGCGCCTTCCACCCGGCCTGGAAGGACCACGTCCCCTACGTGATCGCGACGATCGAGCTCGACGAGGGCGTCCGGATGGTCTGTGACCTGCTGGACGCCGATCCCGAGGCGATCGCGATCGACCAGGTCGTCGAGGTCCGTTTCGAGGACCTTCCGGGCCAGGGTCCCGTCCCGCGTTTCGACGTCATCAAGGGCGAAGACCGGGGCTAGAGTCCGCGTCGACCCTACCATTCCAGCAACGCCGAACGAGAAAGAACGCATGGATCTCTCCCTCGACGAATCCCAACAGATCCTCGTCGACACCTTCTCCGAGATGCTCGAGAAGGAATGTCCGACGACCCACGTCCGCGACCACGAGCAGACCGGCTTCTCCGAGTCGCTCTGGGAGCAGTACTGCGAGCTCGGCGCGAACGCCATGGGCCTGCCGGAAGCGGCCGGGGGGCTCGAGATGTCGATGCTCGACCTCGGCCTCGTCGCGAACCTCTCCGGCCGCGCCCTCGCGCCGGTGCCCTTCCTCGAGGTCGCGACGGTCGGCCGGCTGCTGGCGAAGATCGCCCCGGACGACCCGCTGCTCGGCCGACTCGCGGAGGGCGCCCCCGCCGCGTCGATCGCCCTGCCCCGCCCGCACGCGGCGCCGGGCACGACGACGACCGCCGGCGGCCGGACCCTGATTCCCTTCGGCACGCTCGCCGACGCCGTCGTCGCCCTCGACGGCGACACGCTCTACGTCGCGGAGAACGGCGCCGCCCGGCGCTCCGCGCGCGTCCACGACCTCGGCGGCAGCGCGCTGGCCCACTGGCGGCTCGATCGCGACGGTGATGCGCGGGTGCTCGCGAGCGGCGACGAGGCGGTGGCGGCGATGCGCCGGGCCGACGCCGAGTGGAAGCTCCTCGCGGGCTTCTGGCTTATGGGCATCGCCCAGCGCGCGCTCGCGATCGGCGCCGACTACGCCCGGGAGCGCATCCAGTTCGGCGTCCCGATCGGCGGCTTCCAGGCGATCGCGCACCCGCTCGCGGAATGCGCGATCCGCACCGA
>JAUIMK010000474.1 GCA_030432735.1 bacterium
CGTTCCCGGCTCGTCCAGACACGGGAAGAGTCGGCGGGCGTCGGTCGGGCAGAGCTGGGTCGCCAGGTAGGGCGTGTCCGGGTCGCTGCCCCGGTAGAGGCCGCGGAGATCGTCTCGCACGCGACCCCGGAAGGAGAGCGAGAGTGCGACCTCGCCGGCGGGCAGTCGCGACGCGAATCGCAGCACGATCGTCTCGCACTCGGGGTGCGCTTCGACTTCGGCTTCGACGGAGCGGTCCTCGACGCACGCGCGGACGTCCCGGACGTCGAGCTCGACCGCGTGGAGCTCGATCCAGGAAGTCGCCTTCTCGAGAACGAGGTCGTAGCGGGCGCCGCCGTGGAAGCGGCGCTTTGCCGGGTCGAGGTCGAGCTTCAGGCTGATGAGTTCGGCGCGGACGGAGTCCGGCAGCCGGATCGTCTTGCGCGACTTCCCGCGCGTCGCCGGTCGTTTCACCGGTCGCGTCGTCGATCGCTTCTTCGTTCGCGCAGCCAAGGTCTTCCCGTGCTCGTCGAGCGACTGCGGGGGGTCGGCGGAGCATGCCACAGAAGCCCCGCGAAGGACGGCCGCTACCGGCGCCACCGATCGACGACCGCGCGCAGCCAGGCGAGGTGCTCCCGGACGTGTCCCCCGAGCCCGCCGATTCCGCCGGCGGCCGGCAGGCCGAGCGCCTCGACGCCCAGCTGCTCCGCCAGCCACAGCGCGCGCGGCAGATGAAAGGCCTGGGTGACGAGCACGATCGGGCGATCCGGGGCGCGCTCGCGGGCGAGGTATTCCATCGTGCGGATCGTGCGCTCGCCGTCCGGGTCGAGCTCGATCGCCTCGTCCGGGACGCCCGCCGCGATCAGCTGAGCGCGGAGGGCCTCGGTCTCGCCGAGCCGTCCGAAGCCACTCGCGAGGACGGTCGCGCGTGCCGCGTCGCCGCGTGCGGCGAGCGCGTGATAGGCGGCGGCGCCGGCGGCGACCCGCGCCGTGAAGAGCCGGTTCGGACGTCCTGCGGCGTTCGTCACGTGGCAGCCCAGCACGACGATTCGTGCGCGGTCCGGGACGTCGGCGAGGGAGCGGAGACGCCTCGCCGAGAGCGAGGGGTGGCGCCGCAGCAGGGCGGGCAGGCCGAGCGCCACGAGCAGGACGAGGCAGAGCAGGATCACGATCGGACGGGTCAACGAGCGTCTCGCGCGGCGGGCGTCGAAGCCGGACTCCGGCGGAGGCGGGAACGAGCCGATGAAGGGTGAGGCGTGCGCGTGGACTCGGCGCGCGTGCGGGCCGGAGGGTATGCTTCGGCCGCAGCGCGCGCCCCCCGGTGCGCGCGGGTTCTGGATTCTGGGGGGAACCATGGCCGACGCATCCGCTTCGCGGGAACAGTGGCAGACGAGATGGGGTTTCCTGCTCGCGGCGGTCGGCTCCGCCGTCGGGCTCGGCAACATGTGGCGCTTCTCCTATCTGGCGGCGGAGAAGGGCGGCGCCGGCTTCGTCGGGCTCTACCTGGTCTTCACGCTGCTCCTCGGGCTGCCGGTGATGCTCGCCGAGCTGACCATCGGTCGAGGTGCGCGGCGCGGACCGATCTCGGCGCTCGCGCATTTCGGCGGCGACGCCTGGCGTTGGCTCGGCGCGGTCTTCGTCGCGGCGGGCTTCGTGATCCTGTCGTACTACGGCGTGATCGGTGGCTGGACCCTTCGCTATGCGTTCGAGGCGTTCTTCGTCGGCTTCGCGGAGGACGCCGGCGCGCATTTCGGTGCGGTCTCGGAGGGGCACGGCAGCCTCGCCATGCAGGTGCTCTTCATGGTCGTGACGATCGCGATCGTGTCCGGCGGGATCGGCGCGGGGATCGAGCGGGTGGCGAAGGTCGCGATGCCCGGGCTCTTCCTGATCATGCTCGGCATCGTCGTCTACGCGGCGACCCTCGACGGCGCCGGCGCGGGCTACGCCTACTATCTGAATTTCGACCTCGAGAAGGCCCTGGCCCTCGACGTGATCGTCGCCGCCGCCGGTCAGGCCTTCTTCAGCCTGAGCCTCGGCATGGGCGCGATCCTGACCTTCGCGAGCTATCTGCCGCGGGACAGCAACCTCGCGCAGGAGACCGTCGTGATCTCCTTCGCGGACTTCGGGGTCGCGTTCGTCGCGGGGCTGATGGTCTTCCCGCTGATCTTCGCCCTCGGCATGCAGAGCGAGATCTCGGGCGGGACGATCGGAGCGCTCTTCGTCGCGCTGCCCAAGGCCTTCGCGTCGATGGGCGCGATCGGTCGCCTCGTGGGCGGCGCGTTCTTCGTGGCGCTCGTGGTCGGTGCCCTCACCAGCGCGATCTCGCTCCTCGAGGTCGTGGTCTCCGCGGCGATGGACGCCTTCGGCTGGGAGCGGCGGCGCGCGGCGCTGGTCGGCGGCGTGGCCGTCACCCTCTGCGGCGTGTGGTCGGCCTACGACATCGCGATCCTCGATCTCGCCGACACCGTCGCCACGAACCTCTTCCTGGTGGGCGGTGGCCTCGCGATCGCGATCTTCGTCGGCTGGGCGATGGAGGATCCGATCGGCGTGGCGAGCGAAGGGGCGGAGCCGTCGTTCCTCCACGAAGGCTGGCGCTTCCTGCTGCGCTTCGTCGTCCCCGCCGCCCTCGTC
>JAUIMK010000475.1 GCA_030432735.1 bacterium
CCCATGCCGTGCAGCGCCGAGCCGCAGAGGACCGGTTGGACCTGCAGGTGGATCGTCGCCGACCGGATGACGCGGTGGATGAGCGCCTCGGGGACCTCCTCCCCGCCGAGGACCAGCTCCATCAGCTCGTCCGAGTAGTCGTAGAGCTGCTCGAGCATCCGCTCGCGGTCGACATCCTCCGCCACGTCGAAGCGCTCGGTGCGGTGGTCGTGACGAGTGCAGGCAACGCCAGCGCCGACGTCGCGCTGCGCAGCCCGGAGAATACCGACGCGGTCCTGACCATCGGTGCGCACGGCTACGACGATGCTCTGTCCTCCTTCTCGAACCGTGGCTGGGGGCTGGATCTCCTGGCGCCGGGGGGAGGCCCGTCCTCCACGCCGGGGGTCCGCGTTGCTCGCCGCAACATCCTCTCTCTGCTCACGAGCGCCCTGCTCGAGGACGAGGCGCCGTTCGTCGTCGGAGGCGCCTATCGGCGGCTCGCCGGAACGTCGATGTCGGCGCCCCACGTCGCGGGTGCCGTGGCTCTCGCGGGCGCTCGACGACCCGACCTCGGTCCCGCCGCCCTCCGCGAATGGCTCCGCCTCGGCGTCCGCGACCTCGGCGCCCCCGGCCACGATTGGCTGCACGGCGCCGGTGCCCTCCATCTCCCGACGCTCTTCGCCGCCGACCCGCCGGAGGTCGACCTCGCGCTCGACGCCCCGGCTTCCGGGAGCCTGGTCGATCCGAGTGCCGGGCGCGTCCGCTTCGACGTCGTCGCGACCGGAGGGGACGTCGCTGCCATCGCCGCCGACCTCGCGACCGGTCTCGTGGGTCGCGAATTCGCGCGCCTCGAGAGCCTGCCCGGCGTGGAACGCGTGCCTCCTTCGGTGCGAGGCGATGCCGACCTCGCGGTCGAGTGGGACGCCACGAGGGTCGCGCCGGGACCGCGCACGCTACGCATCCGCGTCGCGCTCGATGACGGGCGCGAGATCACGCGTGTTCGCGTCTTCGGTCTCGAGCGCATCCATCCCGCCGACTACACCCGAGCGCGCCTCGACGTCGAAGCGCCTGCGACCGACGGGCGCCGCGTGGCCTGGCTCATGGAGCGTGAGGACGAGGACGGAGGGATCGGGGTGTCCGTCGAGCCCCTTCGCTCATCGGTTTCGCCGAAGGCGGCGGTCCCGTCGCGGAAGAGAAGAGCGGGGCGCGCGGGGTGGATCGGACCGCGCCCCGAGCAGGAGGAGATGCCCGCCTCGACCTCGATCGAGGTCGAGGGGCGCCCGGTCGAGGTCGACATCGACGGTCGACTCATGGCGTGGCGATCGAGGACCGACGACGTGTTCTCGATCGGATGGTGCGCGCTCGAACGCGGAGCTCGGATCGGAAAGCGCGGCGTGGCCGGCCTCCGCGCCGCGAAGCGCGAAGAATGCAGACCGCGGGTGGTGAAAGCGTCGGGCCAGGATCTCTCGCGTCCGCGGGTCGCGCGCGGCTGGATCGTCTGGCAGGTGGGCAGTGGAGCGGGCGGCACGATCGAAGGTTGCCGGCCCAGGCGAGGGGCGCGGGCTTGCGACCCGATTCCTCTGGTGGCCTTCCGTGACGGCGATCCGCCCTGGCGCCTGTCTTCGTTCGACGGGCGCACGCTCTTGCTGGGGGCGAGCGGGAAGCTCGCGCGCTGCGTCTTGCGTCACGACGGGAGCGCTTGCACGCCCGAGGAGATCACCGTCAGTCCTGCCTGGGTCTCGCCGGATGCGCCCGCCCACGGAGGCGCCACCCTGGCCTTCGGCGTACCGGGCATCGAATTCCTGCCGCCCGCGGGCTGCGTCTTCGGCGACGTGCTCCCGGAATGTGCTCCCGTGCTCCAGGTCGTGACCCGCCTCTACGCGTGTCGCCTACAGGAGACGGACGACGATCCGGGGCCGCGATGCGAGGCGCGACCGATCACGTCGGCGCTTCGCGTGGACCAGCTCACGGGTCCTCGGGTTTCCGGTCGTCGGATCGTCTGGGCGGCAGGGGACGCGATCGAGGCTCCGGCGGTCACATTCTGTGAGTTCGAGGCACGAACCGGCACGTGCCCTCCGCAACGGGTCACGGGCGCGATCGCACCCCAGGTCGAGCCCGACGTCTCCGGTCGAACGCTGGTCTGGCGCGGTGCTCGGGAATCGGGGGAGTCGGTCTGGTCGCTCTCGTTGCCGGACCTGCACGCCCCCGCGCGCGTCGTTCCGATCCGGCCGGGGCCGTTCGCGGTGCCCCTGCGCGCGATCGCCGGAGATGCCGGGAACCTGTCCTACGAAGTCGCGATCCTGGAGGCGGATCCTTCGAGCGATCTTGTGTCGCAGGTCGAAGTCCTCGATCCGGGTCGGCCGGGGGGGCGCGTCTGGCTGGTCGGGCGCGGTGCGAAGGCAGGAGAAGGGACTGCGCGAATCGAGATCGTCGCCAGAGACGACTGGGGACTCGAGAGCCGGCGGGTGGTCGATCTGCGGCTCCGGCCCTAGCCGCCATCGCCCCGAATGGTCGCCACCTAACGTCGAGGACGAAAGCCAGGCTCTCTCACGTCCCGCGCGCTCGTGATCACGTCGTGCTCCGGTGAGAGGCTGCACGCCGGATCCGTCTTCGACGCATCGCCGAGC
>JAUIMK010000102.1 GCA_030432735.1 bacterium
GGGCGTGACGATTCGACTCTTCGCGCTCGCGCGGCGAAGCCGTGCGCTTCCCGAGCGACTGCTCGCGATCGCATTCGCCGGCCTCTTCTGCGTCGGCTACCCCCTCGCCGGCGCGAGCCGGGTCCCGGCGATGGTCATGACGAACGAAGGAGCGCTGCTCTTCGCGATCGGCACGATCGGCATGGTGGTGGGCATCGCCGCCCTCGCACGCTTCCCCTACGTCGTCTTCCGCCCGGGCAAGCGCTGGGCCTCGGCGCTCTCCGTCGTCATCGCGCTCACCGGCGCGATCGGCGGGGCGGGCGCCGGACTGGTCGGAGCCCTCGCCCCGACGCGGGAGGCGATGATCGCGAACATCCAGCCGTGGACGATCGCGCTGGTCGCCTCCGTCGGCGCGTCCTACGTGTGGAACGGCCTCGAATCGATTCGCTACTACGGCAAGATGAAGCGGCGGGCGGCGCTCGGGCTCGCCAACGCCGAGACGACCCACCGATTCCTGCTCTGGGCCCTCGCGAGCGCCGCGAGCGTCGCCATGGTGACCGCGATCATCGCGATCCGCGCGGCCGGCCTGCCGGTCCTGGCGCCCGTCGGCGCGAGCCTCATCGCCTGCGCGACGCTCCTGACCACCGCGTGCTGGTGGCTGGCCTTCTTCATGCCGAACGTCTACCGCCGCCGCGTGCTCGGCATCGAGACCGACGCGAGCACCGCCGAGGGCGACGCGCGCCCTGGCCGGGGCGACGCGTAGGCGGGATGGCGCGCGTGCGGGGCTGCTAGCCTCGCCGCATGGACCCGCGACTCCGAGCACTCCTCGACAAGCAGGAGATCGAAGAGGTCGTCCTCCGCTACTGCCGGGGGATCGATCGCCGCGACTTCGATCTCGTGCGCGGCTGCTACCACCCGGATGCGCGGGACCACCACGGCAGCTTCGACGGCACGGTCGACGAGTTCGTCGCCTGGGTCGACGGGCTGACCCGCCGGTACCGCTGGACGATGCACCTCGTGGGCAACGTGCTGGTCGACCTCGCCGAAGGCGACACCGCCGCCTGCGAGACCTACGGCGTGTCGCTGCATCGCAGCGACGATCCGCGCCCCTTCATGAGCGTCGCGACCGGCTTCCGCTACGTCGATCGCTTCGAACGACGGGACGGGGCCTGGCGAATCGCAGATCGGACCGCGATCGGGGAATGGACGATCCCCATCCCGCAGGACGCCTGGTGGGAAATCCCGGAAGACCACCTTTCGAGCCGGCGCGACGGGAACGACGTGATCCAACGGCTTCTCGCCTCGATCGGCGCGAGAAGTTAGTCCCGTCGGAATCGACGCCGAGCGACCTCAGGTCGCGGCGCCGCTCCGCTGGAGCTGTTCGCGCTGGACCGCGAGGGAGATGCGCTGCAGCACCTGGAGGAACTCGCCGGTATGCGGGTCTTCCTCGATCGCGCGCATGCCGTAGCGGATGCGTCCCGGACCGAAGTGACGGATGCTCTGGACCGCGGCGATGCCGTGGCACTGCTCCTCGCCGTGCGCGATCGAGACTTCCACGGTCTGACCGAGCTCGTAGTCGGCGGACGCCAGGACCGCGAAGCCCGTGGACGAGAGATCCTGGACGTCCAGGTCCTCCTCCTCACCGACGCGCGCCTCGAGATCGGCGCTGATCGTGCTCACGCGGTAGTTCTGTCGGTTCTCGGCCGAGATCGCATCGCCGACCGGCTCGAGGGTGAACGTGACCGGTTCGCTCGAGCCTTCCTCGGGCTGCGCGACCTCCTTCACCCGGGCGACCTGCTGCATGAACTCGCTCTTGCCGTTGAAGTACATCAGGACCTCCTGATCCGCTTCGAAGGCGAAGGGTTCCGCGACGAACTGGATCGAGAATTCGTCCGCCGAGGCGTCGACCACGACGGAACGCCGCAAGCGCCGCGTTTCGCAGGTCGGCTCCTGGAAGAGAATGTCGCTGCCGGTCTTGATCATGCTGGGCTCCTGAAGGGGACGAGGGCCGTTCGTACACCCGCCCGGACGAATCGGGCGTGGTCTCGAATCAAGTTGCCTATCGTCCGCGTGCCCGCTGCACGAAAGTGGAGAGAGACGACTCCGCGATGAATCCTCGAAAATGGTGCTTTCACCGGACGACGTCCTCGAAGGAATCCCCGACCGCGAAGTGTCGAGGTCACGTCGACCGGTTGCAGATCGAACGATGAATCCGACCCGATGTGACGAGAGCGGATCGATCGTCTCCGAGCACGTCTTCGGCGACGTGCGCCCCTTCGCGCAGTGCCATGCATCGACGCTCGTCCGCCTTCCCGACGGCGGCTTCCTCGTCGCCTGGTTCGCCGGCACGCGGGAGAGCACGCAGGACGTCGCGATCTGGGGCGCGCGGCGCGGATCGAGCGGCGGCTGGGACGAACCTCGCGTCCTCGCCAAGGTGGGCGACGTGGCGCACTGGAACCCGGTGCTCTTCGCCCTCGACGACGAGGGACACGATCTCGTGCTCCAGTTCAAGGTCGGAGAGCGCATCCGCCACTGGGAGACCTGGTACCAGCGCTCTCGCGATGCCGGCAGGACGTGGTCCGATCCCGCTGCCCTCGTACCGGGAGACCGGGGCGGGCGAGGCGCCGTGCGCTGCAAACCGATCCGCCTCGCTTCGGGCGACTGGCTCGCCGGGGCGAGTCGGGAACGCTGGCGGCGTTGGGACGCGTTCTTCGACCGGAGCCCGGACGGCATCGGCGATTGGCAGGCGACCGAAGACATGGCGATCGATCACCGCCGCTTCGGCGGCAAGGGTCTGATCCAACCGACGCTCTGGAGCTCCGGCGGCGGTCACGTCCGCGCGCTGTTCCGGAGCACCGATGGCTTCGTCCATCGCGCCGACTCCGCGGACGAAGGACGAACATGGTCGCGGCCGCGGGCGCTCGACGTCCCGAACAACAACAGCGGAATCGATGCCGTTCGCCTCGAGGACGGCCGCGTCGTCCTCGCGGCCAACCCCGTCCCCGGGAACTGGGCGGCGCGTACGCCGCTCTCGCTCCTCGTCTCCGGCGACGGCGGAGAGACCTGGCCCGCCCGGCTCGACGTGGAGTCGGGGCCCGGCGAGTACTCCTACCCCGCGCTGATCGCGACACCCGAGGGCGTCGCGCTCTCCTACACCTGGAACCGACGACGGATCGCCTTCATCGAGCTCGCGGCCCACGACCTGCCGGGACCCGCCCCGGGCGCGTAGCCACCGTCGAGCTTCGAAGGGACGGAATGCCTATCCTCGAAGGTCGCCGCGGGCCTTCGCTCGCTTCGATCCGACCCAACAAGAGGAGCCCGACATGGCCAACGCCTTCAATGCCGACACCACCGCCGAAGAGGCGAGCGAAGGGATCGACCTCTCCGGAAAGACCGTCGTCCTGACCGGAGGCTCCGCGGGACTCGGCGTCGAGACCGCCCGGGTGCTGGCGCTGCGCGGCGCGAAGATCGTCTCGGTCGTTCGCGACGAAGCGAAGGGCAAGACCGCGGCGGAGGGCATTCGTCAGCGCGTCCCGGACGCCGACATCGAGCTCGCCGTCCTCGACCTCTTCGATCTCGACTCCGTCCGGCGCGGCGCGGACGACATCGCGGCGCGGTTCCCGAAGATCGACCGGCTGATCAACAACGCCGGCGTGATGATGTGCCCCCTCGGCCGGACGAAGGAAGGCCTCGACACCCAGCTCGGCACGAATCATCTCGGCCATTTCGTGCTGACCGCGCACCTGATCGAGAACGTCCTCGCCGGCAGCCCGGCGCGGATCGTGAACCTCTCGAGCGGCGGCCACCGCATGTCCCCGCTCCGCTTCGACGATCCCTTCTTCGAACGCGACGAGTACGACAAGTTCGTGGCCTACGGCCAGGCCAAGACCGCGAACGTGCTCTTCAGCGTGGGCCTCGACAAGCGCTACAAGGACCGCGGCGTCCGCAGCTACGCCGTGCACCCGGGCGCCATCCATACCGAGCTCGCTCGCCACATGGACCGGAACGACGTGGAGTCCCTCATGTCGAAGCGCCCGCAGAGCGAGCCCATGCACTTCAAGTCGATCGAGGCCGGGGCCGCGACGACGGTCTGGGCCGCCACGAGTCCGGAACTCGAGGGCCGCGGCGGGGTCTACTGCGAGGACTGCGGCGTCGCCTCGGTCATCGAAGACAAGTCCGGATCCCTCGGCGTCTGCGCCTACGCCCTCGACGAGGAAGCCGCGGACCGGCTGTGGAGCCTGAGCGAGGAGTGGTCCGGCGAGACGTTCCCGGTCTGAGCCGCGAGGCGGCGCGCGCTGCGACGAGGAACGGTCGTCCGTCCCCATCCTCGATTCACGGAGGACCGCATGAAGCACCCGATCGCCCTCGCCGTCGGCGGCGCGCTCGTCTCGTCGATCCTCGGCGGCTGCGCCTTCGCCGAGCATCGTCGCTATCAGGCGGCGGAAGCCGAGTATCGGGAGTGCCTCGACGCGCATCCCCGGAGCCCGTCGAAGTGCGAGCCGCTCCGCGCCACGCGCGACCAGGCGTACGAGAACTACGAACGGGCCGCGGGCCGCTCGTGGAGCTGCAACCAGACCGCCGAAGGTTGCGACACGGACTCCCTGCCGAACAGGACGCCCTGATTCTCCGCGCGCCGGCCGACAGGAGGCCTACGGGGCGCGACGGGAACGCCCTCACCCCGGTCGGCGCATAGCAGGCTCGAGAGCGCTGCATGCCACGGATCGCGGCATCCGACCGACGCGCGGCATCCGTGGGATACCCTGGCTGCGTCCGGTCGCGCGCCCGTCGCGATCGATCCTCGAGGAGAACCGATGCGCGAGCTCCACCCGGACCTCTGGGTCGCCGAAACGCCCTTCCGCTTCCTCGGCCTCGAAGTCGGCACGCGGATGACGATCGTGCGACTCCCGGACGGCGACCTCCTCCTCCACTCGCCCGTCCGACTCGACGACGGGCTTCGACGGGAGGTCGAGGCCCTCGGGCGCGTCGCCCATCTCGTCGCGCCCAACAAGCTCCACCACCTCTTCCTCGACGACTGGATCACCGCCTTCCCGAATGCCTCGCTCTTCGTCGCCCCGGGCCTCGAGACGAAGCGCGCGGACCTCGCGCCCACGGGCATCCTCGGGGACGCGCCGGAGCCCGCCTGGGCCGACGTCCTCGACCAGGTCGCGATGCAGGGGTTCTCCTTCGCGAACGAGGTCGTGTTCTTCCACCGAGCGAGCCGGAGCCTGATCCTGACCGACACCGCCTTCAACGTCGGCCCGGAAGGCGCCCCGGCCACTCGGCTCTTCTTCAAGCTGAACGGCGTCTACGACCGGCTGACACCGACCCTCCTGGAGAGGATCCTGATTCGCGATCGGGACGCCTTCCGCGCCGGGCTCGAGCGGATCCTGGCCTGGCCCTTCGAACGCGTGATCGTCTGTCACGGCGCGATCAAGGAATCCGGCGGCCGAGAGGAGCTCGTTCGAGGGTACGGCTGGCTCCTCGGAAGCCAGGCGGGTGCGACCGGCGGACGGGACCGGGAAGCCGGCGGTCCGCGCTAACCGTCGGAGCGGCTTCGGCCCCGCCCGGCCTGGCTTCTCTCGAAGAGCCCGCGCAGCGAGACGCGCGGCGCGTCCGGCCCCGCGAACGCCTCGTCGATCGCTTCGAGCCTGAGCTCGAAGGGTCCGACGAGCCAGCACGCCTCTTCGTCGAGCGCGTCGAGCGCCGGCCCACCGTCGAGATTGAGCGGGCAGATGTCGCGACGCTCGTCGATCTCGCCTTCGTCCGTCTCGTAGAGCACGCGGAGCGGCAGCCCCTGCGAACGACAGACGGAGGGCCGATCCGCATAGATACGGCAAGCGCCGCGCTCGTCCAGGAAGGCACACGCGCCCTCGGGTCCCGGTACGCCCTCCCGCAGCAGCTCGCGATGAGCCGATCGGATCCGCTCCGCCTCGACGGCGCGGACGGTCAGTCCGTCGAGACAACACCCGGAGCAGCCGCGGCCGCATCGCAGCCGGTCCCGGTGGACTTCCTCGAGCCGAGCGGCCTCGCGGTCGATCTCGGCGTGCAGCGACCGAATCGCTTCGAGGGCGTCGCTCAAGGGCGATCTCCCTCGCGATCCCGGTCCCGCTCGGGTCGGTGCCACGGCGTCACGCCGCGCCGCTCGCGTTCGGCCACGATCATGTCGTAGAGCGCCCGGGCTTCCTCGGGCGTGAAGTCGACGACGTTCGCGCCGATCTCCGCCGCGACCGCCTCCTGCTCGAAGACGAAGCGCCGCCACACGACCTCCGGGTAGCGTTCGAGGGGAAGCGCGTGCCCGCCCATCTTCTTCGCGTCCCGCGCTCGAATGTGGAACGCGCGACCGCCGACGCCGCGGACGCGATGGCAGGACACGCATTGCCGCCCTTCGAGCACGATCTTCCGTCCCGCGTCCGGAAGATCCGACAGCGCCGCCCGGGGATCGCCGTCGACGAGCTCGAAGGAGTCCGTGGTGAGCGCATAACGCCCGAAGAGCGGCAGCGACTCGGTGCGGCTCGGCTCTTCACCCGGAAAGAAGAGAAAGGCACCGAGCGGCCGCGCCATGTCGACCCGCTCGGGATGGACGTCGACCCACGTGTATCGACGGACGGTGTGATAGAGGTCCGTGGCCCGGAAGAGATTGCGCTCCCCGTCGACGCCGACCACGATCCGCGCCGACAGCGCGCGCAGCCGCGCCATCGGAAAGAACGCCTTCTCCCCCCGCACGTTGGTCAGGACGAGGAAGTCGCCCCGCCCCACCTCGTCGGGGCCCATCGCCTCGAGCAGCCTCTCGAGGTCGATCGACTGATGGGTTCGGAAACGCAGTCGAAACGGGGCGCCGGGGGGCGCCGGGAACGGACGGTTCACGACGGCCGTGAAGTGGTCGTCGACGGCCCGGGTCTCGACGAGGTCGCCGAATCGCGTGTGGAAGTCCGCGGTCGTAAAGGGCGGATCGTCCCAGGTCTCGACGATCTGCCAGCGCTCCGGCAGGCCGCCGTCCTTCGGATCGTGATCGAGGAACTCGATGAGCTGCGTCGCGCCGCTCTTCGAGACGAGGTCGAGGATCGAGGCGGTGTCCCGGCCGTCGATCACGAAGCGTTGGACGGGGCCGCTCCCCACACCGCGCGCCTGCTCCATGAAGGCCTGCGCCTCTTCGACGCGTCGCGGCAGGTCGCGGCCGGCGGTGAGGAGGAGGATCGGGGGACGGTCTCGATCGAGCCACGAAGCGGGCTGTGCCTCGGCCCGGTCGCGGAGCGAGGGAAACGTGGCCGCGATCGCGGCCTCCTCTTCGGCGAGCCGATCGGGGTGGGGGCCGAGATCGAGCACACCCGAGATCGAGACCACGCCCGCGATCGCTCCGGGCTCGACACCCTCCGCTCCCAGGAGACTCGGATCGAGGGCGACCCGCAGCGCGGTCTGCGCGCCGGACGTGTGCCCGACGAGAAAGATCCGCTCGGCATCGAGTCCTTCGGCGCGGACGCGACCGAGCAGGTGCGCGAAGGCCTTCGCGACGTCGCGGCTCGGTGCGGGGTGGACGGCGCGGGGGCCCGCCCGATGACGGACGACGAAGACCGCGTGTCCGCCGCCGATCACGCCCTTCACGAAGCCCGAGAGGAACAAGGGGGTCGGGATACGTTCGGCCCAGCGATGGCTCTGCACGAAGACGACGACCGCGCCACCGGGCTGCTTCGGCGGAAAGTAGTCGTAGGTCCGGTCGGGATCCGCCGGCGCGTCGGGATCGTAGGCGACGCCGAGCTCGGGCTGCGGCGCGGCGATCGACACCCGCGGCGCGCCGAACACGACGCAGAGCAGAAATGCGACCGCTGCGACCGCCATCACATCGCGAGAGATCCGATGCACCGTCACGAAACCATCTCCGAACGTCTCGCCCGGCGGATGCGAAAGATCCGGCGACCGAAAGGAAACCGGAGACGTTTCGCGTCATTCCTACGACGTTCGTACTTTAGAATTGCTTCCGGATGAAACCCGTTCGACCTTTCGAACGTATCAAAGGGCATGACGACAGAACTCCACTCCCCGCTAAACGAGAGCATCGCAGCCATGAACCCGAACGGACAGCACCCGCCCGGAGGCGGATCGACCCTGCCGAGCCGAGCGGCGCCCCCCCCTGCCAGCGGATCCACCGCGAAGGATCGACTCGAGTCCGCGACGGCGTTGGACCGGGCGATGCTGGACGCGATGGTCCACATGAGCCTCCGGCTGCGGCTCCGCGGCATCGGCCTCGAGAATTCCACGGGCCTCTTCGGCCGGGAGCTCGACCTGGTGGCGCTGCTCACCTCCGGCGGCCCGACGAGCGTCAAGAGCCTGGTCGCGGATCTCGGCCTCCCCCGAAGCACGATGACGGCGATCGTCGACCGGCTCCAGGAGCGCGGCCTCGTGAATCGCCACCCGAACCCGCAGGACCGTCGTTCGGTCGTCCTCGAAGCCACGCCCGCCGCCGTCGATGCGCTGCGCCGCTACCAGGCCGGGCTCTTCAACGTGGTCGAGCACACCAAGAAGGTGCTGAGCGAGGAAGAGCAGCAGGAGTTCACGCGCCTGCTCACGAAGATGAGCGACTCCTTCTAATTTGTCGCCTGCGGGCGCTCGGCGACGGGTTTGTCGCCTGCGGGCGCTCGGCGACGGGGTGCTCGGAGCGCGGGCCGGGGGCGTCAGTCGTCGGCGAGCAGGGACGGCTCGTAGTCTTCCGGGGCTTCGAGGCCCATCAGGTCGAGCACGGTCGCCGCGACGTTCGCGAGACCGGCCTTTCCGCTGGCCATCCGGCGGGGGTCCAGCGAGACGTTCCTGCCCGGCGCGTAGACGTGGAGCGGGACAGGGTTCAGCGTGTGGCTCGTCTTGACCCGCGCATTGCCGTCGGCGTCCCGAGCGGGCTCGCCGGTCTTCTTGTCGAGCTCGAACATGCAGTCGGCGTTGCCATGGTCCGCCGTCACGACGAGGGCGCCACCGAGCGACTCGATCACCGGGAGGAGGCGCGCGATCTGCAGATCCACCGCGGCGACCGCCTGGATCGCCGCCGCGTGATGTCCGGTATGCCCCACCATGTCGCCGTTGGCGTAGTTGACCCGCGCGTGTCGATAGCGACCGGTCTGGAGCTCGTCGATCATGCGGTCGGTGATCTCGGCGGCCTTCATCCAGGGCCGCTCCTCGAAAGGCCGATCGTCGGAGGGGATCTCCACGTACGTCTCGACCGCCTCGTCGAAGGCGCCGCTCCGGTTGCCGTTCCAGAAGTAGGTGACGTGTCCGAACTTCTGGGTCTCGCTGATCGCGAGCTGGGGGAGACCGGCCCGCGCGAGGTACTCGCCCATCGTCCGCTCGATCGCCGGCGGGGCGACGAGGTAGCGGCTCGGGAGATCGAGATCGCCGTCGTACTGCATCATCCCCGCGTAGAGCACGTCCGGGCGCGGCCCTCGATCGAAGTGGGGAAAGTCGTCGTCCTCGAAGGCCTGGCTGATCTCGATCGCGCGGTCCCCGCGGAAGTTGAAGAAGACGACCGCGTCGCCGTCTTCGACGCGCCCGACCGGCACGCCGTCCCCCTCGACGATCACGAATTGCGGGAGCATCTGATCCCCGATCCCCGAGGCCTCCTGCCGGAACGTCTCGATCGCCTCGCGACACTTCGCGAACCCGCGACCCTCTCCGCGCACGTGGGTCTTCCAGCCGCGTTCGACCATCGCCCACTCGGCCTCGTAGCGGTCCATCGTGGTCGTCATGCGACCGCCTCCGCTCGCGATCCGATAGTCGCGCCGCGGCTTGCCGGAGATCGTCTCGAGCAGCTCTTCGAGCGCATCGACGTAGTCGAGCGCCGACGTCTCGGGTACGTCGCGCCCGTCGAGCAGGACGTGGAGCCGGACGCGCTCGATCTGCTCGAGATCACAGCGGCGCAGGAGCGCGAAGAGGTGGTCGATGTGGCTGTGGACGTTGCCGTCGGAGAGGAGGCCCAGGAAATGCAGCGTCGCACCGCGTTCGCGCACGTGCTCGGTCACTTCCTGCCAGACACCCGCCTGCTCGCCCTCGAAGAGGCTGCCCGTCTTGATCGCGTTGGCGACCAGCTTGGCGCCCTGATCGAAGACGCGACCCGCGCCGAGGGCGTTGTGGCCGACCTCGCTGTTGCCCATGTCACCGTCGGTCGGCATCCCGACGGCCTTGCCGTGGGCGACGAGCTCGCCGGTCGGCGTATTCGACGCGAGCCAGTCGAGGGTCGGCGTGCGCGCGAGCCAGACCGCGTCGGATTCGTCCCTTCGACCGTGGCCGACGCCGTCCATCACGCAGACGACGACCGGCCCGTCCACACCCGCGAACCGGCGACTCTTCGCGAGCGTCCACTCCCCCATCACGTCTCTCCGTCCTGGCTGCACGAGCCCGAGATCACCGGACCGCCGACGCGCTCCCGTCGCTCGGCCTCGGAACGCGCCGGATGATAGACTCGACCCCGGTTCCGCCCAACGATCCGAGCCCGACCTTGATCCGTCTCGCCCCCCTGCTTCTCGTGATCGCCCTGCTCGCCCCCGCCTGCGCGGGATCCGGCGCGAGGACGGCTCCGCGGGCCGCCCCGGCGGCCGCGGAGGAGCCCGCGACGAGCGGCGATGCCGAGCGGCCGGCGGAGGCTCCGAGCGGCGAGGAAGGCGAGGAGCGCGCGTCCGACCCGGCGCCTGGCGCCGAAGAGACCGAAGCGCCCGACGAGGAGGAGGCGCCGCCCCAGCGCCGGGTCGTCCTCGACACCGAGTACGACGACGAGCGCGTCGGCAA
Source organism: bacterium (assembly GCA_030432735.1). Lineage (GTDB taxonomy): Bacteria > Myxococcota_A > UBA9160 > UBA9160 > UBA4427 > UBA4427. The sequence goes on from JAUIMK010000102.1 coordinate 10,741, forward strand.
CCAGGAGACGCCCGCCATCGAGGCGGAGATGGGCATCGTCGAGGACGAACGGCTCAACGCCTACGTGCGCAGCGTCGCGCTCCGGCTCCTGCGCCACGCCCCCAGCCGCCCCTTCGACTACGAGTTCAAGATCGTCGACCAGAGCGTGCCGAACGCCTTCGCGCTCCCCGGCGGCAAGATCTACGTCTCCCGCGGCCTGCTCGCGCTGGTGACGAGCGAGGACGAGCTCGCCGGCGTGCTCGGCCACGAGATCACCCACGCGGCCGAACGCCACGCGTCGGCGCGTCTCGAGTACGCCAAGCGCCAGAATCCGTTCACGATGATCTTCCTGCGCGCGGCCCGCATCGCCGCCTATGGGCGGGACCAGGAGCGGGACGCCGATCGCGGTGGACAGATCCTGGCGGCCCGCGCCGGGTACGATCCGGCGGCGATCGCCGAGTTCCTGCGCAAGCTCGATGCGTCGGAGCGCTACGAGGTCGGCTGGTCGCGATTGCCCTCCTTCTTCGCGACCCACCCGACCAGCCCGGAGCGCGCGGCGATCGCCCTCGACCGCGCCCGCAACATGGAGTGGACGGCGATCGAAGGCGTCGCGCCCGACGCGCACGGCGGCTACTACGCGATGATCGACGGACTGGTGCTCGGGGACGATCCGGCGGGCGGGCTCTTCGACGACGAGAACAAGTTCGTCCACCCGGAGCTGCGCTTCTCCCTCCGCTTTCCGCCGGGCTGGGAGACGCTGAATTCAGCGAGTCAGGTCGTCGCCGTCTCGCCGCGGCGCGATGCCCAGGCGGAGCTCTCGCTGGTCGGTCCCGCCGGTGAATCCCTCGACGCCGTCGTCGACTCGTTCATCGAAGAAGAGTTCGAAGGCGTGTCGGTTCGCGTTCGCGAGCGTCGTCGCGTGAAGATCGGAGAGCTCGAGGCGATCCGGATCGAGGGTCGAGCCAGTACGCCGGGCGGAGCGCTCTACGCGTTCATGACCTTCGTCGCCTACGACGGGCTCGTCTATCGCCTGCAGGTCCTCTCCTTCGACGCTGCGCGCTACCGCGGCCGCGCCCACGCCTTCGCGCACAGCTTCCGTCCCCTCGACGAAGAAGGCGCGCACTCCCTCCGCGTGACACGGCTCCGTGTCGCCCGGGCGCTCGAGGACGAGACGCTCGAGCAGCTCTCGGAGCGAACGCGCAACGAGCTCGAGGTCGTCTTCACCGGCGTGCTCAACGGGATCTATGCCTCGACGCCGCTGCCCCGACGGACGCCGATCAAGATCGGCATCGCCGAGCCCTACCTCCCCCGCTCCTCGCGCGAAGACGCGACGTCCGAAGCCGAGACGGAAGCGGTCGGATCCGCGACGACCGAGTAGCCGCGGGAGGCGACGCGTCGCCCCGGTCCCCTCGAGCAGAGCGGAACCGAGCCCCGGGCAGAGAGTCGGCCGGGACGACGCGTCGCGGACGGGGTGATCCCACGCAAGCTTCCGCAACGAAGAGTGGACGAAAAGGACGCGTGCATGGCGACGGCGGGGGTTCCTCAACGGGCGGCTAGAGGGCGGCCGTGTCGCGGTACCGCGTGCCGGACTCCTCCGCCGCGGCACGCGCGATCCTGCGAAGCACCCGCTCGAGCTTCGGATTCGCCTCGACGATCTTGCGGAAGCGGCTCTCCCCCAACACGACGAGCCAGCACTTTCCGCGCGCGACGACGTCGCCTGCCGGAAGTCGCCCCTCGATCAACGACAGGCCTCCGAAGACGTCCCCCAGACCGAGACTCGCGATCTCCTTGTCGGGCTCGCCTGCCCCGGGCCCGGCCGGTCCGACGACCGCGAGCTCGCCCGAGAGCACGACGTAGAGGCCTTCCGGCGCGCGACCGCGCTCGATCAGCCGCGCGCCGTCGGCCACCTCGAGGAAACGGAACTGGCGCGCGACCGCGGCGCGCTGCGCGTGGGCGAAGGCGGAGAAGAAGGGGTTCGTCCGGATCTGCCGATCGATCATCCGCGAACGCAGGAAGCGGAGGATCCCCTTCGCCACCGAGGGGGCTTCCGAGATCAGCTGACGGACGAGGCGCCGGTCGATCGCGAGGAGCTTCGTCTCGACGAGGGCTTCGATCGTGGCGTTCCGGGGCTGCTTGGTCACGAGACCGATCTCCCCGAAGAACGCGCCCTGCTCGAGGACCGCGAGCTTGCGCCGCGGCTCGCCCTCGGCGATCGGCACGACCGCGCCCTCGACGACGACGTAGAGGCTGTTCGCCGGGTCGCCCTGGCGGAAGAGGATCTGTCCCGGCTCAAGAGAGACCGCGCGCACCCGGCGGATCAGCGTGTGGAGGCTCGCTGGGTCGAGATCCCCGAAGAGCGGAATGTTCGCGAGCTCCCCGCGCAACGAGGCCCCCCGCTTTCCGTGGGTCTCGGCGAGGGACTCGACCTCGTGCTTCGCGGGCAGACAGACCGCCTGGGCCGCGGCGACGTCGCGAAGATCGTTGCTCGACGTCCACTGGTCGAGATGGAGGTCCGGCGCGCTCTCGTCGACCTCGTCCACGAGGTCGATCGGGATCTCGTTCACGCCGGGATCGTCCGCTGACGAGAGAGAACGCGCGCCCGGGACCACCTCGGTCAGGATCAGCGAATCGAGGGGCTCGTCCGACGGATCCCCCCAATCCGATGGCACGCTCGTGGGACCGAGCGCCGACGTCGCCGGCCGCGACGGGGGGGCGGACTCGGTGGAGGCCGACCGTGCGGGACGCGCGCCGCCTTCGAGAGGCGAGCCGTCGAGATAGAGGAGATCGAGGGTCTCGAGGGTGCGCGAATCCTCGGGCACGATCTCGAGGATGCGCTGGCAGCTCGCGATGGCATCGAGGATCCGGCCCTGATCGACCTGCAGACCGAGCGCGCGCCGGAGCGCGTCGAGCTCGCCCTTCGTATCCGAGCGCACGCGCAGCAGACGCGCGGTCCGATGCGGCCACCGCGATTCCGTCGGCTGCTCGCGCTCGAGCAGCGCGAGGGCGTCGAGCGCTCCTTCGATCCGCTTCGCGCGCAGGTTCTCGGCGAGTCGCTCTTTCAGTTGCTCGACGGAGGCCATGACCGATCCTCGCCGCGGTCGGTCCACGCGAAGGGCTCGCGCGACGCACCGGGGCCAGTCAAGGCATCGGCGAAGGCGCGCGAACGACCGGTGATCCAGATCACGGGACGGGCGCGGGACGCTGCGAGGGCGAGCACGGCTCGGTCGAAGCGCGCTCACCCCTCCGAATCCCACCGAGTGATCGGAGGTCGGAGGGGGAGCGCGCGCGATCCGTCTGCTCTCGACCCCTTCCCAGGTCCGCTCGGTTCAGCGCGTGCTTGATCGACTTCAGCGCCACTTCTCCAGTCGCGGGTCAGTCGAGAGCGCGGATCGCGATCAACCTGTCTT
>JAUIMK010000476.1 GCA_030432735.1 bacterium
CACCTCGACGAAGGGCTGCAGGAGCGACTCCGGCGTGTGGCCGCGCAGGAAGTCCTCGATCTCCTCCGGCGCCATCTCCGCCGCGATGGCCTTGGCGGACGCGCGGTCCTCGGCCCGCCCCGCCTGTCGCAGCAGGGCGATCACGATCTCGGCGGAGGACCCGGGCAGACCCGGCGCCTCGGGATCGTCCGTGTAGTGCTCGCTCTCGTCCCGGGTCATCGTCGCCGGCGATCCGCTCTCGGCGATCGCCGCGTGGAAGAGCCCCTTCGCGCGGGGCGAGACGAGCATCGAGAAGACGTTGAGCCCACCCGCCGACTCGCCGAAGATCGTGACGCGATCGGGATCGCCCCCGAACTGCGCGATGTTCTCCTGGACCCACTCGAGGCCGCGGATGATGTCGAGGGTGCCGAAGTTGCCCGACGCATCCTCGGGATCCGAGGCACTCGCGCGGAGCGCCTCGTGGGAGAGCCAGCCGAAGACGCCGAGGCGGTAGTTGATCGTGACGACCACGACGTCGTTGTCCCGGGCCAACGCCTGGGGCGGGAGCATGTCCCCGGACCCCATCGTGTTCCCACCGCCGTGGATCCAGTACATGACCGGACGGAGCGCGGCGCCTTCTTCCGCCACCGCCGCCGGTGCGAACACGTCGAGATAGAGGCAGTCCTCCGAACCCTGGAGCGGCTCGCCCCCGAGCTGGACGCACATCGAGCCCGACGCCAACGCCTCCCGAGTGCCCTCCCACGGAGCCGGCGGCTGCGGCGCGCGCCAGCGCAGCGCCTCGACGGGCGGGGCGGCGAAGGGAATCCCCTTCCAGGCGAGCACCTTCCCGTCGTCGATCGTGGTGCCCACGACCTCGCCCTGCGCGATCACGCGACGGGTGGCGGGGTCGGCCTCCGGCGGAGACTCACCGCAGGCGAGGAGGAGACCGGGGAGGAGGAAGACGAGCAGGAGGGAGGACCGGGGCATACGACGACTCCTGGCTGGGGCGCGTGGGGCGCGTGCTCCCGCGCGGGGTCACACGCGATCGGCGGGCGACGCTAGCACACGGGCCCGCCGGCGACGGCGCGCGAAGTCCCCGCGAATCGTTACATTCGAAACGCGACTTCGAAGGAGAAAACGATGGCCTGGGACTTCACCACCGAACCCGAATTCCAGAAGAAGCTCGACTGGATCCGCGGCTTCGTCGACGACACGATCATCCCCCTCGACCTGCTCTGCGACGGGCTCGATCAGGCCCAGCTCGACGCGCTCTGGGCCCCGCTCAAGGAGGAGGTGAAGAAGCAGGGACTCTGGGCGCCGCATCTCGAGCCGGAAGACGGTGGACAGGGGATGGGCCAGGTCCACCTCGCACAGATCCACGAGATCCTCGGCCGTCATTCCCTCGCCCCCGAGATGTTCGGCTGCCAGGGGCCCGACTCGGGCAACATGGAGCTGCTCGCGGTCGGCGCGACCCCCGCGCAGAAGAAGCGCTGGCTCGAGCCGCTGATCCGGGGCGAGGTCCGCAGCACGTTCTCGATGACCGAGCCCTTCACGGCGAGCTCGAACCCGACGGAGATGACGACGAGGGCCGTTCGCGACGGGGACGAGTGGGTCATCGACGGACACAAGTGGTTCGCCTCGAACGCGTCGGTCTCCGACTTCACGCTGCTCTTCGCGATCACCGATCCGGAAGCGGCGCCCCATCAGCGCGCGTCGATGTTCGTCGTCGAGAAGGACACGCCGGGGATGACGGTCGTGCGCGACGTCGGCTCCATGGCGCACCCGCACGCCGCCGAGCCCGGCTTCCTCTACGACCGGATCGGCGGGCACTCGGAGGTGGTCTTCGAAGGCTGCCGCGTACCGGACGAGAACATGATCGGGGCGCCGGGCGAGGGCTTCCTGCTCGCCCAGAAGCGGCTCGGGGGCGGGCGGATCCATCACGCGATGCGCTGCATCGGCCAGGCCCGTTATGCGTTCGAGATGATGTGCGAACGCGCCGCGTCCCGGAAGACGCGTGGCCGTCCCCTCGGTCAGATGCAGATGGTCCAGGACATGATCGCCGAGTCCTACACGCAGCTCGAGACCGCCCGGCTCGTCGTGATGCGAGCGGCGTGGGCGATGGACCAGGGAAAGGACCACGGCTCGAGCGCGCGGACGGAGATCTCCATGATCAAGTACTACGTCCCAAGGCTCACTCTCGAGATCATCGACCGCGCGATCCAGGTCCACGGCGCCCTCGGCTACACGACCGACATGCCCCTCGAGCAGATGTACCGCCAGGGACGCGCGTTGCGGATCGCCGACGGTGCGGACGAGGTCCACAAGCAGGCGATGGCGCGCCAGATCCTGAAGGAGGTCGAGCCGGTCGAGGGCTGGCCGAGCGAGCACCTGCCGACGCGCCGCGAAGCGGCGCGCGCGAAGTTCGGCGCCCTGGTCGATGCCGTCCGGAATCGAGGCTAGGCGGCCCCGATCCGAGTCCCCCGCTGCGAAATGACGCGGAGTCGACGAGTCGGACGACGCCTTCGATCTCGCCTATCCTCGGAGGCCGCCGCGCGACCCCACCGGCCTACCGAGGATTCCACGTGATCACTCTCCCCTCCTCCGCAGTTTCCTCCGTG
>JAUIMK010000103.1 GCA_030432735.1 bacterium
GGCCCGGCGCTCGAAGACGTCTGTCAGCAGATCGACGAGCTGCTTCCGGGCCCGGTCGCGGGTCTTGAAGACCGGGAGCGGGAGGTTCGCGTTCACGTAGGCGAGGGCGTCCGTCCCCTTCTCGAGGTCGTAGAAGGCCTTGTAGTAGTCCTGGGTCAGCTCCTCCCGGAACTCGGGACCGATCAGACAGGCGGAGGAGGTGTACATCGTGAGCTCGGCGAAGAAGTCGAGCAGGTCGATCTCCCCCTCGTCGCCCAGCTTCTCCATCATGCGCTCGACCTCGCGCGTGATCGTCTCGGCGTGCCCCTTCATGTACTCGGCGCGCAGGCTCTGATTGCGGAGCGCCTGCTTCCGCTGCTCGGGCGTCGCGTCGAAGACTACTCCCTGGCCGAAGACCGGCGTCATGAAGGGGTAGGCGGCGGCCTGGTCGAGCTGCTCGTCGGTGCTCCGGAAGAACGCTTCCTGCGCCTCCTCCCCCATCAGCATCACGACGCGGTTGCCCGCGAAGTTCACTTCGCCGACCTCGCCGAGCTCCTCGCGGACGCGGGCGAAGAGCTCGATCGGGTGGCTCCGGAGCTCGAGGAGATGGCCGATCAGCGGCCAGCTCCGGCTGAGGACCGGGGGCTGCTTGCCGGCCGTGCCGGCCGAGCGGGGGCTGGAGGTCGCGGTGGCGGCGGACATGGGCGCTCCTTCTGCGGCGTCTACGGCATCGCGGCCAGTCCGGGTCCGGGCCGGGATGCGATGGAGGGCAGGATATTATAATTTGTTTGCATTGCAAAATGTTTTATTTACCCCTCGGGGCCTGCGCCGCCGAACGAGCGTGGCGGCTCGGGGTACCGTCGGCCAGCCTCCAGCGGGCGGGGCGCCGGGGAGGTCGGCGGCGTCGCGCGCGAGCGAGCGCGTGGGGCGCGACCGACGAGACGCGATGCGGCGGTGCGCGCAGGACGCGCGCGAGAAGGGAAGCGATCGATGCAGGTGTTCGTAACGGGCGCGACCGGGATGGTCGGGTACCACGTGGCCGCGGTGCTGGTCGCGGCGGGCCATGGCGTTCGCGCGCTGGTGCGCGATCCCGAGAAGGGCCTCCGGGTGCTCGGCCCGCTCGGTCTCGGCCCCTCGGACCTCGTCCAGGGCGACATGACCGACGAAGCCGCGATCGCCGACGCCATCGCCGGCTGCGACGCCGTCGTGCACGCGGCGGCGAGCGTGTCGGTCACGACCGGGGCGACGGACTTCTCGGCGAACGTCGCGGGCACGCGCGCCGTGGTCGGCGCGGCGATCGCGCGCGATCTGCCCTGCGTCTACATGTCGAGCCTCGAGGCGATCACCACGCCCGGCGAGCCGACGACGGAAGACTCGAAGCCCGACGGGGGCAAGACGCATTACGGACGCTCGAAGGCGGAGGCGGATCTCTGGGTGCGCGCGCGTCAGGCCGAAGGGGCGTGCGTCGCGACGGTCTATCCGTCGGGGGTGATCGGGCCGGACGATCCGGGATTCAGCGAGTCGGTGAAGGCCTATCGCTCGTTCCTGCGCGGCATGCTGGCCGTAGGGGGGACCCAGATGATCGATGCGCGTGACCTCGGTCGGCTGACGCTCGCGCTGCTCGAGGCGCGACATGCGGGGCCGGTGATCGCGGGCGCCCACTACATGCCCTGGGTGGAGCTGCACGAGCGGCTCGAGCGGATCACGGGGGCGACCATCTCGCAGATCAAGGCGCCCGGATGGGCGCTCCGACTCTTCGCGCGCCTGCTCGACGTGGTCGGCAGCGTGACGGGCAAGCAGATGCCGATGACGGGGGAGGGCGTCGCCATCGCCACGCTCTGGCAGGAAGTCCGCGACTCGCGGATCGTCGCCGACCTCGGCGTCGAATGGCGTCCGGCGGACGAGACGCTGGCCGACATGTTCCGCTGGTACGTCGAGACGGGGCGGCTGCCCGCGAGCGCCGTTCCGGCGCTCGCGTCCGGCGACGGAAGCGACTGAGCCGCCCGCGCGTCCGTTCGCGCGGACCCGGCGTTCAGCCCGCCGAGCTGAACTCGCGGATCATCGTCTCCTTCACGAAGCGAAGCTGCTCGCGCTCGCGCCGCTCGGTCGGTGCGCCGAACTTGCGGAACGCCGCCAGGCCCGAGAGGGCGGAGATCACGTAGTACTGGAGCGTGATGCGGCGGCCCGGGGCGAGCTCCACCTCCGGGAAGAAGCGCCGCCAGATTCCGTCCCAGGTCTCGAAGATGCTCTGCGCCGAGACGTCTTCGTGCTCGGCGAGGACCTCGAGGGGCAGGTTCAGCAGGATCTCGAAGGTCGACCGGTAGTGCGGGCTCTTGATGTGGCGCCAGGCGCCTTCGACGAACTGCTCGACCCGCTCCGCGAGGGACGCCCCTTCGCGGGGAAGCCCCTCGAGCTCGTCGACGAGGGCGGCGAAGGAATCGAGCAGGACCGCGGTGAGGATCCCGTCCTTGTCCCCGAAATGGTACTGGGCGGCGCCCCAGCTCGCGCCGGAGCGTCGGCAGATCTCGGCGGCGGTCGTCCGATGGAACCCGAGCTCCGCGATCGATTCGACGACCGCGGCCTTGATCTTCGCGATCGTTTCCTCGCGGCGCTCCGCGTGGGTTCGGCGCGGTCGACGGCGCGGCGCCTTGCGCGCCGGAGACTCTTCCTGCGGCATCGGAGATCCTGTGGACGGTTCATCGGGCCCTCTTCAGGCGATGACCATCGTAGCGGGCCTCCGAGGCTCAGGTGATGTTCATGAGGTTGTCGCGCTGCCCCATGTAGATCTGCGCGCAGTAGCCGAGGTCGACCGGCAGGTTCACGCCGGACACGAAGCTGGCGAGATCGCTGCCGAGGAGGATCATGACCTTGCCCATGTCGATCGGCTGGGCGATCTGCCCGTTCGCCGGCGTGAAGGGCATGACGACCTCCCGCGGCATCGCCTTCGCCAGGTTGTCCATGAAGACGCCATCGGTCGGAGAGGGGGCGATGCAGTTGATGCGGATGTTCTTCTCGCAGAGCTCGCCGGCGATCATCTGCGTGTACACGATGATGCACTGCTTCGCGAAGCCGTAGCCGTCCTGGTACTTGTCCGGGTTGGCCTCGATCTCGGCGACCGCGGCGTCGAAGGTCCCGAGCTCGAGGAACGCCTTCACGGCGTCGAGGTTCGACTTCCAGCCCATGCCCGCGGTCGACGCGATCGAGGCGATCGAGCCGCCTTCGCGGATACGCGGGATCAGCGCGTCGGTCAGGTGGCGAAGGCCGATGAAGTTGATCTTGAGCGCGTCGTGGGCAGGCGTCGGCGGGCTCGGGACGCCGGCGCAGTTGAAGAGGATGTCGATCTCCGCGGGCAGCTCGGCGATCGCGGCATCGATCGTGTCCTTCTCCATCATGTTCACGCGAAACGTGCGATGGATCGGGGCCTTCACGTCGAAGAGGTCGAGACCCCAGACTTCCGCACCGAGGCCCACGAGCATCTCGGCGGCCGCGGCGCCCATGCCCGTCGCACAACCCGTCATCACGACCGTCTTTCCCTCGTAGCCGAGCAGATCACTCATCGTTCTTCCTCATGTTGGGATCGTCCGTTGGTTTCGATGGTAGCAGCGTGGGACGAATCGAGTCCGCTGCGCATCGTGCGTTTCGAGGCGCAGCGGACCGCCGCCGCGCCCTTCGATGCGACTACCGCCGGCCCTTCGAATCGACGCGGTAGAGGCGGGCCATGTCCTGCGAGACCAGGCCCGCCGCCGGCAGGGCGATGTCGCACTTGCGGCCGAGGGCCAGCGCGTGGGCGAGGTCCTTCTCCGCATTGAACATCTGGATGCGGACGAAGGACTGATAGTCCTCGCCGGCGGCCGCCTCCGCCGGGAGGCGATGTCCGCCCAGGAAGCGCAGCTGCATGTCGGAGAGCTGGCCGTTCGAGCGGACCGCCTCGATGAAGACGTCGACGTCGAGGCCCGACGCCTCGGCCAACCGGTAGGACTCCGCGGCCGCGGCCCAGTTCACGTAGGTCAGGAGATTGACGGCGAGCTTCAGCTTCGCACCGGAGCCGATCGGTCCCGCGTGCAGCAGCGTCGTGCCGTAGGCCTCGAGGACCGGACGCGCGCGTTCGAAGACGGAGGCTTCGCCGCCGACGAGGAGCGTCAGCGCGCCTTGCACCGCGCTCGCGGCGCCGCCGGTGACGCAGGCGTCGATCAGCTCGACGCCGCGTTCCCGCGCGATCGGGGCGAGGCGCTCGACGGTATCCGGCTGGACGGTGCTGTGGACGACGACGATCGACCCTTCGCGCATTCCGCCGAGCGCACCGTCCTCTCCGCAGAGCACTGCCTCGACGTGTTCGTCCGCGGGCACGCAGATCGAGAGTACGTCCGCGTGCTCGCCGACTTCGCGGCAGCTCGTCGCGGCCTTCGCGCCTGCCTTTGCGAGCTCCTCGACGGGGGCCGGGTTCAGATCGAAGACGCAGGCGTCGAAGCCCTTCGGGACGAGATTGCTCGCCATCGCCTTGCCCATGTCGCCCAGTCCGATGTAGCCCACCTTCGTCGTCATCGTTCACTCCTCTCGTCGGCGGCGTGGATCGGCCCCCGATGCGTTCGCGTGGATCGAGCTCGTCGCAGCGCGCCCGCGACTAGCCCGTGGCTGGCCCGAACGCGGCGGGACTCGCGACGAATCCCAGGTCGATGCTGGAGCGCCAGCCGGGTTCGGCCGCGCAGAGTGCGGGGATCGAGTTGACCGCCTGCATCGCGGTCGCGACGCTCGCGGCCTGGACGTGGTCGTCGAGCGTCGCTTCGCGCGCACCGAGGCTCGCGAGCGACATGTAGTGGGTCTGGAAGGACGGGTCGCCTTCGACGGAGACGGTCCAGCCGTCCCGCGGCACGGGCCAGCTTGCGGGATAGAAGCCGCCTAGCGTCCAGAACGCTTCGATCTCGATCCGGACCCGGTCGCCGCGCACTCCACGCCAGGTGTAGCGTTGTCCCGAAACGGTGCCCGCTTCGAGGCGACCGGCCCGGACGTCCCGCGATTCCGGCGCGAGCGTGAGCGCCTGCTCGATCCGCACGTCGTCGATCTCCGCGCCGAGCGCGTCCGAGAGCATCCAGATCTGCTGCTCGAAGAGCTCCGCGTTGAATCGCGCGAAGTCGTTGGCTTCGAGCGTGGCCTCTTCGGGCGCGTGGCCGAAGCGCATGCAGTCGAAGGTGATACGCGGGCTGTCGTAGAAGGACCAGTCCGCGCGCTCCTCGATTCGGATGTGGTCGATGCGGCGCGACATGCCGGCGAGGACGAGGGGCTGGATCATGCCCGCGAACCCGGGGTGGATCCCGGTCCCGTGCAGAGAGCAGCCGCCTTCGCGGCACGCGTCCTCGATCTGTTCCGATTCCAGCGGGTCCTGCGGGCGACGATGGAAGAGGAAGGGCGTGCAGACGACGTTCTTTCCGGAGCGCAGCAGGGCACAGACCTCTTCGAGCGCCGCGGTTCGCGGCGCGTACACGACGCAGTCGGCTTCGGTGGCGAGGACCGCCGCCACGTCGTTCGTCGCGAGTACGCCGGTCGCCGGCGCGCCACACAGGTCCCCCGCGTCGCGCCCGGCCTTCTCGGCCGAATGCACGTAGACGCCCGCGAGGTCGAGGGCGGGGTGGTTCAGGATTCCGCGCATGGCCTCGCGGCCGACGGAGCCCGTCGCCCACTGGATCACGCGACACGTCTTGCTCATTCGATTCTCCGACGGGCTCGGCGACCGGCCTCCCGACCCGCCCGCGCGATCAGGCGCGCAGCGGCCGGCGCTGCATCAGCTCGAAGTCGACGCCGCGGCTGATGCGGGCGATCTGCATCTCCTTGGGCTCCTTCGCGGGCGCAGCCGCCGGGTCGATCGCGATCTCCCACGCGTAGCATGCGCCGCGACGGTCGGCGGGACGAACCCGGGCTCGCGGATTCACCATCGTCGCGATCGCCTGGATCGACGGCGGCGTCTCCTCTTCGAGACAGGCGAACCAGGAGTGTTCGTCGGCTTCCTGCAGCGCCGGACAATCGTGCATCTCGATCCGCGCCACGTCGTCGGCGACGAGCTCCGCCCGAACGTCGACGTAGGTTCGCGGCATGAAGTGCGGATGGACGCGGAAGATCTCGACGAGGGCGGCAGCATCGTCGCCGAGCTCGAGGGCGCGCTTGAGCCGATAGGCCCCGACCGCGGCCGCGCCGATCGCCAGCCCGCGCCCGAGGGCCATCGCATCGTCCTTGCCGTGGCGCTGGTCGATGTTCAGGATCAGTGAGCGCCCGAGCAGGTGGGCCTGGACCGCGACCTCCTGGCAGACGGCCATCAACGCGCGGTGAGAGAGATCCTCGAGCTGGAAGCCCGGGTCGAAGTCGCCGCCGTAGTCGCTCCAGCCGCCCGGCTCCGCGTCGGTCGCGGGCAGCTCGATCGGGACGTCGGCGAGCAGCGTCTCGCGCATGCGCGGGAGGTTCGGGTGCTGCTCGTAGGGCGTGCCTTCGTCGTCGATGAAGACGGTCCAGCGGCAATGGGGCCACTTGCCGACCCCGTTGCCGTCTTCCCCGTCGGTGCGCGGGGGGCGGTGGATCGGGCGCATCTTCATGCACGGATGGGTCGCGGCGGCGGTCGCGTCGAAGGTCGGGTCCTCGATGTCCCAGCACATGGTCTTGACGCGCTTCTCGCCGAAGGGCTCGACGTCGAGCAGGGCGCCGCAGTGGGCCAGCCAGAATTCACCGTAGTCCGGGCGATCGAGGCGGAACTGGAAGTCCATGAACTGGGGCGGCGCACCGATCTCCACCTGCAGATTCTTGAAGACCGTGCCGACGTCGCTTCCGGAGAAGCCGAGGGCCTCCTGCATCCGGAGCGAGTAGATCGGGCTCGCCCCCATCCATTCGTCGATCGAGAGCTGGACCTGGGCGGCCTCGCCGACGAGTTGCGTCGCCAGCGGGAGGCCGACGCGATCCTGGAGGTGACCGATCAACAGGTACTCGCGTCCGAGGACGCAGAGCTCCTGTCGGGATCGCTTGGCGAGTGCGTCGGGACCGGGGCCTTCGATGATCGGCATGGCCTGCTCCTTGGGCTGGGGGAAGGTGTCCAGCGTAGTCAAATCTGATAGAAAATGTCTACTTCGGTTCGCGGCCGGCGGGGCCCCGCCGAGAGGATCAGGGCGTGGGCGCGAGCAGCCCCGCCAGGACGAGGTCGACCAGCGCGTCCACGTCCCGTTCGCCTTCGAGGGCCGCGATCGGTCTCGTGGTGGCGCGATTGCGCTGCAGGCCCAGCAGCAGCGACTGGAGCGCGCGCGCCGTCGCGTCGACGTCGAGGTCGCGGCGGACCTCACCGGATTCGACGCCGCGCCGCAGGACGAGGGCGAGCACCTGGCGAGTCTCCTCGAGTCCCCGCTCGGTGATGGCCTGGTCGAGGAGCAGCTCGCCCTGCGCATCTTCCGCCGTAAGTGCCCGAACGGATTGGGTTCTGTCTTCGTCCGTGAGGCCCTCGCGGAGCCATCGGTCGATCGCGACCCGCACGCTCGGAGCGACGGCGACGCTCGCCTGCAGCCACACGCGCCACTCGGAGATGACGAACTCGTTCAGCGCGCGGAGCAGCTCGGCCTTCGTCGAGAAGCGTTTGTAGAGCGTCGCGCGGGACACGCCGGCGTCGCGGGCCACCCGGGTCATCCGCGTCCCGTCGTAGCCGTGCTCCGAGAAGCTCCGGGTCGCCGCGCGAAGGATCCGGAGGCGGAGGTCGCGGGCGTCTTCTTCGACGGCGGGCGCGAAGTGCGTTTCGTCGGGGCTGGCGGACATGGCTCGAGAATAGACAAAAATTAATCAATTCGTCTATCGTCCACGAGGTCCCGCCCGCGGCGAGCAGCGGAGCCGTTTCGAGAGATCGTGCGGGCGCGAGCCCGGAAGGAGGGACCATGCGTGCAGCGATTCTCGTGAACGGGCGGATCGAGGTCGGCGAATTCCCCGATCCGACGCCGATCAAGGGACAGGTCCTCGTTCGGACCCATCGATGCGCCCTGTGTGCCTCGGATGCCCATTTCCTCGCGGACGGCGAGACGGTCATCGATCGATCGAAGCGGTTCGGGGGGCCCTACGCGGGGATCGACCTCGGCAAGCCGATCGTGATGGGGCACGAGTACGTGGCGGAGGTCCTCGACTACGGGCCCGGCAGCAAGCGTCCGTTGCCGGTCGGGACGCTGGTGACCTCGATCCCGGGCGTTCGCATGGCGAGCGGCTTCGGCATCGTCGGCTACTACCCGGAATGTCCAGGCGGCTATGGCGAGTACATGCTGCTCGACGAGGATCTCATGTTCGAGATTCCGGCGAGCTCGGATCTCGAGCTGGCTTCGCTGATCGAGCCGCTCGCGGTAGGCATCGAGCACGCGCGGGCGGGCGAAGTCGGCGAAGGCGATATCCCCCTCGTCGTCGGATGTGGCGCGATCGGCCTCGGCGTGATCGCCGGGCTCCGTCTCCAGGGCGCGGGGCCGATCGTCGCCTGTGACCTCGACCCGGGGCGACGGGCGCTGGCGCTCGCGATGGGGGCCGACGTCGTGCTGGATCCGAACGAGACCTCCCCCTACGGAAGACATCCGGACCTCGGGAAGAAGGCGCCGAACGTCGTCTACGAATGCGTCGGGAAGGCGGGTCTGATGGGCGCGATCGTCGACGAGATCGTTCCCTTCGGACGGATCGTGATGGGCGGCTTCTGTCTCGAGCCGGAAGAGATCTACGTTCCGACGGCCCAGACGAAGAACCTGCGGATCCACTTCGCCGGGGGCGAGACGCCGGCGGACATGATCGCGGCCCGCGACGCGATCCTCGGCGGAGCGGTGGACCTGCGTCCCTGGCTCGGCGAGGGGATCGGCCTCTCCGGGGTCGAGGGCGCGCTCGAGCGGATGTCCGATCCGGCGGAGCCGGTTCGGCGCGTCTGTGATCCGTCGAAGCCATGAGACGCTCGGGCAGATCCGGGGTCGAGGAGGGATCGGGATGCTGAAGCTCGTCTATCTCGCGAAGCGCAAGCCCGGCTTCGGCTTCGATGACTTCGTGCGGCGTTGGCGCGAGCACGGAGCGCGCACGAGGGCGCGCATAGAGGGAGCCGGGAGCGACGAAGATCGATCGTGGTCTGGCCAACGACGGAGCTGAGCGACATGGACTATGTGGAGAAGTATGGACGCTGGGCGCTCGTGCTGGGTGGATCCGAAGGACTCGGCCGCGCGATCGCGCACGAGCTGGCCAGCCGCGGCATGAGCATCGCCCTCGCGGCGCGTCGCAAGGGGCCGCTCGACGAGGCCGCCGCCGCGATCGCCGCGGACTACGGCGTCGGAACCAGGGCCATTCCGCTCGACCTCTCGAGCGACGACGTCGTCGACCAGATCGAGCAGGGGATGGAGGGGGACGACGTCTCGTTCATCGCCTACAACGCTGCGGCCGAGCCCTACGGCGAGTTCGTCGAGCTCGACCTCGAGGAGCATGAGCGGAATCTCGCCGTGAACGTCGTCGCGCCGACACACATCGTCCGGCACTTCGGTCGCGGGATGATCGATCGCGGTCGCGGCGGGATCGTTCTCTGCTGTTCTCTCGCTTCGACGAACGGCCTCTACATGTGGGTCGCCTATGGAGCGGCCAAGGCGTACCTGCACATCATGGGCGAGGGCCTCTGGTACGAGCTCGGGCAGCACGGCGTCGACGCCTGCTCCTTCATGATCGGCACGACCTGGACGGACAACTTCCAGCGAACCCAGGAGCGGCTCGGCGGGATCTACGCCAAGGGCCGTATCCCCGAGGACCTCCCGCCCGAGATGGCGATTCCGCAGCTCCCCGAGGAGGCGGCCGGCAACCTCTTCACGCAGCTCGACGAGGAGTGGCTTCCGCTCGTCTACGCGAACCCCGTCGACGAGAAGCGCGTGAAGATGATGCAAGCGGCGGACAAGGCACAGCTCATCCGCATGGCCGCGCAGGGGCAGCGGGACTGGTACAGCTGATCGGCCGCGGAGAATCGACGAAGCGATCGCGCGCACCGACGAGAGAACGGGGAGACGTATGGACGGCGGACAGGACTTCCTGGATCGATAGGGGCCGTGGGCGGTCGTGGCGGGCGCGTCCGACGGCGTGGGCGAGGCGTAAGCGCGGCCTACTCCTCGGCGAGCTCCTTCTGAAGCTCGCCGAGGAGCTTCAGGGTCGGCACCATGAGCCCCGCGAGCCTCGGATAGCCCGCGTAGGGACCGAGCTGGACCAGCACCTCGTGGACCTGCGCGATCGTCAGCTCTCCCCGCTTCACGGCGGCCTTGATCTGGACCAGCCACGCGCCTTCCTCGCCCATCGCAGCGATGGCCCCGAGCAGGAGCAGGCGACGGTCGCGGATCGAGAGCTCGCCGCGCGTCCAGACCTCGGCGAAGAGCTGCTCGAGCATCACGTCGTTGAAGGGAACGACGCCCTCCGGCGGGACGATGACGTCTCCGGCGTAGACTTCCTTGATCATCTCCACGCCGCGATCGCGTCGCTCACTCATCTCGGTCCTCCTCGAGGGGTTTCGGCAGAGCGCGTCGTTCACCGCGACCGTCGGGGATCCCCCCTTGTGCGTAGGCGTCGCCGTGTGGCCAGGGTGACGAATTTCCTGTCGCTCCGCATGCGAAACGCACGCTCCTCTTCGTCCGCCGGTTGCGGTTGAGAAGCCGATGCCGTTGCTTCACCCTGTCTGGTGAGAATCCGCTCGGAGGCGTTCGCATGCCGATCACGACGACCCCGCTCTCGCCCGCCCTCGGCGCGGAGATCCATGGTCTCGACGTCGCCCGCCTGGACGATGCGGATCGGGCGCGCCTGCGCGCGGCGTTCCTCGAGGACGGCGTGCTTCTCGTGAAGGGGCTCGCGGACATGAGCCCGGAGCAGCAGGTCGAGCTCTCGTCGGTCTTCGGCGAGTGCGCGATCCATCCGATCCCGACGATCCGGCTCAAGGGGCACCCGGAGATCATCGTTCTCGCGGCGGACGTCGCGGAGGGGCTGGCCGAAGACGACCCGGCCCGCGAAGAGGTTGTTGGCCAGATCCCCTGGCACTCCGACCTGACCTACACCGATTCACCCAGCCGGGGCTCGCTGCTCCTCGCGCGGGTCGTCCCGCCGGAGCTCGGCATGACCGGCTTCATCGACACCGCCGCGGTCTACGACGCGCTCCCCGACGATCTTCGCGCGCGGATCGAGGGACGGAGCGCGGTGCACAGCCTCGGTCCGATCCAGGAGGCGCTGAAGAGCGCCGCCCGCGCCGACGACGAGATGGAAGGGGGCGACGCGCCGACCTTCGAGCAGGTCGTCCATCCCCTCGTCCACGTGCACCCCGAGTCGGGCCGCAAGGTCCTGAACGTGAGCCCCGCCTTCCTCCAGTCGATCGAGGGTCTCGCCGAGGCAGAGAGTCGCGCCCTGATCGACGAGCTCGTCGCCTTCGCGACCGACGACCGCTTCGTCTATCTGCACCAGTGGGACGAGGGTGACCTGATCGTCTGGGACAACTGGCGGACGATGCATCTCGCGACCGGACACAAGAGGAAGCACGCGCGTCGGATGCACCGGACGACGCTGGCGCCGGGGCGCGTCCCCGGCGAGCTCGCCGCCTAGGCGCCCGGTCGTTCCACGCAAGGCTGCGCCGCTTTGCGGGTGCGGGTTCGCCGACGTACGTTGCGAATCCCACCGTGACTCTGGAGCGCTCGATGCGTCGCCGACTGCTGATTCCTGCCGCCATCCTGACCGCCGGGATCCTCGGCTTCGCGCTCCTGATGGCGACGCGTGCGGAAGTCGATCGAGTGGAGCCCGCGCCGGACGTTCCGATCGTGCGGACGATGGTCGTCGAGCCCGGTCCCCATCGTCTCGAGGTCGAGGCGCACGGGACGGTCGAGCCGCCCGTCGAGAGCGAGCTGCGTGCGCAGGTGGATGGCGAGGTCGTGTGGGTCTCGCCGAGCCTCTCGCCGGGGGGATTCTTCGAGGCAGGGGTGGTTCTGGCGCGGCTCGACGACACCGACTACGGCCACGAGGTCGAGGCGGCTCGCGCGGCCCGGGATCGTGCGAAGAGCGCGGTGTCGGTCGCCCGCCGGGAGCACGAGCGGCAGCAACGCCTGATGAACGAGTCCGCGGCGAGCGTGGCGCGCGCCGACGAGGCGCGCGACGCCTTTCGCGCCGCCGAGGCCGCCCTGCGCGAGGCGAGCGTGCGCGTCTCCCGGGCCGAGCACGACCTCGCGCGCACGGAGATCGTCGCGCCCTACGCGGGGCGCACCCGCGAGAAGGGCGTCGACGTCGGTCAGTACGTTCGTCGCGGCGACGAGATCGCGCAGATCTACGCGATCGCCTACGCCGAGGTCCCGCTCCCGCTCTCCGATCGAGAGCTCGCCTTTCTCGATCTCGCCCACCCGTTCCGGGGCGCCGTCGAAGGCGACCTCGAAGACGGCCCGCGGGTCACCCTGCGCGCGGAGTTCGCGGGCGTGCCGAGCGAGTGGACCGGCCGGATCGTCCGGACGTCGGCGGAGATCGATGCGCGGAGCCGGACGGTGACCGTCGTGGCGCGCGTCGACGATCCCTACGGGCGGTCGCCGGGAGGTCCCGCGATGCCGCTCCCGGTCGGGCTCTTCGTCGAAGCCCGGATCGAGGGACGCGAGATCCCCGACACGATCGTGCTGCCGACGACGGCGCTGCACGAAGGGGACGTCGTCTACGTCGTCGACGAGGAGGATCGGATCCGCTTCCAGCCCGTCGACGTGCTGCGCCATCTCCGGGAGGAGGTCGTGCTGGGGGGAGGCGTCGTGGCCCACGCACGGGTCGTGACGTCGCCGCTCCGGGGCGCCGTCGACGGCATGCGCGTGCGTCCCGTCGAACCGGCCGAGCACTCGAACGAGGACGGAGTCCCGGCCGACACCCTGGAGAAGGGGACCCTCGCGGAGCGCGGCGAGTGAACCGCGCGATCGCCTGGTTCGTCGAGAATCCCGTCGCAGCGAATCTGCTGATGGGGCTGATCCTGATCGGCGGGCTCGTGGCGCTCCCGAACGTCCAGCAGAAGACGATGCCCGACATGGACATCGACATCGTCGAGGTCTCCGTCGAGTACCTCGGCGCCGCCCCCGAAGAGGTCGAGACCGGCGTCTGCATCCGGATCGAAGAGGCGATCGCGGGGATCGAGGGGATCGACCGCATCCGATCCGTCTCCTCCGAGGGGGCGTGCAAGGTCACGATCGAGCTGATCTCCGGCTATCCGCGGGATCGCGCGCTCTCCGACGTGAAGAACCGGGTCGACGGCATCGACACGTTCCCGGCGGAAGCCGAGAAGCCCCTCGTCAACCTCTACCAGATCCGCCACAACGAGCTCCAGATCGCGCTCTCGGGCGAGGCGACGGAGCGGGCGCTCAAGATCCACGGCGAACGACTGCGCGACGGGATCACCGCGAACACCTCGGCGACCCAGGTCGAGCTCCTGAACGCGCGCGACGACGAGATCTCGATCGAGGTCTCCGAGGAATCGCTGCGCCGTCACGGCCTGACCTTCGCGCAGGTGGTCGAGGCCGTTCGCGGGTCCTCGCTCGACCTGCCCGGTGGATCGATCAAGACGCGCGCCGGGGAGATCCTGCTCCGTTCCGCCGGACAGGCCTACCGCGGGAACGAGTTCGAGCGGATCGTCGTCCTGACCCGGGCCGACGGGACGCGCGTGCTGCTCGGGGACGTGGCGAACGTCGTCGACGGCTTCGAAGAGGATCCGCGTTATGCGCGCTTCGACGGGGGGACCGCGGTGATGGTCTACCTCTATCGGGTCGGCGAGCAGAAGGTTCTCGACCTCGTGACGGAAGTGAAGGCCTACGCGCGCGAGTTCGAGCGCTCGCTGCCCGACGGCCTCTCGATCACGGTCTGGCGAGACGGCTCGGGCTATCTGCGGGACCGGCTCGACGTGCTGATCCAGAACGGACTCGGCGGCTTCATCCTGGTCTTCGTCGTGCTCGCGCTCTTCCTGCGGCTGCAGCTCGCGTTCTGGGTCGCGATCGGCGTGCCGATCTCGGTCCTCGGCGCGATCGCGACCTTTCCGGTCTTCGACATCTCGATCGACGTGCTGACGCTCTTCGGCTTCATCCTCGGCCTCGGCATCCTCGTGGACGACGCGATCGTGATCGGG
>JAUIMK010000104.1 GCA_030432735.1 bacterium
ACCAGTGCCAGATCGGTCGCGGGTCGGTCGCGACCTGCCCTTCGAGCTCGTACTCGGCGAGCAGCGTCTTCAGCCGGTCGGCGGAGGACAGCGACGAGCAGGCGACCACGACGCGCCACCGCTCCGCGAGCCAGCCGTTCACCTGGTCGACCAGCGGCGCCAGGGCGCGGTCGTGGCTGCGCGTCGCCGCGAGGGCGCGCCGCAGCTCGTCCTGGGTCCGCGTGTCGACGAAATGGCGACCGTCTTCGCCCTGCTCGTCCAGGACGTCGAGCCGTTCGAGACACGTCGGCCCGCGCGCGTCGAGCGCTTCGGTCACGGCGTCGGGGCCGAGCAAGAGGTCTTCGAGCGGAACGGTGAGTCGCTCGCCGATCGCCGCGGCGTGATTCGCCTCGATCTCTCCGAAGACCTGCTCGAAGCGGGCCGCGCCCTCTTCCGGCTCTTCGACCAGCACGAGCGTGTCGGAGGGCAGGTAGTCGAAGACGCTCTCGAGCTCCGGCTGCAGCAGCGGCGCGAGGGACTCCGCGCCGGGCGGCACGTGTCCCCGCAGCATCGCGTCCACCAGCTCGTCGACCTCGGCCTCCGCGATCGACTGGCTCGCCGCCTCCGCGCGGAGCGCGTCCGAGCGTTCGATCACCGCGTCCCGGTCGAAGATCAGCTCCCGCGGCGGCGGAAGCAGCGCCGTCGAGGTCTTCGTCTGGGAACGCTGGCTCGCCGGATCGAAGCTGCGGATCGAGTCGACCTCTTCGCCCCAGAGCTCGATCCGGACCGGCGTGGCGAGATGGGGCGGGAAGACGTCGACGATGTCACCGCGGACCGCCACCTCGCCCGGCTCTTCGACGAGGGCCATGCGCTGATAGCCGAGGGCGACGAGCTTGATCAGGAGCTCGTCGCGGTCGATCTCCTGCCCGACGGAGACGCGGACCGTCGAGCGTCGCAGGAGCGTGCGCGACGGCACCCGGAGCGAGAGCGCCGAGCGGGGGGCGACGACGATCGGCGGGGGCTCGGTCGCCTCGCCGCGGGCGGCCTCTTCGAGACGGTGGAGCACCTCCATCCGCTGGCTGACGAGGAAGGGCTGGGGCGAGAAGCGGTCGAAGGGGAGCGTGTCGTGGCGGGGGAAGGCGCGGATCCGGGACGCGTCCTCGCGCTCGCCGAGGAAGCTGCGGAGCGCGACGATCGCGGCGTCGGCGGCGCGGGAGTGGGGCGTCACGTAGAGGACGGGCGCCTCGCCCGCGGCGCGGATCAGGTGGCTCGCGGCGACGCGCCCGGCGGCGCCGCGCAGGCCGGTGAGTCGGCGGAGCGCGCCCGTGCCCGAATCGCGGGCCTCGCGCACGAAGCGGTCGAAGGGCGTGTCTCCACGCCGGGGCGTTCGCCGGCGCCCTGCCCGCGCCGATCCCGTCTTCGCTTCGCTGTCCGTGCTCGCGTCCGCGCTCATCCCGGGCGACTCGTCCTCGATCGTCGGCGACAGGGCGCCCGGTGGCCCGATCGCCGGGCCGCCGCGAAACGCCGAAAGCCCGGTTCCCCTCGCGAGGGGGGACCGGGCGGGCCGCAGTGTAGGGTTCCCGCCGTGAAAGGCACGGCCGCGCCGGCGGAATCCCATCGGTTTCCCCTCCGATCGACCGGTCCGACGCCAGAATCGACCCCTCTGTGAAGCCGTTCACGGAGCCGCGCCCCGATCACGGTGATCTTCCTCTCATCGGGCGGAAGGAACGCACCGCCCGGTCAGAGAGGGGACGCGACCATGGCCACCACATCCACGACGGGCGTCGACGAGAACGAGTCGCGCATCGACTCGGCGGGCCTCCCGCCGGAGCTGATCGTCTTCGGGCTCTCGTTGATCTCGGTGCTGGCCCTGATCGTCGCGCCGCACCGGATCGGGCTCGGTCTCTGAGCCGGGGACAGCAGCCGGTCCCACCCGCCGTCTCTCTTCCGGCGGGCCTCCCGTGGGTCTCCGCGGGGGCGGTTCAGAGGCGCCGAGCCGCGATCCGGACCTCTTCGACGAGCGCGAGGGTCTGGTCGGCGGTGATCGCGGGCCGGTGTGCGGCTTCGTAGCGAGCGCGCGCGTTCCGCCCCAGCTCCGTCGCCCGGTCGGGATTCGCCGCCAGGTCCTCGATCGCCGCGGCGAGTCCTGCGATCGGATCTCCGGCGTCTACGACTCGGACGTTCGTCCCGTTCTCCAGGCCCCACTCGCGGTCGTGGAACGTGATCGCCGGCGTGCCGTTCGCGAGGCTGTTGACGAGCTTGATCGGGAAGCCGCCGAGGGCGAGCCGCGGGACGAGCGTCCCGCGAGCCGCGGCGGTGAGCGCCTGCATCTCGGCTTCGCTCGTGACGTGGCGAGGCTCGATGCCGTCGGGCCATCGACGGTCCGCCGCTGCCACGTCCGGGTCGAAGCTCGCGACCACGATCCTCGGGGCGGGGGCGCTTCGGGACGCCAGTCGGCGGACGGCGCCCTCGATCAGAGGGAGTTCCTGGTAGCCGTCGAGGTTGCCGGTGTAGAGGAAGAAGGGATCCGCGGGGCGCGTCGACGGTGTCAGCGGTGCGTCGAAGAGGCGATGACGCGGGTCGGGAAGCGGAGGCGGCACGATCGCGCCCGGGCGATCGCTGTGCTGTCGCATGACGCGTGACGCAGAATGCGTCAAAGCGACCCAGCCATCCGCGCGCTGCGCGGCCCACCGGTCGAGCCGTCCTCCAAAGCCGTCGATGACGCGTTTGACGCAGTCTCCGAGTGGCGAGAGCAGGTGGGGCGGCGGCCTCAACCCCGCGAATCGGTTCGGTTTTGCGTAGGCCGAGAGCTCGTGGCGCATCAGCGTGTGCACGCAATAGACCACGGGCGGGCAAGATGATGGATTCTTGACGCGCTCGCGGAGCGCGATGACGCAAGCCTCGAGGTTGTGCGTCAAAATGGCGTCGTATGACGCGATCAATGACGTTCGTGACGCAACCGCGTCATATAGCGAGCGTCGCAGCGCGAGATCCGCACGGAGCTTGGCGAGGCTCGGTCCGGAGGCGGTCGATCGCGGCCTCGCGTCCGGTGGAATCGAGTGATGCACGAACCCGTCGAGGGCGCGCCATCGCTCCGGGTCCTCGGGCGGACGCTCGTCCCATTTTCCGTAGGTCAGCAGCTCGACCTCCGCCCCGGCGGCGCGGAGCGCGATCGCCTGCTCCTGGAAGTAGACCTGGGAGCCCTGGTGATGGGGATAGGAGAAGGCGCCGACGAGGAGGAGCCGCACGACCGGCCCGCGGGTCAGGACCGCTGCGGCCGGCGCGCCACCTGACCGAGCGAGCCGTAGAGCTTCACCAGCTCGGTGAGCGCGCGGAAGATGACCCGCGGATGGGCACCGGTCTGGCGGCCGGATCGTCGCGGAAGATGGGTCACCGGAATCTGCCGGATCCGAAAGCCGGCGGCGCGGGCGCGGACGAGGATCTCGGTGTTCACGAAAGCGCCGACGGACTCGATCGGGATCGCGTCGAGCACCTCCCGGCGAAAGACCTTGAAGGCGCAGTCGATGTCGCGGACCGGGAGGTCGAAGAGGGCGCGGACCAGGTCGCCCCAGGCGCGGGCGATGATCCGGCGCAGCCAGGGGTCTCGGCGCGGCGCCCGATAGCCCGCGACGATCTCGACGTCGTGCTCGTGGGCGTGGGCCAGGAGCAGGGCGATCTCGCGCAGGTCGAACTGGAGGTCGGCGTCGCTGAAGAAGACGAGCTCGCCGCGCGCCTCCCGGAGGCCGGCCCGGAGCGCTGCGCCGTAGCCGCGGTTCGTGGCGTGGTGGACGCTGCGGACGCGCGGGTCGCGCGCGATCCAGCGCGCCAGGACCGCCGCGCTCTCGTCCCGGGAGCCGTCGTCGACGATCACGATCTCGAAGGGCACGCCGAGCTGGTCACCGATCTTCGTCGCGCTCTCGAGGAGCGTCGGCAGGTTCGCCGCCTCGTTGAAGGCGGGGAAGACGAGTGAGAGCTGGGGCGGGTCGGCCCCCTTCGCGAACGGCGCGCTCAATCGAGATACCCCAGCGCGCGCAGGCGCTCCGCGACCATGTCTTCCTCGTCCGGCGCGTACGCCTGTCGGGGATCGATTGCCGCCGCGTCCTTCCCCGTCGCGGCGCCGTCCCAGGCTAGACCCATCGCCGCAGCGAGCCAAGGGGCGACCGCCGACAGGCGCTCCGGCGGCGACGCGGGGGTCAGCCCGTCTCGCCGCTCGGCGATCCAGATGCCGTTCCCGCGATGGGTGCCGTTCATGCCGCGTCCGCGTCCGCCGCCGTGTTCCTCCGGGTCGAGCACGCGCACGCTCGGGAGGCCGTCGCCGTGACGCCCGCCTTCGGACCAGGGGGTGGGGACGAGGGAGAGGCCGTGCCCGTCCTCGAGGGCGAGCTCGACGACGATGTCCGGCGCGCGGTCGGCGAAGGGACCGCGGTGGACGTCCTCCCGCGGCAGCGCGCGGCGGACGACCGGTGCGCCGGAGGGCAGCTTCCAGTCGAGGAGCGCCTCGATCACCGATTTGCGAACGCGTTCGTAATCCTGGGGATCGACGCATCCCCGAGCCTCTCGGCCCGCCAGATTGATCCAGACGCCGGGATTCGTGTTGGCTTCCTCGGAGAAGGCGACCGTCCGGCGCCAGTCGATCCCACCGAAGCGCGCCCGACTCTCGAGCTCCGCGGCGGCGGCGCGGGCGCGGCGGAAGAGCGCCTGGGCGACCGCGGCGGGCAGCCACGCCAGCGCTGCGTCCCGGGCGCGGCGCGCGAGCCGATCGACGAAGCGGCCGATGCCCTCGCGCCGGAAGAGCAGGCCGCGCTCGGCGAGGTGCCGATTCAGGTGGACGATCTTGTCCGTGGCGGGTCCCATTCCGTGGTCGGAGACGACCACGCAGAGCGCCTCGGGCAGCGCGGCGCGGAGCTCGCCGCAGGCGTCGTCGAGGCGGCGGTAGACGTCGCGAAGCGCTTCGCGGCGCGCGGGGCTCGCGTCGGGGTCGTGGCGCGGGCAGGAAGGGTCGTGATCGCGGAAGTAGTGGTGGCCCGCGGTGTCGCTCTCCGAGAACACGACCATCGTGAGCGCCGGCGGCGCGCCACCGCGCCGCGCCCTCATCTGGGCGAGCGCTTCGAGCGCGAAGTCGCATTTGCGATCGATCCGCGAGAGGAGCGTCGAGACGGCGCGCTCGTGGAAGTCGTCGGCCCTGGCGGTCTCGTCGAGCTCCGGCCGCATCCAGGGCCCGACCGCGTCGGCGATCGCGCGATAGAGCGCCGGGTCCGACGCGCTCCGCTCGTCCGTCCCGGTCGAGACCGGCGCATCGAAGCCGCAGACGAGTAGCCCCCGGAGCGCCTCCGGTGGATGCGTCGCCGGCATGCCGAGCACGAGCACCTCGCCCCCGGCGTCCGACACGCGCTTGAAGAGGGAAGGGGCGGCCCGGTCCGTCGCGTTCACGAACTGGAGCCGGTACTGCCCCGCGCGCTTCTGCGTGAAGTCGAAGATCCCGTGCTCCGCCGGCTCGAGTCCGGTCATGAAGGAGGACCACGCGGGGAAGGTCACCGGCGGGATCGTGGAGGGGAGGGGGGCGTGCTCGCCCCCCTCCATCCAGGTGGCCAGGTTCGGGAGCTCCCCCGCCGCGACCATCGGCTCGATCACGTCGAAGGTCGCGCCGTCGAGGGCGAGGACGAGGATCGGACGCAGCGGCCCGTCGACGGTCGGGCTCGATTCGGAAGCCGGAATGGCGGGCACGGATCTCCTCGCTCCGCCGATCGGCGGGAGCCCGAGTTTGGCCTGCGGGCGCGTCCGGACGCAACTCGCTTTCCGGACCCACCGTGCTGTCGTCCCCGCCAGGGACCCGATCGTTCCCCGGGCCGCGCCCCGGCTCAGAACCGCCCGACCGCGCGCGCAAAGAAGCTCACGCCGGGCGACGGCAGGCGCTCCCCGGCGTTCACGCCGCTGCTCGTCACCCGGCTCGTTCCGGCCAGGTGGTCGGCGTAGCCGTCGTCGAGGACGTTGTTCACGCCGGCGACGAGGCCGAGCCAGGGCAGCGGCTCCCAGGTCCCGAACACGTTGAGGATCCCCCAGCTCGGGCTGCGGGTCTCCCCGTTCGTCCGGGAGACCTTCTTCTGGGCGGCGGCGTAGACCGACTCGATCGCGACGGACCAGCGCTCGCGCTCGTAGCTGAGGGTCGTGCGGCCGTGGAGCGGCGAGATGCGATAGAGGTCGTCGCGCACGTCGAGCCGGTCCGCCCGCACGTAGCTGAGCGTACCGTCGAGGTGCAGATCCCAGGGCAGCTCGGCACCATAGGCGAGATCCGCCCCGTAGAAGCGCGCGTCGACGTTCGCGAAGCGAAGCGGCGTCGCGTCCCCGTTCCCGGTGCTGATCGCGATCACGTCCGGATCCGTCTCGGGGACGCCCTGGATGTAATCGAAGACGCGACGGTAGAAGGCTCGCGGGGAGAGGTGGACGTCCACCTCGCCGATCCTTCCGGTCCACTCGACCCCGGCCGCCGCCTCGTAGGAGAGCTCCGGGTTGAGGGCGGTGTCCCCGACGTAGTTGTTGCCGTCCGCGAGCCCCGCCGCCGCCTGGGTCGGAATCCAGCCGTAGCGTTCGACGTAGGAGGGCGCGCGCATCTTGCGCCCCGCCTCGATCTCGAGCCGGAGATCCTCGCTCGGCGAGAATCCGAACTTCACCACCATGTCGACGAGGTCGTCGCCCTTGCCCCGATCCGCCGCGTTGAAGGCATCCCGCAGGCGGGTCGCCGGCGGCATCATCGCGGCGGGCGTGCCGTCGACCGCGTCGGCGTCCATCTCGACGCGCGTGTATCGAAGGCCCACCTCCGCATCGAAGCGTTCGGCGAGGTCGCCCTTCCACTCGCCCCACGTCCCGAAGCGGGTCTTCCGCGCGTCCTCGAAGACCTGGACGAAGAACGCGGGCGCGTTCGGGTTCGTCACCCGCGCATCGTGCTCGGCATGGTGGCCGTCGAAGCCGAGCTCGAAGCGACCACCCAGCATCTCCACGTCCGCCGCGAGCTTCCATCCGATTCCGCTGCTCCCGGTGTCGTTTCGTCGCCAACGGGACGGGCCGGCGGTCGGCGGCGGGCGCAGGGAGTAGTTGTCCATGACGTGGTCGACGTTCGAGAAGCCGAGCTTCGCCTCGAGGCCGATCCCGCCCACGCGTCCGGAGTAGTCGAAGGTCGCGAGATGCGTGTCGACGACGCGGATGTCCATCGGCAGGACGGGCGTGCCCGACTCGTTCGTGTCGTTGAAGCGGTAGTCGAGCCCGATCTCGTGGTCGCCGAACCGGAATCCGTAGCCCCCGCCGTACTGGAAGCGTTCGTATTCGGAGGGACGGATCCGGCCGCCTCCGCCGACGCGGTAGTCGTCGCCGACCTCGGTGCTGCCGAGGACGTGGAAACGATGACGGGCATTCGCGGCGGAGAGGATGCCTCCGCCGACGAAGGACTCGTCGGCGACGGCGGTGGCGGCTTCGAGGTCGCCGGAGGGACGCCAGGCGTCGTCGTCGGTGAACTCGCTGCTCTTCAGCTCGGCGCGCACGGATCCGCCGATCGTCTCGGCGCCGCGACTCACGCTGGCGATGCCGAGGTCGACCTCGAGGCGGTCGAGGAGGGGACGCGGCGCGTAGTGGAGCGGCGCATCCATCCAGTTCGGGCCGCCGGGGTTGATGCGCATGCCGTCGACCTGGACACCGACGCGGTCACCGAACATGCCGCGGTACTGCACCTGGCCGGTGAGCGGTCCGTTGCTGACGACGTCGCCGCCGGGGATCAGCCGGAGCAGCTTTGCCGCGTCGGGCTCGTTGGGCGTGGCGCGGGTCGGGGTCGCGACGAAGGTGCCCGGCGGTCCGGGGCGCTGCCCCTTCACGAGCATCTCTTCGACGGGCTCTTCCGAAGCGGGCTCCGCGGCGGCGCCGCGGACGGGGATGAAGAACAGGGATGACAGGAACAAGGAAGCGATGACGAGGCCAGGGGCTGCTGCAAGGGCGCAGGCCCCGACTCGCCGATGGGAGATCGGCACGGGGGATTTCTCCTTCCGACACGGACGAACAGGTACGGCCGCGTCCGGTCGGGCCGGACGCGCCGCGCGGACGGCTCGCGAGGAGCCGGACGAGGCGTCGGTCTCGTGCTGCGCACGACAGTCCGCGAGGGCGCGATCACGGGGACCGGGCCACACGGCTGCGGATGCGGGGGCGACGACGCGGGGACGCAGAGCGTCCGACCGGCTTCGCGCGACGCGACTGGAACGCGTTCCAGGTCGCCGGCGGGCCGAAGGCGCACGCTTCCCCGCGAGCGGGGCACGAGACGGGCGGGGTCAGGAGGAGATGGGAACGTGCTCGGGCGGGTCGATCGGTGAGGCGGGCCAGGGCGCCGCGTCTCGTTCTTCGACAGGGAGAGCCCCTGTCGGGACGAGCAGCGAGTCGGCCGGACGGGACGCGAGGATCTGGGCGACGGGCGCGACCGTGCCCCGAGAGCTCGACGGCTGACTGCAGCCGCAGAAGCAAGGCGCGCTCATCTCGAGCTTCGGTCGACACGGAGCGTGTCCGGCCGTTGCGTGAGGCGACTCGCCCTGGGCCGCGGTCATCGGCATCGCGTGCATCGAATCCATGGCCGGGGCCGCGCTGCGGGCCGCGTCCGCGGTCGGCTCGTCGACGCACGGCACCGCCATCGCCCCGAGATGGGCGAGCGCGATGAGCAGCGACAGCAGGCGATGCATCGGGTCCTCGGCTGCGCGCGGACCGGCCGATCGGGCGGGGGCAGCCTGCGCGGAGCGCGAGGGTATCGCGTCGCGCGGCGGGCGGATCGGCTTGCCACGAATGGTTGCGGGCTCGGCCTCGTGAGAGCGACCGCGACAACTTTCGCGAGAATTGTCCTGATCGAGATCCCGTCGCTCGGCTCCGCGCGTCGTGCTAGCCTGCGTCGCTCTCCGATTTCGCCGGGCGACCCGGCGAAGACGGCGAGACCCGAAAAACAGAAGATGCGGCGCGGCCAAAGGCCCGCCTTCCCTCCCGCTAGAGGATCCCGACACGAGGTCGGGTGAGTCGACCCGGGAAGCATCGCCCGCGAAGAACGCTGCCAAGACGGCGCGTTCCAATCCGGACGAGGAGCACCATCCCCATGGCCATCGAACTGCTGTGCAAGAAGCTCGGCATGACCCAGGTCTTCGCCGACTCCGGTGAAGCCGTCCCCGTGACCGTCCTCGAGGCGGGCCCCAACGTCGTCGTCCAGAAGAAGACGGCGGACAAGGACGGCTACGTCGCGGTCCAGCTGGCTTTCGGTGAGCGCCGCGAGAACCTCTTCTCCAAGGCCGAGAAGACCCACTTCGAGAAGCACGGCGTCGCCGCCCCGAAGCGCCACCTCTCCGAGTCGCGCCTGACCGAGGAAGAGGCGGAAGCCCTCGAAGAAGGCATGGAGATCACGGTGGACATCTTCGGCGTGGGTCAGCGCGTCGACGCGATCGGCACCTCGAAGGGCCGCGGTTATACCGGCGTCGTCAAGCGCCATGGCTTCGCGATCAAGAAGCGCAGCCACGGTACCCACGAGTTCTTCCGACACGGCGGCTCGATCGGTGCCGGTGCGGACCCGGCCAAGGTCATCAAGGGCATGAAGATGGCCGGTCAGCACGGCAACGCGCGCACGACGACGCAGAACCTCGAGGTCATCCGCGTCGACGGCGAGCGCAACCTCCTGCTCGTCCGCGGCGCCGTCCCCGGCCACAAGAACGGCCTCGTCAAGATCCGCACCGCCATCAAGAAGGGCGACCAGGGTCTCGGCACTCCGCCCGGACAGAAGGCGGGCGGCGACGATGCCGAAGCGCCCGCGGAGGAGGCCGCCGAATAACATCGGCGCTCCCGGCGCGTTCCGCGCGCCCGCGAACGAATCGAGAAGGCCGTCGGAGCGATCCGGCGGCCTTCGTCGTGTGCTGACCTAGCGAAGCGGCGAGTAGGGCAGGGCGTGGAGGCGCATGCACTTCTCGCGCGGGGCGACCTGTCGGAGCGGCCCGAAGAAGGCCTCCTGCCGGTCGTCGTTCGGTGCATAGCTCGCGCCCGCCGCATCCGACGCCCAGAGGTCGGTCACGCGGTAGGGGTTTCCGGAGACGTCGCGAAGGGCGGCGATGATCGGGAAGTTCTTCGCGAACGCGGAGAGCATGGCGTGGAAGGGCTCGATCTTCGATGGCGTGACGTCGAGGATCGCGAAGGTGTAGGTCTCGACGGGCCTCTCGGCGGAATCCGCGATCGCCTGTCGGAGCCGTTCCGGCGCGACGGGTCCGAAGGGCTCGAGGACTTCGACGTGCTGCTCCGGCGCCAGGTTCGTCATCTGCGCCACGCCCTCGTTCGCGTCGCCGTCGCGCGCCGCCGATTCGCGATGGGCCTGCCAGGCGGCGAGGTCGTCGAACTCGGTCAGGTGGATGACCTGGTTGAACCACGCTTCGTGGGCGTACCAGGCACCGACCAACCGCGCCCCGTGCCTCTCGTTCGCCGGGAGCACGTAGCGGTCCACGACGTCGACGACGCGGTCGCGGGTCGAGTGCGTGGCGGGCTCGAGGTTGTAGCTCTGCTTGACGTAGATCATGGGGTTCCCCGTATCGGGCGGGCGCGGCGGAGAGGAAGGCGTCCGACGCGCCCGCGCATCGGCGCGACGCGCGCCGTCAGGTCAGTCCGAAACGTTCGAGCGCGGCCTTCGCGATCTTGCCGCCGTACTCCTGGACGAAGTGGCCGGCCTCCGGGATCTCCATCGGCGCCGGACACCCGCGGATGATCCCGCGCAGCTCGTGCATCACGGCGGGTCCGAGGACGCCGTCCCGCATGCCGATCGCCATGAAGCTCTCGCCGTCCCATTCGTTCGACCAGAAGGCCCGCGCGCGCACGTAGAGGTCGACGCCCGGCATGTCCGGCTCGACCGGGACCAGCTGCGGGAAGCGGCGAACGCCCGCCTTGTAGCGCGCATCCGGGAAGGGCGCGTCGTAGGCGACCGCGTCGAAGAGGTTGAAAGGACCCTGGACGTCGCTCGCCACGAGGCCGGCGACCGGGATGTCCGGCGCGTTCGCGGCGAAGCGCTTCCACGCGGCGAAGCCGTCGCTGATCGGCTCGCCGATCGGGAGCCCGGCGTTCATCACGAGCAGGCGGGTTATGCGATCGCCGGTGTCCATCGGGAGCGTGAGGCCGAGCAGCGAGCCCCAGTCCTGGCAGACGAGGGTGAGGTTCGTGAGGTCGAGGCGCTCGATGAATCGGAGCAGGCTCTCGCGATGGAAGTCGATCGTGTAGACGTCGTCGTCGACCGGCTTGTCGGAGCGGCCGAAGCCGAAGAGGTCCGGGGCGACGACGCGATGTCCCGCCGATACGAACTCCTTCAGCATGTGGCGATAGAGGTAGGACCAGGTCGGCTCGCCGTGAAGACAGAGGAAGGTCGTCCCGGCATCCGCCGGGCCCTCGTCGATCCAGGCCATTCGCAGGCCCTCGTAGCCGGGTAGATCGTCGACGTAGTGCGGCTCGTACGGGAACGCGGGCAGCAGCGCGAAGCGTTCCTCGGGCGTGCGCAGGGCTTCGATGGGCATCGGGTTCCTCCGTCGGAGCGCTCTGGTATTGGCATGAAGAATGCCGTAAGCGCCGGGCGCTGCCATGCATGCGGAGGTCTGCGATCGTTCGAGCGGCCGCGGCAGGATTCGCGGCGAGGAGGGAGTCGGATGCGTCGGATGCGTCGGATGCGAAGGTACGGGGCGTGGATTGCCGTCGTCGGGGCGCTGATCGCCCTGGGCTGTGCCGGGCTGGGCGCGGGCGGCCTCGGAGGGGAGGGGGATCGGTTCACGATCGCGATGATCCCGGACACCCAGAACTACACGGACTACACCCATCAGAAGGCCCACGGCTTCGCGATCGACGCTTCGGAGCTCTTTCTCGAGCAGATGGCCTGGGTCGCGGACAACGCGCGGACGCGGACCGACGGCCCGCCCGGCGACATCGTCTTCGTCGCGAGCGTCGGCGACACCTGGCAGCACCCGACCGAGTGGATCGACGAAGAGCACGCCGCGATGGGCTACTCGCGGATTCCGAACCCCTTCTTCGACGCCCATTTCACGCCGAGCGAGAAGGTCGCGAAGATCGAGATCCCGACCGCGATCGCGGGCTACCGGCTCGTCGCGGATGCGGGGCTCCCCTTCGGCGTGCCGCCGGGCAACCACGACTACGACGCGATGTACAACGTGAACACGCACCCGCCGAACACGTCGAAGCCGCCGGCGGAGATCACGATGACCGTCGAGGACCTCGGTCTCCTGCACGTGGGCGGGCTCGGCGGCTTCCTCGGGGCCTTCGGCGCGGACTCGCCCTTCTTCGCCGACGAGCCCTGGTACGTGGCTTCCTTCGAGGGGGGAACGAGCAGCGCGCAGGTCTTCGAGGCCGGCGGCTATCGCTTCCTGCATCTGGCCCTCGAGATGCAGGCCGGCGACGACGTGCTCGCCTGGGCCCGCGGCGTGATCGCGGAGCACCCGGGTCTGCCGACGATCGTCTCGACCCACGACTACCTGAGTCCGAAGGCGACTCGGATCTCCGGCGGCTTCCTCGACTTCACCCTGGTGGACGCGGAGAACCACAACACGCCGCAGCAGATGTTCGAGAAGCTGATCGCGGTCGAGCCCCAGATCTTCCTCGTGTTATGCGGCCACTACCACGGGCAGGCCTATCTGCGGGAGCAGAACGTGGCGGGCTTCGACGTGCATACGGTGCTCGCCGACTACCAGGACCGCGGACAGGTGGGACTCGACGCGGGCCAGCCGCCGGGCGGACTGATGGGGGGACCGGTCGGGCTCGGAGACGGCTGGCTCCGGCTGCTCGAGTTCGACACGACGGTCGATCCGCCGCGGATCGCGATGCGCACGTACTCGACGCACTACGGGAAGCACGCGAGCGAGATGCCCGACTACGTCGCCTGGTATCGGGACCACGAGCAGAAGGGTATGAGCGACGAGGCGTTCATGGCGGCGGAGGAGTACGACATCGTGCTGACGGATTTCCGGGAGCGGTTCGGCGCGCCCGCGCCCTGAGCCCGACGGTCGTCGGGCCGCGAGGCGCTCTTGGGGCCGCCGGGCGCTCGGTGTCCCGTCAGGCGCCGGGCGCGAGGAATCGCTCGATCAGGCGACGCACCGCGAGGCCGAGCCGCCCCGAGAAGGCGTCGTCCCCGGCGTGACGGATCCATTCGAGGCCCAGGCCCTCCAGCGCGACCGCGAGGAGCTCCGCGTCGAGCTCGGGCTCGTCGGAGCCCGCTTCGAGCACCATCGCGTGGATCGCCTCCCGGAACGCATCGCGGGCCGGCGGGAGACCCGACGCGAGGTCCGGATCCCGGATCGACTCGAGGTCGAGCTCGACGCCGGCGAGGAACGCATCGCGCTCCTGGTGGACCCGGTCCGCGAGCAGGACGATCGCGCGATCCGTCAGGTCGGCGAGGGAAGCCGACCGCGGATCGCCGGGAGGCGTGGCCCGGGTCGCCGCTTCGGCAGCCCGGCCGTCGCGCAGCGCGCGATGGCGCGCGAGGGCTCCCGCGAGCAGGTCGCGACGCGTGGGGAAGTGATGGGTCAGGACGCCGAGGGAGCTGCCCGCCTCGCCGACCACGTCCCGGGCGGTGAAGGCCCCGACGCCCTTCCGGGCGATCAGGGCGTTCGTCGCGTCGAGGAGACGGGCTCGCGTGCGCGCCCCTCGCGTCTGCGTACGTGCCGGGGGACTCGACAAAGAGGCGTTCTTTCCGGGCATGGGCGATGGCGCTCCCGCGATTCGATCTGGCCCCCCGACCCGGGAGCTTCGCAGATTCGGTACAGTCGTACGACTCGTGGCGATCCCCTCTGTCTCGCACGCGATGCCCTCTTGCCGGTCGCGCGCCCGGGCGGCGTCCGGATCCGATAGCCTCCCGCCGCGCATGGCCCGCTACCAACGAAAAGACCACCTCCACCAGAAGGCGAAGAAGGAAGGCCTGCGCTCCCGCGCGGCCTACAAGCTCGAAGAGATCCAGAAGCAGTTCCGGATCCTCGAGAAGGGTCACCGCGTCCTCGATCTCGGCTGCTGGCCCGGCGGATGGATGG
>JAUIMK010000105.1 GCA_030432735.1 bacterium
CGCGGTCAAGAACGACTCGCCCTTCCAGACGGCGAAGGACCTCGAAGGCAAGCGGATCGCGACGGAGGTCATGGGCATGACCGAGCGCTACTTCGCGGAGCAGGGGGTCGAGGCCCGGCTCGAGTTCTCCTGGGGCGCGACCGAGGTGAAGCCTCCGGTGCTCGCCGACGCGATCGTCGACGTGACCGAGACCGGGTCGAGCCTGCGCGCGAACAACCTGCGCGTGATCGACCTGCTCCACGAGAGCACCCCGCGACTCATCGCCCATCGCGACGCCCTCCAGGATCCCTGGAAGCGGGGCAAGCTCGAGCGGCTCAAGATGCTGCTGATGGGGGCGATCGCGGCGGCGACCCGGGTCGGTCTGTCGATGAACGTGCGCAAGGAAGACATGGAGGGCGTGCTCGCGCTCCTGCCCGATGCGGGCAAGCCGACGATCTCGCCCCTCGCCGATCCCGCCTGGGTCGACATCTTCGTGATCGTCGAGGAGTCCTTCGTGCGCGACCTGCTGCCGAAGCTCCACGACGCCGGAGCCCGCGGCATCGTCGAGAACCCGCTCAACAAGATCATCGACTGACGTGTCGCCCGCTGCGGGACGTGGAACGCCCGTCCACGATCGCGGGCGCTTCGGTCGCTTCGCGGGAGGGATGGTCGACTACGCCCGCACGGCCTGGTGGGGCGCGATCGCGCCGCGGACCCTCGAGCGGCGGCCGCTGGCGATCGCCCAGGGCGTAGTCCTGCGCGAAGCGGCGGGCCGGCTCGAGGTCCTGCTCAGCGTGCGCAGCGACCTCTTCGGCTGGGAGCTCCCGGGCGGAACCCTCGAAGAGGGCGAAGACCCGGCGGCGGCGCTCGCCCGCGAAGTCGAGGAGGAGACCGGCCTCGCGATCGCGATCGAGGCCGAGGTCGGGATCTGGCGACGCACGGGCTTCCGGCCGCACGTGGCGCACGTGTTCCGCGCTCGCGCCCTCGGCGGCACGCTGCGCCCTTCCCATGAGACCCCGCGCGTCGCCTGGTTCGACGCGTCGGCGCCTCCCGCCGCGCTCTTCCCCTGGTACCGCGCGCCCCTCGCGATCGGCCGCGAGCGGCGATCCGCCGCGGTCACCGTCGACGAGGTCCAGGGACTGCCCTGGATCCTCGAAGCGATGCGAATCGACCTGCGCATGCGCTGGCAGGGCCTGCCCGACCCGGGCGCTTCGCCCGACGCGACCCGCACCTCCGTCTGATCTCCGCTCCTCGCGGCGAGGCCCGCGGCTACGCTCGACGGCGCCGCGTCGGTGATCGCGCGGCGACCTTTCGCCGGGAGAGCCGCCGTGTCCGAGATCCGAACGACCCACACCTTCTGCCGGATCTGCGAGTCCCTCTGCGGTCTAGAGGTCGACATCGACGGCGAGGGGAAGATCGCCGCCATCCGCCCGGACGCGGAGCACGTCGAGAGCGAGGGCTTCGCGTGCGTGAAGGGGCTGAAGCAGGACAGGCTCTTCGGCAGTCCGGATCGGCTGAAGTATCCGATGAAGCGCGTCGGCGAGCGCTTCGAGCGGATCTCCTGGGAGCAGGCGCTCGAGGAGATCGGTGAGCGGGTGCAGGGGCTCCGCCGCGACCACGGCCCCGATTCGATCGGGATGTACGTCGGGACCGCCGCGGGCTTCAGCCTGCTCCACCCGATCTTCGCCCAGGGCTTCATGAACGGCGTCGGATCGAAGAGCATGTACGCCTCGTCGACCCAGGACTGCAGCAACAAGTTCGCCGTCGCGAAGGAGGTCTACGGCTTTCCCTTCAGCCAGCCCTTCCCGGACCTCGACCACGTCGAGTGTCTCGTGATCGTCGGCGCGAATCCGATCGTGTCGAAGTGGAGCTTCCTGCAGGTCCCGAATCCCGGGAAGCGGCTCCGCGAGATCGAGGCGCGGGGCGGCAAGATCTGGATCGTCGACCCGCGGCGCACGGAGACGGCGAAGGTCTCGGGGGAGCACGTCGCGATCCGGCCCGGCACGGACGTCTTCTTCTACCTGAGCTTCCTGCACGAGCTCATCGAGACCGGCGGCGTCGACGAGCGCGTCGTGCGCGACCACACGCGCGGCTTCGAGACCGTGAAGTCGCTGGCCGCCGACTGGCCGGCGGAGCGGACCGAGGAGGTCACGCGGATCGCGGCGGAGACGCTGCGGGCGATCGTCGCGAGCTATCGCGATGCGGACGGTGCGGCGCTCTATTGCTCGACCGGCGTGAACATGGGCGGGCACGGGGCGCTCGCGTTCTGGATCCAGGAGGTGATCAACGCGGTCTCCGGCAACCTCGACCGCGAGGGCGGGCTGCTGCTCGGTCGCGGCATCGTCGACTTCGCCCGCTTCGGCGCGAAGTCGGGCTTCGGCCTGCGCGAAGATCGCTCGCGGATCGGGGGCTTCGCTTCGGTGAACGATGCCTACCCGGGCGGGATCCTCGCGGACGAGATCCTCACGCCGGGAGACGGGAAGCTGCGCGCGCTCTTCGTGACGGGGGGCAATCCGCTGATCACGATGGCGGGAGCCGGGCGTCTGCGCGAAGCCTTCGAGTCGCTCGATCTACTGGTCACCCTCGACATCCTGCCGAACGAGACCGGTCAGCTCGCCGACTACATGCTGCCGGCGACCACGCCCTTCGAGCGGCCCGATCTGCCCTTCGCGTTCCCGCTCTTGATGGGCATGCAGTCGCATCCCTATCTCCAGGCCACCGAGGAGGTCGTCCCCGCCGATGCGGAGCAGCGCGACGAGGCGAGCATCTATCTCGATCTCGCGCGGGCCTGCGATGCCCCGCTCTTCGGATCGCGGGTCGTGCAGCGCGTGCTCGAGTGGGTGACCTGGGCGTTCGGTCCCCGGCGTCGAGGCCTACCCGCGTCGCTGCCGCAGGCGGGGCTGATGAGCCTGCTCCTGCGGGTCACCGGCAACGGCAGCTTCGCGAAGCTGCTCCGCGAGCGGCACGGTCGCCGCCTCGAGCCCCAGCGCGCCGGGACCTATCTCGGGAAGAACGTGGCGAAGCCCGACGGGCGCGTCGACCTCGCGCCGGCGTCGCTGGTCGAGCGGGCGCGGTCGGTGCTCGACGAGGCGTTCCGGGAGGAGCGCGGCCAGCCCGGGCGCCTCAAGCTGATCACCCGCCGCCACGTGAAGACGCACAACTCCTGGACCCACAACGAGCCCAGCTTCGTCGCCGGCCCGCGCAGGACGAACTACGTCTACATGCACCCGGAGGACGCGAAGGCCGCGGGGCTCGAGAACGGGGACCTGGCCGACGTGCGGTCGGAGACCGGGGTGGTTCGTCTGCCGGTCGAGCTCCTGAACGAGCTGCAGCCGGGCTCGATCGCGATTCCCCACGGCTGGGGCCACCAGGCCGCCAAGGGGCTCAGCGTCGCGAGCGCCACGACGGGCGTGAACGTCAACGTGCTGGCCGCGAGCGGCGCCGAGGCGGTCGAGCCGATCTCGGGCATGTCCCGGCTGACCGCGATCCCGGTCGACGTGACGCCCGCGGAGGGACCCGTCGACCCGGGGGATTGGACCGGGCGCCCCGCCGCCTAGCCCCCGAGCGGGCGCGATGCGCGCGCTTCTCCACGGCAGTGTATGTTGGCTCCGCCCCGCGGCCCGAGGCCCGCGAAACGGGGTCCGTACGGGAGTGGTGGAGGATGATCGAGGACGCGATCGCATTCGAGACGCTGTCGATCGTCCTCTTCGCCCTCGGGAGCGGCGCGGTGTTCGTCGGCGCGCTCAGTCTCTCTGCGGGGGAGCGCCCGGGCGGATTCTGGCTGATCGGCTGGGCCGCGATCCTGCTGGCCGGCGGGTTCTACGCCGGGGAGTCGGGGGGCTGGCACGGCATCGCCGCGATGGGGATGTTGATCGACGGCTTCTTCGCGCCCTTCATGCTGATGGGGAGCCTGGTACTGCGCCCGGGCGCC
Organism: bacterium; assembly: GCA_030432735.1. Taxonomy (GTDB): domain Bacteria; phylum Myxococcota_A; class UBA9160; order UBA9160; family UBA4427; genus UBA4427. Next base: position 3,911 of record JAUIMK010000105.1, read on the forward strand.
GCGACGGCCTGGTGGCCGCTGGGGATCGCGGCGCTCGCGGGGAGCGCTCGGGTCCTCCTCACCGTGTGGGGACTCGCGCCGTTCGAGGCGCTGCTGGGAGCGACCGTCGCGCCCGCGGTGTTCCTGGCGGCCTCGCGGGTGACCTGGCGCGCGCCCGCGGGCACCCGTTTCCGGCGGACGATCGCGATCCTGTTCGCGGCGTTCGCGGGAATCGAGATCGTCGATGGGATCGTCGACGCGATCCGTGGGGAGAACGTGGTCCCGTACGGCATGATCGCCGCAGTCGGCCTTCCGCTGGCCGCCATCCAGATCGCTTCTCGCGTGCAGGCGCTTCGGATCGGCCTGACTTCCGCCCAGGCGGCCTCGGCGGCGGCGGAGCGGCGGCGCGACGTCGATCGCAGCCACTTCCACGGTCTCTTCGACGAGGTCAAGGAGCTCGTCGCGGAGCTCGATGGAGACACCCGCATCGTCTTCGTGAACGCGCGCGCTCGAGAGCTCTTCGGCCTCGAGCCCGACGAGATCATCGGACTCCGGGCGATCGAGTTCGTTCCGGACGAAGTGCGACCCGTCGCCGAGGAGTCCTGGAAGGCACAGGTCCGTCCGGGGGGCCTCGATCGCCCGATCACCTTCAAGCTGCCGGGATTCGCGGCCGGCGGCGGTGACATCTTCCTCGAGATCAACGTGAGCAAGCGGAACCTCGACGGTGATGCCCGCTATCTCGTGCTCGCACGCGACGTCACCGGGCGCCGTGAGGGAGACGCGGAGCTCGAGGCGAGGCAGCGGGACCTCGAGGCGCGGATCGCGGCGAGTCGCGAAGAGCTGCGCGCGGCGCGGCGTCGCCTCGAGGACCAGGAGCACCTCGCGGTGGTCGGGACCCTCGCGTCCGGGATCGCGCACCAGATCAACAACCCCCTCGGCGCGATCCGCGCCGCCGCCGACTTCGCGTTGCTCGAGGCGGATACGGAGGAGGGGCCGCGCATCGCGCGGGAAGCCCTCGCGCGGATCGGGGAGGAGTCCGACCGCGCGGGGCGGATCGTGAAGAGCGTGCTCCGGTTCGCGCGTCACGGCTCGACCCCGAAGTGGATCGACGATCTCGTGCCGGTGGTGCGGAGGTCCGCGGAGCTGTGCCGCGACTACGTCGAGCAGCGAGCCGGCTCCCTCGAGATCCATTCGACCGAAGCCGAGCTCCCGATCCTGATGAGCCCGATCGAGATCGAGCAGCTCGTCGTGAATCTGGTTCGCAATGCGGCGGAGTCCCGCGAGCGCGGCGCACGGGTCGAGGTCTCGATCGAACGTCACCCGACGGCGGCGATCGCGCGGCTGCTCGTCGAAGACGACGGACGGGGGATCCCGCACGAGGCGCTGGCCGACGTGTTCGATCCCTTCTACACGACGCGGATCCGGGATGGCGGCTCGGGCCTCGGCCTGTCCGTCGGCCACGGCATCGTCGAGGACCACGGCGGCACGATCCGGATCGAGAGCAAGTCTGGCGACGGCACGCGGGTGATCGTCGAGCTCCCGCTGCGGCTCGCCTCCTAGAACGAAACGAAAAGGCCCCCGGATCCGAGGATCCGGGGGCCTTTCGATCGGATGTCGGAAGGAGGCGGCTTCAGCGCCGCTGCTCGCGAAGTCCGCTGGCTTCCCACTCCTTCGAGAGCTGCTTCAGCTTGCGCGAGAACTCGTCGAAGGGGTCGTCGAAGGAGAGGATGATCTCCGTCGTGCGCGGAATGTCGTCGCCGTTCAGCAGGCCGCGATAGCGGTTCAGGTTCGCGAGGATCGCTTCGGCGACCTTGAGCGCGCGCTTCTCCGTCTTGATCAGCGGCGACTGGAGCGTGTAGACGTTGTTGCGCCCCCAGAGGCTCTCGTCCCGGACGATCGCGATCTCACGGTAGACGCCGTTGATCGGATCGAAGTTGTACTCGACGCGGACCTCCTTGAAGATGTCCGAGTTGCCGGTGTAGAACCCGCGCTCCTTCTCGACCTTGCCGAGCTGTCGGCAGCGCGGGCAATAGAAGGTGTCTCCGTGATTGAGCAGGAACACGCCCTTGGCGTAGTCCTCGCAATCCGTGTTCTCGCAATATCCAACGCCGCGCTTCATGCTGGCCATCCTCGTGGATGCCTCCTTCGGTCCGTCGTGTCGCCGTCCGTTCCCCGGGATTCGCCCCGGGGCCACACGCGTTCCGTTCTGTTCGCGTGGGTAGAAGAGCAAGCCGCGTGCCACGGACGGGTTCGGCCCTGGGGCGCTTCGTCCGAGCTCGAGCTTGCCGATGGTACCCGAATTGCCTGCCGGTCGACTGCCTCCGATCCGCCGATTCGGTGCCGGGGCGCCGGTCGTGGATCGTGTGGGAGACGCTCTCGCGTCCCGCCTCGTTCCCCCGTGCGGCGCGTTCCGGACTCGGAGAGCGTCGTGGGGGGCCGTTGGTCGAGTGCCGTCGGTCGCGTTCCGGCCGAAAAGTGGAAGAAGACTTCCGCTGCCCACGCAGTGCGCAATTCCTCGCGCAGCGACGATCGCGCCTCCCCGCGCCCCAGCGCCTCGATAGGCACCCCGAAGGACGCCCGACGTTGGAGGAGGGAGCTCGGCTCGCTGCGCATCCCGCGCGGTGCAGACGGACGATCCCGTCATCCGGGTTCCGCATCGCATTCGGGACGGAGAGAAGAAGCGTGGGGAGCGCAGTTCTCCTTCGAGTCCAGGGGGTGGAAAACGCGTGCCGGGGCGAACCCGATCGCCACAATGTTTCCGGAGACCGGGCCCTTGTCAACCGCGATTTGACTCCCGAGCGAGAGAGCGCGTGTCACGTGGTCGCGGTGCTTCAATCGAGTCGTTCGGCCTCCGACATCCGCTCGCCCTCGAGTCGGTCCGTCTCGGCGCGCAGGGCGCCCACGCGCCAGCGGAGCGCGAGCAGATAGGCGAAGACGAAGAAGAGCGTCAAATTCCCGACGAGGAAGGGGAGGCCCATCCCCTCACCCAGTCCAGAGCGCTCGTTGGCCAGGTTGTCCGGGTGCACCGCGCCGCCGACCAGATCGATGATCCAGTAGTTCAGCGGGATCAGGACGACGCCGAGGATCCCGTAGATCGCCGCGAAGCGGGCGGCGCGCTCGTCGCCTTCGGTGAAGCTGCGGAGGAGCAGGTAGGCCACGTAGACGAAGAAGAGCAGGAGCGTGAGCGTGAGCCGCGCGTCCCAGACCCACCAGTTGCCCGGTCCCCACGCGCCGCGCGCCCAGATCGGTCCGGTCAGGAGCATGAGCAGGCAGAAGAGCGTGCCCACCTCGGCGCCGGCGATCGCCAGCTGGTCGTGGATCTCGCGCCCGCGCCAGAGGAAGAGGCCGCCGGCGACCGCGGTCGCGACGAAGCCCAGGTACGCGCCGTAGGCGAGCGGCGGATGCACGTAGAGGATCTTCTGCATCACGCCCTGGATCGAATCGATCGGCGCCTGCGCGACGGTCCAGCCCCAGACCGGCAGCAGCAGGACGACGAGCCAGCCGAGCACGCGAAGGGTCTTTTCGAGTCGATCGGAGGGATTCGTCGGGGTCGTCATGGGGGCGGGGTCCTTGGAGCGGTCGAGGAGAGGGTGCCCGCCGCGTCGGGCTTCGTCGAGCGATCGGTCGTGGCGCCGTGGCCCGACCGGCAGGCGGTGGAGCGGCGTCGAGGGCGTCGTCGCTACTCGTCCAGCACGTAGTCGAAGAGCAGGAACGAGAGCACGAGATAGATCCCCCCGATCACGATCAGCGGCTGCAGGAGATCCAGCCCGACGGCCTCCCCGGCGAGGCTCGTCGTCGCGCCCCGGACCGCCGCGGCGAGCACCGGGATCAGCGTGGGAATCAGCAGCACCGGCAGCAGGACCTCGCGGAAACGGCTGCGGACGCTCATCGCCGAGAGCAGGGTTCCGACGCTGCAGATCGCGACGTTCGCGCACGCCACGACCGCCAGGTTCCCCGCGAGCCCGACCGAGAGGTCGACGCGGAAGAAGAGGGCGAAGACGAGGGCGGTGAGGATCTGGACGAGACCGATCAGAACGAAGGTGGCGCCGGCCTTGCCGAGGAAGATCCACCCGCGCGTCCCGGGCGCGAGGGCGAGGGCGGTCATGGCCTCGTTCTCGAGCTCCGTGGCGAAGGTGCGACCGAGCCCGATCACCGCGGCGAAGACGTAGGTCACCCACAAGAGCCCCGGCGCGAGCCGGGTGATCTCCGCCTGCTCCATGTCCGGCCAGGCGAACTGGAAGACGATCACGATCAGGAACGAGAAGACGGTCATCGCGACCACCCGGTCCCGGGATCGCCACTCGCTGACGAGGTCCTTCCAGAGGAGGGTGAGGGCGACGTTCACGCGCGCCTCCTCACGCGGCCACCTCGGCGCCCCGGGCGAGCTGGACGAGTCGCTCGCGCAGGGCCGCCGCCGTGAAGCCGTCTTCGCCCCGCGCCGCGGTGGCGCGGACGCGTCCGCGATGGAGGACGAGCGCCCGATCCGCGAGGGCGACGGCGCGTCGAGGATCGTGGGTCACCACGACCAGGCTGCGCGCGGCGCCCTTCGCAGCGTCCCGCTGCGTTCGCAGCCGCGCCTCGAGGTGCTCCCCGGACGCTTCGTCGAGCCCGGTGAAGGGCTCGTCGAGGAGCAGCAGCGAGGGGTCGTGGACGACGGCCCGGGCGATCGAGAGGCGCTGGGCCATGCCGCGGGAGAACGTGTCGGCGCGGCGCCCGGCGACCTCCTCGAGGGCGAACTCGGCGAGGAGTGCGTCGAGGGCTTCGCGGGAGGGGCGGCGCCCATGGAGCCGCGCGGCGAAGAGGAGGTTCTCGCGGGCCGAGAGCTCACCGTAGAGAAGCGTCGCGTGTCCGACGTAGCCGACCCGGGCGCGCAGCGCGTCGCGACCGAGGACGCGCGCGGCCGCGTCTTCGTCGTAGGCTTCGAAGCGGCCGGTGCTCGGACGGGAGAGGCCCGCGAGGATCCGCAGCAGGCTGCTCTTGCCCGCCCCGTTCGCCCCGAGGATCGCGACGGACTCGCCGGCAGCGAGCTCGAAATCGATGCCTCGGAGGGCGGCCACCCGTCCGTAGCGCTTCTCGACCCCTTCGCCGCGAAGCCGGACGGGGCTCACCCCTCGGATTCCGCCGCGTCGCCGGGCTGGAGCCCGCTTCCGCAGTGGGAGCAGAATCGCCACTTCGGATCGATGCGCCCGCCGCAGGCGGGGCAGAAGCCGCCGGTCGCGACCGGAGCGGCGCTCGCCGGCGGGGCCGCGGCGCTCGTCGTCTGTGCGGCCGAACTCGCGGCCGAACTCGCGCTCGGCGCGGCGGCGTAGGGCGCCGGCTCGGAGGAGGGGGGCGCGTCGGACGTCTCGTGCGCCCGCTCGGCGCGAAGCAGCTCGATCGCCTGGCCGCGCAGGTCGTCGCGCATCGCCGCGTAGTCCGCCTCGTCGAGCTTCCCGGTCTCGAAGTCGTGGTCGAGGTCCGCGATGTCGGCGTAGACGCCTTCCCGTTCCTCGCGCAGCCGGGCGAGGGTCGGGTCGACGCGTGGGGCGCTCCGCTGGCTGCGACGGAGCGGCGAGATCATGAACCACGCCGCCGCGGCGGCGCCGAGCAGCGTGATCGCGAGGGTCGCCTGCTGCGGGAGCCCGGCACCGCGCAGCGGCTCGAGCCGCAGGTCGACCGTCTCGTGCATGCCGACGTTGTAGGCCTCGCGGTGGAGGTAGTTGCGGGTGCGGTTGCGGAAGGGGCGGCGGCGATGGAGGCGGCGGCTCTCGAGGGCGAGGCCGGTGTCGGCGATCAGGACGTTCAGGGTCTGGACCTCGCGCGGGAAACGCATGTCGACCTGGACGCCGTCGGGGCGGCTGGGCATCCGGTACTGGAAGCCGAGGGAATGCTCGCCGGGGCCGATCGGTCCGATCACGTCGAAGCCTCCGTCCTCGGTCGGCACGAGCCCGAACGCTTCCGCCTCGGGCGAGACGCCTTCGAGGGAGGCGCCGCGGGGAATCGAGACGTGGAGGAGCGGAGCCTCGGGCGTGCCGGTCACGGGGGCGCCGTCGGAGACGAGGAGGTTCAGATCGACGTTCGCCTCGAGCCGCGTGTCGTCGAAGTCGACCCAGACGTCCGCGCGCGGCAGCGTCACGGCGCCGGGATCGCGGCGGCTCTCCGGCAGGGTGAACGCGACGCGGAGCGGCTCGCCGGCGCGCAGTCCGTCCCGCGCCCAGCTGGCCAGCCGACGCGCGTCGTCGTCGGCGAGCGCTCGGGACGGAACGAGCCCATCGCCTTCCACGGTGAGCCCGGCGGTTCCGGCGACCACGACGAGCCGGCCGATGGCCTCGCGGAGCGCGATCTCGAAGTCGGCGTCCCGCCCCGGACCTTCGAGAGGCAGGCTCCACTGGTACTCGACGCGCTGCTCGCCGGCGTAGAGCGGGCCGTAGAAGCGGACGCGTCCGTCGCGCATCGCGAGCTCGTCACCGATCGAGTTCGGGCCGGGATTGAAGTCGGTCGCCGCGTCCGGCAGCGGCCGCTCGAAGAGCGCCCCCGCCGAGTCGTCCGACGGCAGCCGGATCACACGCGTACCGCGACTCGTGAGCTTCAGGATCTCGGTCACGACGACGCGGTCGCCCATCCAGTCGAGTCGGATGCGGAGCTCGTCGACGGTCACGCCCCGGATCTCGGTGGTCGGACTCGAGACGCGGATCTCGACCCGGGCGTCGGTCTCTCCTTCGACGAAGGTGACGCGCTCGCCGAAGGGGATGTCGCCCAGGCGCGCGCCCACCAGATAGACGATGCCGGGGTCGTTCGAGATGCCGGCGAAGACGTGGCGGCCGTCGGCGTCGGTCACGCCGTTGGCGAGACCGGGCATGCCGTTCGGGTCGAGGGCGTAGAGCGCGAGGTCGCGCGCCTCGAGCGAGAGCCCCGGCTCCTCCGACACGAGCTCGACGACGAGCGACCCCGGGCCGGGAGGCGGCGGGGGCGCCTGCCCGACGTCGCTGCCGTGCTGCGCGAACGCCGTCGGTGCGAGTCCGAGCCAGGCGAGGAAGAAGACGACGGCGAGGGTCCTGCGCGTTCGTCCGAGGCGGTGCGGCGCGAGCTTCACGCGCCGCTTCCCTTCACGCCCGCGGCGTCCTTCTCGGGATGCGGCCAGAGTACGATCAGGCAGCCGACGACGAAGAGCACGCCGCCGCTCCAGCCCCAGTTGACCAGCGGGTTGTGGTAGATCTTGAACGTCCCGGAGCCGTCGGGCTCGACCGCGGTCAGGATCACGTAGAGGTCCTCACGCCAGCTCGACCAGATCGAGGGGATCGAGTTCGGCTGCTGCTCGAGCCAGTAGAGCCGCTTCTCCGGGGTCATCACCGCGAGGGGCGTACCGCCCTGTCCGCTCCGGTCGCTCTCGCGGTAGAGCGCGAGCCGCGCCTTCGCGCCGCCGTAGTGCTGCGCCGGGATCGCTTCGGCGGTCAGGTAGTGGAGCCGGAAGTCGTTGATCGTCGTCGACTCGCCGGGTCGGATGTTCTCGAGCCGCTCGGTGTTGAAGGCGGCGCCGGACACGCCGAGCAGGAGGATCACGACGCCGGCGTGGACGATGTACCCACCGTAGCGGCGCTGGTTGCGGCGCAAGAGGGTCGTCAGCGCGGTCCAAGCGCTCTCGCCGCGGCGCTGCATGCGCGCGCCGATGGCCCGTGCGTACTCCTGGACGATCGTCGTGAGGACGAAGGCGCCGAGGCCCCAGGCCGAGATCGCCCAGTAGCCCGGCGCGGTGCCGAAGAGCGCGAGCACGCCGACGGCGGTCGCGGCCCCGACCGCCGCGGGCACGACGAACTGGCGCTGCAGGCTCGCCAGGCTCGCCTTGCGCCACGCGATCAAGGGGCCCACGCCAGTCAGCACGAGGAGCAGCAGCGCGAGGATGCCGGCGAAGGTGTTGAAGTAGGGCGGGCCGAGGATCCGGCGCACGCCGCCGATCGCCTCCGTGAAGACCGGGAACATCGTCCCGACGAACACGACGAAGAGGATCGCCATGAAGATCCAGTTGTTGATGATGAAGCTCGCCTCGCGGGAGAGCACGCTCTCCAGCTTGTTCGCGCTTCGCAGCTTGGGCAGACGGAAGAGCAGGGCGGCGATGAACCCCGCGAGCATGAGCGTCACGTAGAAGAGGAAGAGGCGACCGAAGCTGTCGCTGTTCGCGAAGGCGTGCACGGACTGGACGACCCCGGAACGCGTCAGGAAGGTGCCGAAGAGGCAGAGCCCGTAGGTCAGGCCGATCAGGACGATGTTCCAGGTCCGCAGCATGTCGCGCTTCTCCTGGATCATGACCGAGTGGATGTAGGCCGTGCCCGCGAGCCAGGGCATGAGCGACGCGTTCTCGACCGGATCCCAGGCCCAGTAGCCGCCCCAGCCGAGGACTTCGTAGGCCCAGCGCCCGCCGAGCATGATGCCGACCGAGAGCACGCTCCAGGCGAAGAGCGTCCATCGCCGCGTCGTGCGGAACCACGTCGTCCCCAGCTCGCCGGTCACGAGTGCCGCGAAAGCGAAGGAAAAGGGCAGGGCGAATCCGGTGAAGCCGGTATAGAGCATGACCGGATGGATCATCATCACCGGATGCTGCAGCAGCGGGTTCAGCCCGTTCCCGTCGGAGAGACGATCGGCGTGCGGCACGCGCTCGAAGGGCGGCGTCTCGAAGTTCACGAGATACAGGAAGAACGCCACGTTCAGCAGCATCGCGACGCAGACCCACGGCATGAGCCGCCGGTTCTGCGTCCGGTTGCCGAAGATCGCGACGGCGCCGTAGGCGGTCAGCATCCAGCCCCAGAGCAGCAGCGAGCCGGCCTGCCCGCCCCACAGCGCGCCGAGCCGATAGTGGAGCGGCATCGTGCGCGCGGAGTGGCTCGCCACGTAGGCGAGGGAGAAGTCGTTGGTCCCGAGGGCCCAGAAGAGCGCGAGCATCGCGAGGGAGCAGGCGCCGAACACGAGCAGGAGCGAGCGTTCGCTCACCCGCGTCCACTCCTCGCGCTGCGCCAGCCCCGCGTAGAGGCCCGCGCCGATCCCGAGGGCGCAGAGCAGGAGACCGAGTCGAAGCGCGTAGAGTCCGAGGTCCGCCATCTAGAGCTCGACGCTCGCCTGCTCGGCGGGACCGGCCTTCGCTTCGAACTTCGAGGGGCACTTCGCCAGCAGGTTGTTCGCGACGAAGACCCGGGCGCCGCGGTTCAGCTCGAGCTGTCCTTCGACCACGACCTCGGCACCGTCCTTGAAGAGGTCCGGCGTCTCGAGGCTGTCGTAGACGACCGCGAGGGTCTGACCGACGGGGCCTCCCGCGTGGGGCGGATCGTTCTGTACGTGGAAGACCACGCGTTTGCCTTCGAGATCGCGCTCGATGGATTCGTTGGCGACGTAGCCGTGGACGCGAGCGCTGCGACCGACCATCTCGCCGGCGTTGGCGTGGAACTCGTCGAGGTCCTGGAAGTATTGGAAGGAGAGGCCGCCTTCCATCTGGGTCGTGCCCCACCAGCCGAGCAGGGCGGCGATGGCGGCGGCACCGATGGCGATCTGGACACCCTTGGACATGGATTTCGTCCCGCTTCCTCGTCGTCGCGCTGGCGGTCGCGCCCGGTTCGCGGGCCGTCGGGATCGGCGCGGCGAGCCGAGCGCCGCGGCGCATCGGGTCGAGGGGGTTGGAGGCTTTCTGGGAGCGCGTCCGGAACAGGTGGACGAGCCGAGATTAGCTTTGGCCCGCGGGTGTGTCAAAGTCGCTCAGGGCGAAAATGGCTTTGTTTTCGGACACTTGGACGATTGGCTGCCTTGACTCCCCGGTCTCGTCGGGCTAATCGGAGGCATGTCCCCGCCGAAGCGACCCGAGTTCCCCGCCTGGACCAGCCGGTCCGAGGCCATCGAGCCGTTTCTGGCGATGGAGGTGCTCGAGCGGGCCGCCGAGCTCGAGCGGTCCGGCGTGGAGATCGCCCATCTCGAGCTGGGCGAGCCGGCCTTCGCGCCGCCCGCCGCTGCGACGCGCGCCTTCACCGAGGCGCTCCTCCGCGATGAGACCCAGTACACCGACAGCCGTGGGCTCTGGGATCTTCGAGAGGCGATCGCGGAAAATTTGAAACAGCGTTTTGGAGAGTCGGTCGATCCGGAGCGGGTGCTGGTGACCCAGGGCACCTCGAGCGCGATG
>JAUIMK010000477.1 GCA_030432735.1 bacterium
CTGCCCTTCTACGCGCGGTGGCTGCGCTTCACCAAGACCTACCCGGGAATCGGCAACGGCGTCGATCCCTTCCGGATCGACCCGGAGTACGAGGACCCGGACAACCACTCGGTCAATCCGGTGAACGCGATGGGCCGGGACTTCATGCTCGATTGGATGCGGCGGGAGCTGGCCGGCCGCGAGGATCTGATCGAGAAGGTGACGCCGGACTATCCGGCGATGGGCAAGCGACTCCTGCAGGACGACGGCAGCTGGTTTCGGGCGCTTCGCCGGGAGAACGTCGAGCTGGTCCGGACCCCGATCGAGCGAATCGAGCCCACGGGCATCCGCACCAGCGACGGACGCCTCCACGAGGTCGACGCGATCTGCTTCGCCACCGGCTTCAAGCACAACGACTTCACCGCCTTCGACATGAAGGGGCGGGGCGGCGTCTCGCTCCACGCCCAGTGGGGGGACGAACCGAGCGCGTATCTGGGGATTTCGGTGCCGAACTTCCCGAACTTCTTCATCTGTTACGGGCCCGGGACGAACCTCGCGCACAGCGCGGGGCTCTTCTTCCACGCGGAGTACCAGACGATGCACGCGCTGCAGGCGATCCATCGCGTGCTCTCCGAGGACGCCCGGGCGATCGAGGTTCGCGAGGACGCCCACGACCGCTACCTCGAGGAGCTCGTCGAGCGCATCTCGGGGCTCGTCTGGGCGCATCCGACAATCCAGCACAGCCACTACAAGAATCCGCAGGGGCGCGTCTACACGCTCTCGCCCTGGTCGATCGACGAGTACTGGGACATGTGCCGTAGCCTCGACGAGGACGCCTACGAGGTCCAGTCGCCCGGGGCGCGAGGCGTGAAATGATCCGACACGCTTCGTCCCTGCTCCTGCGCGCGCTCGCCTGGCTGCTCTTCGTCGCGAGTGGCGCCGCGGCGCAAGGCGTGACGATCGGCGGGACTCCCGCCGACGGTGAGGCCAGCGGTCTCACGGCGATGTTCGCGGGGGATCGCTTCGACAACTTCCGCAACATGGGCCGCTTCGTCCCCACGTCCGAGATGCCGGCGTCGCCGGATCCCTGGGAGCTCGGTCCGAACCTCGACACGCTCCGCCATACGGGCGTCTTCCGAGGCGAGCCGACCTCCCTCGAGGCGTTCATCGCGCTCTCCGACACGTCGGCGTTCCTCGTGATCCAGGACGGGGAGGTCATCCACGAGACCTACGCCCACGGCGATTCCAGGGAGAGCCTCCACACCTCGTTCTCCATGGCGAAATCCTTCACGTCGGCGTTGGTCGGGATCGCCCTCGAGCAGGGCCGGATCGAGCGGCTCGACGATCCGATCCGCCGCTATCTCCCGGAGCTCGCGAGCCCGACCTTCGACGGTGTCACCGTCGAGCACGTCCTGCAGATGTCCTCCGGCGTCCGCTTCGACGAGCGCTACACGGTGCCGGAATCCGACATCAACCGGATGGTCGAGCAGGTCCCGCCGCTCACGTACCTCGAGTACATCGACACCCTCGGGCGCGACCATCCCCCCGGAACCTTCAACCACTACGCGAGCATCAACACGCAACTCCTCGGGATCCTGGTGCGAAGGGTGACCGGCGAGTCGATCACGGACTACATGACCCGCGAGCTCTGGCACCCGCTCGGGATGGAGTCTCCCGGCCTCTGGACCCTCGACCACGAGGGGCAGGAGCTCGCCATGGGCGGGCTCGCGGCCAGCGCGCGGGACTACGCGAAGCTCGGACTGCTCTACCTGGACCGCGGACGCCGGGGGGACGAACGCATCCTCCCGGAAGGCTGGGCCGAAGCTTCGGTCACCCCGAACCAGCCCCACCTGATGCCCGGCGAGAACCCGGCTTCGTCGAATCCCGCAGGCTACATGTACCAGTGGTGGACGCCGCCTGCGTGGGACGGGGATTTCCTCGCGCGGGGGATCTGGGGCCAGAACATCTACGTGCATCCGCGCAATCGGGTCGTGATCGTGAAGCTGGCCGCCGACCAGAAGAACTTCGACCCGCGCTTCAAGCTCGCCTACATCGAGTATCTGCAGGGGCTGGCGCAGTCGCTCGGGGACTGAGCCGAGCGGCGCTCCCCGGCCGACTCACGCCCCTCCGGCCGCGACGCCGTCCGCCGCGTGCCGGCTGCGGATGAAGAGGGCATCGCGCTCGCTCCCGGGGACGAAAGGTGCCGGGTGATCGACGGCCGCTCTCGCCTCGCGCAGGCGCGCCGCGTCCCGGCGGAAGAACCCGGCCAGGAAGCGAAGCTCCGTCTCGATCGCCGCCGCCTCGAGCCGCGCACCGCGCTCTTCGAGGAGCGCCGTCGCGAGCTCGGCGAGCACGTCGTCGCGCTCCCCGTCGAAGAAGTCGCGCAGGGGGCCGTCGAGGTCGGGCCCGATTCGCCGCGCCGCGAAGACCCGCGCGCCACGGCGGTCGGGCAGGGCGGGCAGGCGGCTCCGGGGCTCGGCGTGTCCGAGGTGGCCCAGGAGGACGCAGAGGCCGTCGAAGGCCTGCCGTGCGCGCCAGCGCGGCCGGAACGTCCCGTGCCAGGAGAGGTCGAGGCTCGCGAACGCGTCGGGCTCGCTCGTGAA
>JAUIMK010000106.1 GCA_030432735.1 bacterium
GAGCTCGACCGTCTCGTTCAGGACGAGGGTGCCCGTCGCGTTGCCGAGGCCGTCGTCGTTGCCTTCGGTGATGTCGATGCCCTCCGCGAATCCGAAGTCGACGGCGCCTGCGTTCGTGTCGATCACGCGCAGCCGGCTGACGTCGCTCGTCGCGCCGGCGGAGACGTCGAAGAGCGCGGAGGAATCCCTCGATCGGATCAGCGCGATCTGGGCCGATGCCCAGGAGGGGAGGAGGAGGGCGACGAGGGAGCAGAGGAACAAGCGCCGCACCCTCGATCGGCGAGCGACGAGGTGCGCCGCGCGATGGGAGGAGATCTTCGTCGCCGTGGGATTCGATTCGTGCATCAGTGACCTCGATTCGTCGCTGGGAAGGCAGAGCGCGGCCGACTCAACACGTCGTCGATCCGTTGCAGACGTTCTGACCCATGTCGATTCCGCCCTGGATCGTTCCCCAGATCACGTTCTGGCCGTATCCGGGCTCGGCGACTGGGAAGCCCGCCGTCGTGCGGAGCGCGGTGGCGCCGGCGGCCGTCGAATCGATCGTGTTGCCGCGGACCAGGCTGGCGCGGCCGACGAAGACGGCGGTCGATCCGTTGTTGGAGACGAGGCTGTCGTTCAGCAGGGTGGTCGTGATCGAATCGATCCCGCGCCCGAGATTGTCGACGACGGTGAGCCCCCGCAGAAGGGCGCTGGCCGCATTGGTTTCGACGCCGTCGTTTCCGTTCTCCCTGACCTCGACGTCGATCAGGCGGAAGTGATACGAGGACCCGAAGTGGCGGACGCCGACGCTCCCGAAGCCGCGGACGCTACCGTTGCGGATCTCCGCGCTGCCCGCGAACACGTAGATGCCTTCGCCGACGCCCGCGCCGGTCCCGAGGCAGCTGATGGGCGAGCCCGAGCAGCTCGCGGGGCCGACGACGGAGAAGCCGTTCAGGTCGATCGACGTGTCGGCGCCGTTCACGAAGAGGCCATCCTCGTCGACGGGGACCACGAGGTCGCTCGTCAGGACGAAGGATCCGTCGGTCGAGATCGTCACCGGGAAGCCCGGGGCATCACCCGCCGTCACGCCGCCGGCGAGCGCACGCGCCTGGTTGATCTCGATCCGGCCGTCCCCAGCCGCGGCGACGCCCGGCCCGAACAGCGCGGCGATCGAGAGCCAGAGGGCGACGCCCATGGGCCGGACGAGCGCAGGGACATCGAGGGGCAGGCAGAGACGGGGCGGCTTCACGATTCGACTCCTGGTCGCGGGGCGGATCTCGCGGCGGATGCCGTCGCGCGGAGCCCGCATGGCACTCGCGCGCGGCGACCGATGGATGCCCCAGTCCTATTCGATGCCCATTAACCGGGGCGAAACGGTCGGGCTCGGGGAGGTCGGCCCCACTCGCGTTGGCGCGATTCCAAAGGCTCAGAGCGCTGGAGTCGCCGGGTCGGGGGGGGCGTGTGATGCGCTCGCCCGGGCGAGCGCCCTCGCGATCGATCGAGATCCCCATGGGAGACCGCATGGTCGTCCTCTCGAGAATCGATGTCCCCTGTGGGCAGAGGTCCGCGCCGTCGCTGGACCGGGCGCGGCCCCACGAAGGCGCGAGCGATCTACGACGGACCGACGCGTTCCGGCGGCGGAAGCCTCTTCGGGGTCGCTCGCGCGAGGGTGGATTCGGGCGCGTCGTCCGCCGCGCACGTCAGTCGCGTTTCAGCGGGACGAACAACGTCGCGTCGCCGCGGGCCACGAGGACGAGGACGCTCTTCGCGTCGGCCATCGCACGGGCGAGGGCGTCGGCGTCCTCGACGCGCTTCCGGTCGACCTCGACGATGACGTCGCCTTCGCGCAGGCCGGCGGCGGCGGCGGGGCCGCCGGGCTCGACGCGGGTCACGACCACGCCGTCTTCGCGGTCGACGTCATAGCGCTGCCGGAGCGCGGGCGAGAGGTCGCTCACGCGAAGCCCGAAGGCCGACAGGCCGGTGGGCGACGCACGGCGTTCCGGGCGGCCGCGCGTCTCTTCGAGCTCGCCGATCTCGACCTCGAGCGAACGGCGTCGGCCCTCCCGAACCACGACCACGCGAACCTCGTCGCCGACGGGCGTCTCGGCCACGCTTCGGGAGAGGTCCCGGGGCTCTTCGATCCCGGTCTCGCCGAAGCGGACGATGACGTCGCCCCGCTCGATGCCGGCCTCGTCGGCAGGGCTCTCGGGGGTGACCTGGGCCACGAGCGCGCCGGAGCGGTCGTCGAGACCGAACGCCTCCTGGAGCTCCTTCGACAGAGGCTGGATGGCGACGCCCAGCCAGCCGCGCACGACCCGGCCCGTCTCGCGCAGCTGGGGCAGGATCGACGACGCGAGATTCGACGGCACCGCGAACCCGATCGTGTTCGCCCGCGGATTGATGGCCGTGTTGATCCCGATCACCTCGCCGCGCATGTTCAGCAGCGGCCCGCCGGAGTTGCCGGGATTGATCGCGGCATCGGTCTGGATGAAGTCGTCGTAGGGCCCGTGGCCGAGCTCGCGGCCCTTGGCGCTCACGATGCCGACGGTCACCGTGTGGTCGAGTCCGAAGGGATTGCCGATCGCGATGACCCAGTCGCCGGGCAGGATCTCGTCGCTGTCGCCGAGGGGGAGGACGTGGAGATCGTCGACGTCCTTCACCCGGATCAGGGCCAGGTCGGTCTTCGGGTCCTGGCCGACGATCTCCGCCGTGGCGGTCGTTCCGTCGAGGAAGCGCACCTCGATCTCGTCGACGTCCGCGACGACGTGGTGGTTCGTGAGGATGTGGCCGTCCGACGAGATCACGAAGCCCGTGCCCTGACTCGGGACCTGGAACTCCCGCTGCTGCGGCTCGCGGGGCACGTTGCGACCTCCTGGACCGGGACCTCCCGGATCGGCGAAGGGCGCGCCGCCGAAGAGCTGGCCGAAGAGGTCCGGGAGCGGGAACTCCGGAAAGGTCCTCACGACCGTCTTCGACGTGTGCACGTTCACGACCGCCGGGGCCGCGTGCTGGGCCAGCACGGCGAACCGCGAGTGGACGCCTTCGCCCGCCACGACTTCGTCGTCCGGATCGACCGTCGCCGTCGCGGAGGTCGTCGCGGGACGATCGTCGGGGGGCTCCGCCCGCCCGCCCAGGCCGAAGGGCCAATCGACGTCGGCGAAGAGCCCGTCTGCTGCGGAGGTCGGGGACACGCCCGCGAAGAAGAGGGCCGTGACGGTCGCGATCACGAGAAGGGGGATGCTTCGATTCATGTCTGGATCTCTACGTCCTGTCCGATTCGATCGTCTCTGGGCGAACGGCGGCTGCGCGGTACGGCGCCGCGGGCGTCCAGTTGCCTCAGCACGTGGAACCCGGTGTCAACGATTCGGTTCGGGATTTTTCGGTCCCGGCGATCGCGAGGCGTCCGTCGGCGTCGCCGCTGCGCGCGCGTCGCCGCCTCCGGTCAGGACGCCTTCGCGCTCGCTCGGGCGTTCGGCGTCGGCCGGCGCGGACCGAACGAGCAGGCCGTGATGGACGAGCTCGCCGCCCACCCAGGCGGCAGCGAGGCCCCCGAGGCCACCGAACGCGATGCGTCCGGCGCCGCTCGTCGCCGCGTGGAGGGCGATGACGGTCGCGTCGACGTCCGCCAGCCACTCCACGACGACGACCGGAACGATGGCGCTTGCGCCTGCAGCCATCCCGACGGCGAGCCCGCCGGCGCGCAGGCGCCCCGCCGCGCGCGGGTCGAGCGCGGACAGGAATCCGCCTCCGAGCTCGACCGCCGCGCCAGGGAGCGCGAGCTTGAGGACCAGCAGGGGCCCGCCCTTGCCGAGACCGAGCGCAGCGATCGCGAGCCCCGCCAGGGTCCCACAGAGGAGCGCGGCGCCGCGACGCTCCACGCAGATGCGAAGCAGGACGAGGCCGAAGGCCGCCGGCAGCATCGAGTGCCCCGGCAGGTTGAGATGCCACCGGAGCGCGGCCCGGCTCGCGACCAGGAAGGCGGCGAAGAACGCGACGAGCAGGAGCTCGCGGGTCTCGAAACGACCGACGAAGCGTCTCACCCGTCGTCCTTGATCCGCTTCGTGGCGGGGACCCAGTCGGCCCCCTCCCGTCGTACCCGGAAGACGGCGAGGCCGTCGCGGAGGTCGGGTCGGATCCAGTTCCGGGTCTCGATTTCGGCGTCCGGTGCGAGGTCGGCGCCCGCCTCGTCGACGATCCGATCGACGCCGGTCTCCGAAAGGATCCGCTCGACGCGGCAGCGCCCGCCGAGGTCGCGGATCCCCGCGAGATGGATGAACCGGCCATCGTCGCCCGTACTGCGAAGCGCGACGCCGCAGACCGCGCCGATCCGTCCCTGTCCCGTCGGCCCGTCCGAGGTGATCCGCAGATCGAAGGGCTTCACCTCGACGTCGAAGGCCGCGAGCGCGAGGACCTCGCTCTGGGCGCGCCGGGCGAGCGCCTGCAGGGCGCGGGGGATCGCGTCCGCGCGGGCGACGCAGAGGCCCGGGTTCGCGCCCTCGTGTCGATGCGCCCGGAGGAAGTCCCGGGCGGATTCGAAGAGCGCGTCGCCGGCGTCGGCCGCGCCCGGGGCAGCGATGCAGGCGGAGCTGTTATGCGACGTGTAGGGAATGTCCGGGTGGACGAGCAGCTGGTGTCGCGTGATGGAAGGCGAGGCGACCTCGCCCTGCTCGACCAGGTGCGCGGCGAGCATCCGGGCCAGGCGCCCGGTGCCGATGCTCTCCTCGTTGTCGGTATCGTCGATCGCGATCAGCCAACCCGTCTTCATCTCGTTCCTCCTTCGGCCGTATCGGCCGCCCCGGTCGAATTCCCCGTGCCCGCCACGCGACGGATCCAGGCGGCGTCCGCCGCCTCGTTTGCGATCTCGACGGCACGAAACGTCATGGGGACCGCGACGCACGCGAGCGCGTCCCGCCAGGCGCCCGGCCGCCAGAGCTCGCCCAGTGCGAGCCGCGCGCCGCGCAGGCGCTGCATGTCGATCAGCTCGCCCACCTCGCGCGCGAAGAGGGGCGCGAAGCGGTGTGTCGCCCCGATCGCGAAGCCGATCCGCTCGGGCAGCCAGCCGGAGAGGGCGTCGAGCAACGCATCCATCCGTGTCGTGCGGACGAAGAGCATCGCCGGCAGAAAGGCCATCGTGATCTGCAGCGCGGCGCGGCTGCCCTCCGTCCAGCTCGCGAGTCCGCGGAGCGCGACGGTGAGCCCGACGAGGATCGCGGATTGGAGAAGCAGCCAGCGCAGGTCCTGCCACAGCGCTCGGGCTCCGAGTCCCGACACGAGATAGCCGGCGGACACGGCGGCCAGCATCGCGAGGAGGAGGCCGGGGGACTCGAGGATGAGCGCGCCGACGGAGACCGAGAGCACGAGCAGCGCCTTGACCCCGGGCGTCATTCGGTGGAGCCAGGAGTCGCCGCCGCGGTACTGGAGCGCGTGGGTGCGAGGCGCGAGGGGCAGGGGGCCGGTTTCCCGGGGCGACGACTCGACTCCCTCCCGGCCGAGATCGACGACACGCGCGCACCACTCGTCGAGCGGGTCGCGATCATGCGAGGCGATCACGATTCCGACGCCGGATCCCCGTTGCGTCCGTTCGAGCGTGGCCAACAGGGTCTCGCGCGCCGCTGCGTCGAGCCCCGCGAAGGGTTCGTCGAGGAGGAGGAAGGCCGGTCGCGAAGCGAGTGAGGCGGCGATCGCGAGGCGATGCTGCTCGCCGAAGCTCAACCGGCGCGGAGAGCGATCGGCGGCCCCTTCGAGGGCGAAGTCGCGAAGGAGGGCGTCGATCCGTGCCTCGCGCTCGCCCGGGTCGGCCGCGAGACGGTCGAGTCCGAAGCCGACCTCGTCCCGCACCGTTCGCGCGAAGAGGCCCCGCCGCGGCTCCTGGATCACCAGCGAGACCGGGCCGCGCGCCGATCCGGCTCGGGCGAGGGCCCTCAGTCGCGTCGACTTCCCGATCCCGTTCGGTCCCGTGATCAGCAGCCGCGTCGAAGCCGGCAACGCGTCGAGCGCGTCGGGGAGGGGAATCTCCTCGCCCACGGTCGACTTCGATCGGAGTGCCCCGGGAAGCCGCGGCCCGTCCTCGATCAGTCTTCCCTCCTCGATTCGGAGGAAGCGGTCCGCCACCGGCAGCAGCTCCGCGACGGCGTGCTCGGCGACGACGATCCCCGTGCCCGCCCGCTTCGACCGGTCGAGGATGCCCGCGAGGCGACGTCGCGACGGCGGATCGAGGGACGACATCGGCTCGTCGAGCAGGAGGGTCTGCGGCTCGAGCGCGAGGAGCGCCGCGAGCGCGACACGCTGCCGCTGCCCCGCCGACAGCGAATCGGTCTCGCGTGGCGCGAAGCCGACGAGCCCCACGTCCCGCAGCGCTCGTTCGACGCGCGCACCCACGACCTCGTCGGGAAGCGCGTGTCCGCGGAGTCCGAGGGCGACTTCCTCGCCGACGGTCGGACAGAGCAGCTGCGTGTCGACGTGCTGCCCGAGCAGGGCGACGGGGCCGCGCCGCTCGAGGTCTCCTGCGATCCGGAACACTCCCGGCAGGCCGGCGAGGCCACGCAGGAGCGTGGACTTGCCCGCCCCCGTCGAGCCCTCGAGCAGGAGGCATTCCCCGCCGCGGACGGCGAGGTCGATCGCCTCGAGGATCGCCGCGTCGTCGGGATCGCGCGCGAGCGAGAGCCCGGAGGCGACGACGGTGGCTCCGTCGCGCCACTCCGCCACGTCCGTCCTAGAAGCGAACGCTGCCACCGGCCAGGAAGGTCCTGCCCGCGAACGGGAAGCCGAAGTTCACCTCGCCGTCCGCGTCGAGCACGTTGTCGGCACCGACGTAGAGCTCGATGCGGTCGTCGGCCAGGCGCTGGGCCATCCGGACGTCGACCGTCGTGAAGGCGTCGAGGGTTCGCAGCTCGTAGGGGGCGTTGCGGGAATCCTGCTCCATGCCCCGGAGATGGCGAAGCGCGAGTCGTAGATCGGCCTTCCAGGGCAGCGCATAACGCGCCTCGAAGTCGATGGTGTGCTCGGGGCGGTTGGCGAGCCGTGGGAAGTTGCGGTTCGAGCTGCGGTCCTCCGTGTGCAGCCAGGCGTAGGCGAATCGGAGCTCGAGATCGTCCAGGGGGCGGCTCGCGGCCGAGACCTCGACGCCGTTCAGCCGCAGCTCCTGGACGTTCTGGAAGATGCGCGTGTCGTCGCGCTCGATGAAGTCCTCGAGCTCCTGCCAGAAGCCGACGACCTCGATGCTCGAGCCGAGGGGGAGCTGCTGCTCGATCGCGATCTCGAAGCACCAGCACTCCTCGATGTCGAGGTTCGTGTTCCCGCTCTCCGAGTCGTAGAGCTGGGCCACCGAAGGCATCCGGATCCGGCGCGCGGCGGACCCGCGCAACCGCGTCCCGGTCTCGAACTCCCAGGTCGCGCCGGCGAGGAAGATCGGTGCGTCCGCATCGATGCCGTCGTCACCGTCGAGGAAGGCATGGGAGTAGCCGATCACGAGTCCCAGCCCGTCGATCGGCTGCAGCTCGAGCTCGGCCCCGAGAGACCACACGCCGATCCCCTCGTCGACGTCGACGCGCGTGTAGGGGGTTGCACCGCCGCCCGTTCCGCAGCTCGATCCGCCGCCGCCGCCGCCGCCGCCGCCGCCGCCGCCGCCGCCGCCGCCACCGCCGCCGCCACCGCCCCCCCCGGACAGGACGCAGTCGACGCCGTTCGACTCGAAGCCCTCGTGGCGGCCGTTCACGCCGAAGCGGACGCCGATGCGCTCGCTCACGTCGTAGCGGCCGTGGAGCGAGCCGCCGGCGAGCAGCGCCGTCTCGTCGATCGAGAAGCTGTTCCCGGCCGTCTGGGTCGAGAAGGTCTCGTCGTCGTAGCGCTGGCGATCCTCTTCCTGTCGGTTGACGTAGGCCCAGCCGCGCAGGGAGAGGGGGCCCTCCGGATCGTACTGACCGGCGAGCTGCGTGGAGAAGCCCTCCAGCTTCTCGACCCGCTCGTAGCGGGTCCGCGGCGCGAAGCGGTCCGTCGGGTCGTCGACGACGTTCGGCGGAACGCCGAACTCCGCGTTGCGGTACTCGGTGAGCAGATCGATGCGGGTCTCCGTCGTCGGCTGCGTGCCGATGCGGGCGAAGAAGTTGCCCTGGCGTCGGTCGGAGTTCTCGCGTTCGCCCCCGTCCTCGACGCTCGTGGCATCGAAGTCGCTCGACAGGGGGAAGCCGTTCGAGTCGAGGAAGCGGCCCGTCGCGAATCCCTCCACGTTGCCGCTCCGTCCCGACATCGTGACTTCCGGCTGGTACTGGCCCCGCTCCCGGGTGTCGAAGGAGACGCTGGCCTCGGGCTCGTCGCTCGGGCGGCGCGTGCGCACCTGGAGCACGCCCCCGATCCCCCCGTCGCCGTAGAGGACCGAGCCGGACCCGGTGATGAGGTCGACGCGTTCGATCAGCTGGGTCGGGATCAACGAGGAATCGAACTGTCCGTCCGCCGCGGAGTTGAAGGGCACGCCGTCGATCAGCAGCGTCAGGTGGCGCGACCGCAGGCCGCGCACGTCGATCCGCGGCACGCCGTCGCCGCCCGTCCGGACGATCACGTTCGGCACGTGGACGAGCGCTTCGTCGAGGGTGCGCGCCGCCTCCTGCTCGATGTCTTCGCGCTCGACGGTCCGAACGGTCGGCAGCTGGTCGACGAGGTCGCGACTGGACGTCACGTAGACGTCGTAGACCGGAAGCGGCGGTTCGTTCGCGGCGTCGTCCGCCGTCGCGTCGTCCGCGACGACGCTGGACCAGAGGACGGGCAGCGCGGCGCAGGCGAGACGGAACGCGGCGCGAAGGGGAATCGAAGACGTGGGCCCGACGAGAGGGGGCAGCATGAAGGACTTCCTTTGGTTCCTGGAGTCGAGAGGGGGAGCGTCCGCCTAGCGAAGGCGGAAGTGGATGCGGAGGGCGACGCGCGACGGCACGGCCTGGCCTGCGAGGGACGCGGGACGAAAGGCCGCGCGGGCCACGGCGTCGAGCGCGGATCGATCGAGGAGGTCACCGCCGCTCGCCAGGATCGCCGAGGCGGCGACCTGGCCGACGTCGTCGACCCACGCCTCCACCAGCACCGTCGACTCCTCCCCTCGGCGCCGCGCCGCCGCCGGGTATTCGGGGTGGATCGGCCAGCGGGGCCGCGCGGGACGATCCACCTCGGCGGGACCGGGCCAGCCGGCCGGCTCGGCGCCCAGGCCGGAGTGCTGCTCGGCGGTCGCGACACCTGCGCCTGCGTGCGCGCCCGCTCGCGTTCCCGCCGTGCGCGGGACGGGCGGCGTCGCGGCGGCGATCTCCGGATCCTCGCGCACGTGGGATGCGCTTCGTTCCCGTCGGGATCGTTCGATGCGCGCGGTGGGCACCGCTCGAGGCAGCACCCGGCCGCTCGGCGGCGCGGGGCGCGCCTCGCTCGCCGTCGGCGGAGCGGCAACGGCCGCGACACGCTGGGGCTCCTCGTTCGCCGACGGGCCCGGGGCGGCGGCGGGCAGCGCGGGCTCGAGCGCGATCCAGACCAGACCCGGTTCGCCGCTTCCCGCGCGGGCGGCGGGGGGCTGCGGCCGCGCGGATTCTGCCGTCCCGCCCGCGATCAGGAGGGCTGCGAGCGACGCGTGCGCGAAGGCGGAGAACACGAGGCCGGCGAGCCAATCGCTTCGACGGGGCGAGGCTCCAGGGACGCGCGCTTGCGTAGGGGAGGTCATTCGGGGGGCTCGGGAGTGGCGTTCTCGCTATTCCCTTGCGGGAATAGCGCGTTCGGGAGACCCTTAGCACCCGCTTCGGTCCGGTCGCAAGCGCGAGCGAGGGGGCTCTGGCGCCGGGGCGCGGCTCAGCGCTTCTTCTTGCGGAGGTCTTCGAGGGCGCGGAGATCGTCGGCGAGCGCGTCGATCGCCTTGTCGCGAATCGCGTGGAAACGGGTGACCAGGCTTCGACCGAAATCCGTGACGCTCGCGCCACCGCCCGCCCGTCCGCCCGTCTCGGTCTCGAGGACCCGGCCGCCGAAGCACCGGTTCACGTCGTCGAGGAGCTCCCAGGCGTGGCGATAGCTCATGCCCATCTCGCGAGCCGCCGCGGAGATCGAGCCGCGCTCGTCGACCAGCTCGATCAGCCGGACCTTTCCGGGACCCAGCGTGTGCTCACCGTCGAACTCCACCCGCAAGCGCAGCTTCGGTCCGGTCTTCGGCATCTCGCTCCCCCTGCTCGTCGCGACGAAGCCGGACGCGGCCGGACCGAGACGGGACGCTCCTGAGGGAGCGGCCCTCCGCCGGCTCGAGAGAGGGCTTCCGAGAAGAGCTTAGTCGAGCGGGTCGGGCGTGCCCGGTCCCGAAACGAGATCGGCTCGCCTGATGGCGAGGCGGGTGGCAAGGCGGGTGGTGGGCGACGAACGCCACCGCCGTATCCTCTGGAGCCGCCCCGGCGATCGGGGCGCCGGCCGGGACGAGTCACCCCGCCGCGGATCACGAGAAGGACGGACATGAGCCGAGACGAGCTGCAGCAGACGATCGATTGGGTCTCGATCCGTCGCCTCCATTCGCGCTACGCCGATGCGGTGAACCGGCGCGCCTGGACCGACTTCGAGGATCTCTTCCTGAGCGACGCCGTCGTGCGCATCGAGCTGCCGCGGCAGGAGCCGATCGAGGCGGTCGGTCCAGCGGCCCTCGGCGAGTTCATCGAGAGCGCCGTGAAGCGCTTCGACTGGTTCCAGTTCGTCGTCCTCGAAGCCCGGGTCGAGTTCCCGCCGGACGCCGCGGACGACGAGGCCGTCGGAAGGATCTACATGGTCGAGCTCCGCCTCGACGGCAAGACGGGCCAGGAGACGAAGGCCTACGGCCTCTACCAGGATCGCTATCGGCGCACCGATGCCGGCTGGCGCTTCGCGTCCCGCCGATTCCAGCCGACGGTCTGGAGCGGTCGAGACCTGTCGACCCTCCCGCTTCCGGCGCTCGATTTCTGAACCGAACGATCGGGCGACGTGCCTCGTCGCGTGCCCGCGGCGTTCCCGGAAAGGCGCCCGGCTCCGCGGTCCGCGCCGGTCGCTTCAGGCCGACGGCGCGACCGGGGTGAACTCGACCTTCACCGCGTCGGGGGAGCGCGCGAAGCAGTTCGGCACGAAGCGCGGCTCGGCGCCCGGTGCGAGCTGCATGTCCGGGATGCGCTTCATCAGCTCCTCGAACATCACGCGGATCTCGAGGCGGGCGACGCTCGCGCCGAGACAGAAATGCGTGCCCCAGCCGAAGGCGACGTGCTGGTTGTGCTTGCGCTGGACGTCGTAGACGTCCGGCGAATCGAAGTGGCGCGGGTCGCGATTCGCGGAGGCGTACATGAGGATCACCTCGTCGCCTTCCTTCAGGGTCTGACCGTGGAGCTCGTGCGTCCGGGTGACCGTGCGCTTCATGTTGAGCACCGGCGAGACCCAGCGGATGAACTCCTCGACCGCGACGCGCATCGGCTCCGCGCTCGGGTCGTCGATCAGCTTTTGGCGCTGGTCCGGGTGCTGGATCAGGTTCATCACCGTCGTCGCGATCACGGCCCGCGTCGTCTCGGCCCCGCCGTTCTGGACGAGCAGCGCCTCCGAGACGACGTCGTCGTCGGAGAGCGGTCCGTTCTCGTCCTCGGCGTGCACCCAGAGCGAGATCAGGTCGTCCTTCGGCTCCTTGCGCCGTTCCGCCGCGATCTCGAGGGTCATGGCGCGGAAGTCCTCGACCGCGGCGATCGCCCCGGCGACGTCGTCGAAGGTCATCTCGCCGGTCTCGGGATCGTGGATGCCGCCCGCCTTCATGGTCACCTCCGACCACCACTTGACCTTGGGCCACGCGTCGTGCGGGAAGCCGAGCCACTCGTTGATCACCATCGACGGAAGCGGGGCCGCCAGCTCCTGGACGACGTCGCACTCGCCGCGTTCGGCGATCGCGTCGATCAGCTTCGTCACGAAGCCGCGCACCCGCTCTTCCTTGCGCCGGACGGCCCGCGGCGTGAACTGCGGCGAGACGATGCGGCGGCGCACGTTGTGGTGCGGGTCGTCGGTGTTGATCATCGACGGGTCCCCGTCGATGCGCGGCCGCGAGCCCCGTGAAGAGGTGTAGAGATCCGTGTCCTTCTCGACCGCGACGACGTCCTCGAAGCGCGAGATTCCCCAGACCTTGTGGCGCGCGTCCCAGTGGACGGGCGAGTGGTCGCGCAGCCAGGCATAGGTGGGATAGGGATCGCCGCTGTAGAAGTCGGGGTCGAGGAGTCGGATGTCGTCGGGGTTCATGAGCGTGGGGCCTCGGTCGTCCGGAGCGTGCCGGCACGGGGCGTGCGAATCGGAGTGGTTCCGGTCAGTGGATGCTACCGACCTGAACCGCTCCGCGCTGCGCCTGCGCGGCCCGCGGGCCCTTCGATCGGCGTCGAGGGAATCGGCGTCGATGCATCGCGATCGAGAGCGCGCCGAGGCCAGCGGCCGTCGCGAAGCCGGGCTCCGGCAGGCCGACGGCGGCCATCTCCGGCTTGAGCGTGCCCGACGCGTCCTGGATCCCCGAGCACGGCCAGGTGTTGATCAGCCGCTGGATCGCCGGGTCGGCGACGCCCTGCTCGACGATCCACGGACCGACCGGCGCGTAGTCTCGCAGGAAGGCGTGTGCGTAGAAGAGATGGTCGTCGCGGATCGCCTGGGCGAGGGTGCGCGACGTCCACTCCGCCTGGAGCGCCGGAGTGCCGGGGAGCTCGAGGACGAGCTCGACCGGGTTCGGGCTCGGGGGATCCGGGACGTCGAAACGCATCGGCGTGGAGCAGGCGCGCGCCGAAGTCTCTGCGAAGGCGACGGGTCCCGTCCATCCGAGTCGATCGATCGCGGCGACGGGATCGACCGGGTCCGGCCAGTCCAGTCGCGTCGCGCAGCTCGCGCCGGTTCCCCAGTCCGCGAGCGGATAGGCGTCCGTCGAGGCCCCGGATCCGGGCACGGGATTCATCTCCAGCGCGTCCGGATAGAAGGAGAGGGCGAGCACGTCGAGACGCCCGCCCATCGAGAGCTCGGCGATCGCTCCGGTCTCGAGCGGGAAGCAGGCGGCCTGCCCCGCGTCCGGCGCGGGCGGGCCGGGCTCGCTCGAGCACGAACCGAAGCCACTCGTCGGGTAACAGGCGCTGCGGGTGTAGTCGAGCAGCGGAAGCAGACCGAGCGTCGCGAACATCATCGGGCCGCTCCCCACCTCGCTGCGCACGTCGTCGTAGAGGCGCCGGTAGAGCGCGTAGAGGTCCGGTGCCTGGGCGGCGCATTGCTGCTCGATCAGGTTCGCCTCGACGAGCAGGGCCAGGTAGTCGGGGGAGAGCTTCGCTGCGAGATAGAGGACGAAGTGGCGGTAGCTGCGCTCGAGATCGAAGGAGACCGGACCGGTCCCGGGGTCGACCGTGACGATCGTGCCCGGCGTGAAGTCGGGGCACGTGGCCGGGAAGGGAACGCTCGTGTCCGGATCGACGTAGAGGGGAGCCAGCCGATCACGCTCGCCGGAGAGGATCGAGACGGCGACGTAGCCGCGGCCGATCGCGTCGAAGTGGGCCTCGAACGCGTCGAGCCAGATCCGAGTCGACGCATCGAGCCGCGCGTCGTAGAACGCGACGCGATCCACCCCGTCGGGCGGGCTCGCGTCGAAGACCAGCCACGGGATGCCGCGATCCCAGTGGAGGATGGCGAGCGTCGAAGCGCTGCGGATCTGATCGAGCCAGGCCGACGGATCCCCCTGCGCCTCGAAGTCGATGAAGCAGGTCCCGGTCGCGAGACAATCCGGCGTCTCGAGGTTGTGATCGACCGCGAACTGGAGATAGCCGATCTCCGGGAACGCCCGCGACGCGGGGGCGAGCAGGACGCAGGTGACCACGCCGAGGACGAAGGCGGCGAGG
>JAUIMK010000478.1 GCA_030432735.1 bacterium
CTCGCTCAGGGACCACCGAGGGCGCGATCGGAACTCTATACTCGCGCGCCGCGGCCGAGAGCTGCCGTGGGAACGGAAGGAAGAGGATGCTGCTCGAACTGGCGCGAGAACGTCGCGACGAGGTCGCGATCGACGAGGGGGAGCGCACGCGGACGTTCGGTGAGCTGGCCGATCGGGTGGTCCGATTTGCGCACTTCCTGCGTCACGACGTCGGCCTCGAGCCGCGCGAGCACTACTCGCTGCTGATGGGCAACCGTCTCGAGGCCGCGGAGCTGATTCTCGGCGGCATCGCGTCCAGCCAGTGGGTCACGCCGATCAACTGGCACCTCGCTGAGGAGGAGATCGAGTACGTCGTCGACGATTCCCGCTCGCGCCTGCTCTTCACCGATGCACGTTATGCGGAGGCCGCCCGCCGGATCGCGTCGACGCGGCCTGCGCTGCGGGTGATCGAGGTCGGGGACGAGCTCGACGGGCTCCTCGATTCGGTGTCGCCGCGCCCCCTCGACTTCGACGCGCCGGGGGGCGGCAACATGATCTACACGAGCGGGACCACCGGCCGGCCCAAGGGCGTGAAGCGCGCGGCGCCGCCGACGGTCGGAGACGCGCTGTCGGGCCTCGGCCGGATCGGCGCCCCGGTCGGCCTCGACGGCTCCGGGCCGCATCTGATCACGGGGCCCATGTACCATGCGGCGCCGCTCATGTTCGCGATCTACGACAACGCGAACGGCGCGCCGATCCACATCCTGCAGCGCTGGGACGAGTCGGCCTGTCTCGAGTGGATCATGCGTCGCGAGGTCGCCCACGTCCATCTCGTCCCGACCATGTTCGTGCGCCTGCTGCGCCTGCCCGAAGCGGAGCGGGCTGCGTTCCGCGCCCCGAAGCTCAGCCTCGCCCTGCACGGGGCGGCGCCGATCTCGGCCCCGGTGAAGCGGCGCATGATCGAGTGGTGGGGGCCGATCCTGCGCGAGTACTGGGGCGGAACCGAGGGCGGGGTCAACACGATGATCGATTCGGAGGAGTGGCTCGCGCATCCGGGGACCGTCGGGCGCGCGCTGCCGAACTTCGAGGTCTTCGCGGTCGACGAGCGAGGCCAGCGCCTTCCCGCCGGCGAGATCGGCGACCTCTACTGCCGCAACCGCTCCTCGGATCGACCCTTCGAGTATCACGGGGACGAGGAGAAGACGGCTTCGGCGTATCTCGAGCCTGGGGTCTTCACGATCGGCGACGTGGGCTACCTCGACGAAGAGGGCTACGTCCATCTCGCCGACCGCCGGTCGAACATGATCATCTCGGGCGGCGTGAACATCTCCCCCGCCGAGATCGAGCAGGTGCTGCAGGAGCACCCGGCGGTCGCGGACGTCGGGGTGTTCGGGATCCCCGACGACGAATGGGGGGAATCGGTCAAGGCCGCGATCGAGCTCCGCGACGGCTTCGAGGGCACAGACGCGCTCGCCGACGAGATCCTCGCCTACGCTCGCGAGCATCTGGCCGGGTACAAGGTGCCCCGGTCGATCGACTTCGAGGACGAGCTGCCGCGACACCCGAGCGGGAAGCTCTACATTCGTCGTCTGCGCGATCGCTACTGGGCCGACCAGGGCCGCAACATCTAGGAGGGGAGGACCGTGGCGCGTACCATCGTCGAAGTCGAAGCCCGCCTCGCGGCGTCCTCCCCCTGGTTCGATCCGAACCCGGTGAAGGTGGAGGCGGCGGTGGCCCTCGTGCTGCGAGAGGGGCAGGGGGATCTGGAAGCGCTCTTCATTCGCCGCGCCGAGCACGAGGCGGACCCGTGGTCCGGTGATCTCGCGTTTCCAGGCGGACGGATCGACCCGATCGACGCGGACGGGCGCGCGGCGGCGGAGCGGGAGACCCTCGAGGAGGTCGGGCTCGATCTCTCGAATGCGCGCCCGATCGGGCGGATCAGCGACGTCCTGGGCTTCGCCGAGTCGATCCGGGTCTCGGCCTACGTCTACGCGATCGCGGGGGACCCGCGCCTCACGCCGAACTACGAGGTCCGCGAAGCCTTCTGGTCCCCGCTCTCGCACAGCGACGACCCCACGCGCCAGGAGATGCGCGATTTCACGTACATGGACAACACGTCGGCGATGCCCACCGTGCGACTGCTCGAGGATCCGCGCGCGCCGGTCCTCTGGGGCATCACGTACAAGTTCATGGACGACTTCATGGGCACGATCGGGCGACCGATCCCGTTCATGCCCTGGGAAGAGGACGTCCGGGACGAATCCAGGGGCCGACGCTAGGTCACGACGGGCGCCGGCGTGGATCAGGCGGGCTTCGGAGCGTTCGCGCTGTCCCGATCGCGGGGGAGCTCGTCGAGGACCTGGAAGCGGACCTGGCCGCGGGCGACGAGGACGTCGTCGGAGGGACGGTGGATCCGGACCTCCCACACGTGCTGGCGACGGCCGGCGTGGAGCGGCTCCGCTTCGATCTCGAGCAGGCCGACCGAGTGGCTGCGCAGGAAGTCGGTCTGATTGGAGACGCCGACGACGCCGACCGCGCCTTTCTCGAGCGCGAGGAAGCCCGCGCCGTAG
>JAUIMK010000479.1 GCA_030432735.1 bacterium
CGGGTCCGCCCGAAGTCGAGCAGATGGATGGACGCCTGCGAGGCGCGCAGGTTGCCCAGATGGAGGTCGCCGTGGACGAAGCCGGCCGCGTGGAGACGCTCCACGGTATCGGCGAGACGCGCGAGCAGTGCTCGCCGTTCGTCCGGCGGTGCGTCGCACAGTCGTTCGAGGAGGGGCGCCTCGCCGACGCACTCCATCGCGACGACCCGCTCTCCGGAGGGGAGGCGCCCGTGGGCGAGGGGCGCGGGAACCGGGAGCCCCTTCGCGGAGAGGGCTTGCAGGGCGCGCCACTCCCGGTCGTCCGTCGTTCGCGCGAGGAGCCGGTCGCGCAGCTGGCGCGCGGCGGGCCGGCGCGGCGCATACCACTTGAGTACGACCGGGGATGCGTCGGCGGCGTCGCGCGACCAGACTTCGATCCGCCGGTGGGGTCCCGTATGGGTCTCGATCGGCGAGGCGCCGCTCGCGCGCAGGCGGTTGATCGCGACGCAGGTCTCCGTGTCGCCCGCGAGCCAGCGGATCGTCTCGCGACGCGATCGCGTCATCGCGCGACTCCGCCGCGGCGCGCGACGATCGATGCGTACTCCTCGCGGAGCCGGCGCACGTGCGCAGGCCAGTCGAGCTCGCGCGCCCGCTCGCGCAGCGCGCCCCCGCGACGGTTCCGCTCGGGCCCGTCGACGAGCGTCTCGAGTCGGCTCGCGAGCGCCTCGGCATCGTCCGCCCGGTCCAGGACGAGCAGGCCGTCGCCGAGCCACTCGCTCGCGCCGTTCGCCCTCGTGGTGACGACGGCGCGTCCGGCGGCGGCGGCTTCGAGGGTGACGTTCGCGAAGGGGTCGTAGCGGGTCGGGAGGACCACCGCGTCGGCGGCGGCGTAGACGGCGGGCATGTCGTCCCGGCGACCGAGGAAGCGCACCCGATCCTCGACGCCGATCGCACGGGCCTTCGCGCGCCAGGGGCCGGGGCGGTCGCCGCCCGCCACCCAGAGCACCTCCTCCCCAGGGCGTGCGGCGAGGGCGCGGAGCGCGGTGTCGAGTCCCTTGCGGTGCCAGCCGGAGGCCGGGAAGAGCCAGACCCGCGCGTCGGGCGGAGCGAGCGCTTCGCGGAGCGCGTGGGCCGGGGCGGCCTGCCGTTCGGGGGCGAAGGCTTCGGTGTCGACGGCGTTCGGGAGGAGCAGGATCCGCTTCCGGGCGACGCCGTGCTCCCGTTCGAGCACGTCGGCGACCAGGCGCGACGCGCACTGGATGCGCTGGTCGCTGCGTTCGAAGACGTCGCGCTCGATCGCGAACCGTACGCGGTAGCGCGGCGAGAGCGTCCGGATCGCGCGGCCCGCGCCGGTGCGGGTGCGGCGCAGCCAGTCGCGGTGGCTGCCGCCGCCGGCGCGGAAGAGATCCTGCGTTCGCGTATGCGAGAAGCCGTGCACGACGTCGAAGTCGCTGCGCGCGAGCCGCCCGCCGACCCGGCGCGAGAACGAGGCGATTCGGAGGGGCTGCCAGGCGCGGGGCGCGGCGATCCGCTCGGTGGAGACCTCGGCGCGGGGATCGATCTCGCGGGCGAGCACCGTCACGTCCGCGCCCTGCCGCGCGAGCTCGTGCGCGACCTGCCAGGCCACGTTCTCGACTCCGCCGGCGCCGGGCAGGAAACGTTCGATCACGAGTGCGATGCGCAGGGCGGGATCCTCGGCTGAGAGAGACGAAGGTATCGGTCCGCTGCGACGCCGGCGAACCGGTCGGGTCGGCGAGGTCGGCGCGATGGACAGGGCGTGGCGTGGATCTCGGACATTCGCGACCCTCCCGAGCCGACCGACGGCCTGCGTACCTGCGCTGACGACCGCGTCGAAGTTCATGGGCGTCTCCCGCCCCGGCCTCAACCCCGTCGATGAAGCAGAATCCCATTCCGATGACCCGTAGTGAAGGAAGTCCGACCCGCGCGGAGACCGCGATGCCTCGACGCGCCGGAAGTGCTCGTCGACCGGCGGCGGACGGCAAGAAGCGGGCGGGCGAGAAGCGGGGGACGAGCGCCGAGAAGCGGCAGCTGATCCTCGACACCGCGACCCGGGTCTTCGCCGAGAAGGGCTATCCCGATACGCGGATCTCGGACATCGCGAAGCGCGCCGAGGTCGCCTACGGCCTCGTCTACCACTACTTCAAGAACAAGGAAGAGATCCTCGACACCATCTTCCTCGAGCGCTGGGGCGAGTTCATCGAGAGCGTACGCGCCATCGCCGGCGATGACGGTCCGGCCGAGGACAAGCTCCTCTCGATCGCCCTGGTGATCCTCTCGGCCCACAAGAGCCGGCCCGAGTGGGTGAAGATCCTGATCTTCGAGATCCAGCGCAGCCAGCGGATGCTCGACCGGGAGCGGATGGACACCGTCGGGGAGCTCTTCGAGACGATCTCGGGGATCCTGCGCGAGGGGCAGGCGTGCGGCGAGCTCCGGACGGACCTCGATCCCGAGGTCGCCTGCTATATCTTCGTCGGCGGACTCGACACGGTCGTGACGAGCCGCGTCCTCGCGCTGATGCGGACGGACGCGTTCACGCCCGAGACGG
>JAUIMK010000480.1 GCA_030432735.1 bacterium
GGGTACCTCGACGATCCCTACAAGCTCGTCGCCCAGGCCGGCGGCGGCCCGAACCTCCCCGACGCGCGGCCCCACGACAAGGAGCAGGTCAGCGTCCTCGCGCGCTACCGCCACCACTTCGAAGACATCGAGGGCTCCCTCCACCTCGACTACCAGTTCTACGCGGACAGCTGGAGCATCGCTTCCCACGCCGCCGAGATCGGCTGGTACCAGACCGTGGGCAGGATCTTCACGATCGCGCCGAGCTTCCGGTACTACAGCCAGAGCCAGGCCGACTTCTACGAGCCGCTCCTGAACGGTTTGACCGTGCCGATCGAGCGCAGCGCCGACTATCGACTCTCCCCCTACGGCGCCTTCTCCGGGCGCATCAAGTTCGAAGTCGAGCTCGAGGACGTCCTCGAGTACGAGGCCGAGGGTTGGCGCGAACGCGTCGGCTTCAGCGACGGCCTCGACCTGCTGCTCTCCCTCGCCTACGAGCGGTACATCTCCGACGGCCACCTCGGCCTCACCTCGGTCGGCGAGTTCGATCAGAACCCGGGGCTCGTGAGCTTCCAGGTCATCTCGTTCACGGTCGGCGGACGTTTCTGAGGCCCGGCGCGGGATGCTCTTCGACCGCTTCCGTTTCCGCGCGATGGGCAGTCCCTGCGAGCTCGCGCTCTACGCCGAGAGCCGCGCCGCGCTCGAGGACGCGCGGGACGTCGCCTGCCGGGAGATCGCGCGACTCGAGTCGAAGTACTCGCGCTACCGCGAAGACAGCCTCGCATCGCAGATCAACCGAAGCGCCGGGAGCGCACGCGGTGTCGATGTCGACGAAGAGACCGCGGCGCTCCTCGACTTCGCGGCGACCGCGTGGGCGGAGAGCGGCGGGCGCTTCGACCCGACCTCCGGCGTGCTGCGTCGCGCCTGGGACTTCCGTTCCGGACGCGTACCCGAACGCGCCGAGATCGAAGCGACCCTTCGCCTCGTCGGCTGGTCGAAGCTTCGCTGGGAGCGCCCCCGACTCGCGCTTCCCGTCGTCGGAATGGAGCTCGACTTCGGGGGGTTCGTGAAGGAGTACGCCGCGGACTGCGTCGCCGCGCGACTCCGGGAAGCGGGCCTCGTCCATGGCCTCGTCGATCTCGGCGGCGACATGGCGATCGTCGGCCCCCACCCGGACGACACGCCCTGGCTGATCGGCATCCGCGATCCGCGCTCGCCCGGGGAGGCGATCGCGCGCATCGCCGTCCGCTCCGGCGGGCTCGCGACGAGCGGCGACTACGAACGGTGCATGGTCGTGGACGGCGTCCGCTACTCGCATCTGCTCGATCCCCGAACCGGCGAGAGCTTCCGTGACGGACCGGCATGCATCTCCGTCCGCGCGCCGCATTGTCTGGTGGCCGGTGTCACCGCGACGATCGCGATGCTCCACGTCGAGCCCGAGTCGGAGCGCTTCCTCGCGGAGCTCGGCCTGCCCCATCTGGGCATCGCGCAGTCGGGCCGCGTCTTCGGAGAGACGCGCGTCGTCGACGTCGCACCGCGCCTTCCTCGCCGACCCCGCTCCGCCGCGATCGGGCGGCTCTGACGCGGCCTCCTTCGAGCGGGCCGTCTCAGGACCGCTTCGAGAAGACCACGAGGTCCGTCTCCCAACCGGCTTCGCCGAGCTCCCGGGCGACGGCGGCCGCATCGGACATCGACGGGAGACCGGTGACGTAGACGTCCCAGTACTCCTCGACGTCCGTCCGCCATGCATGGACGCGGGTCGAGAGACCTTCGCTCGCGAGGGAATCCGCGATCGCGACGGCATCGTCCTCGTAGATCCGCGTGGTCACGCGCACGCCGTAGGGCGGGCCGTCGACCCGGGGCAGGTTCGATTCCCGGGAGGCGAGTCGCTCGAAGACGAGTCTTCGGCGGATCGTGTCGGCGACGAGCTGCGAGGGATTCGAGACGCGCCTCGCGCGAACGGCGATCACGAGCTTGATGTCGTCGACGACCGTCCCGGTCGATCGGAAGAACTGACCCAGGAAGGGAAGACTCCGGAAGAAGGGAACGCCCGTGTCGAAGGTCCG
Source organism: bacterium (assembly GCA_030432735.1). Classification (GTDB taxonomy): domain Bacteria; phylum Myxococcota_A; class UBA9160; order UBA9160; family UBA4427; genus UBA4427. Next base: position 2,046 of record JAUIMK010000480.1, read on the forward strand.
CGTCATCTTGTCCGTATTGACGGCGAGGACCGCCGTCTCCCCGTCGTCGAGGCGCGCGGTCGCGACCAGCGACTGTTGTATGTACGAGGGGCCGACCTCCTCCGCCGGCCCGCCCAGGTTCGCGCGAGTCAGGTCGATGTTGGAGAGCTCGATCTCGAGATCGAGCTGGACCTTGCCCGCGGTACCGGTGGTCGCTTCGAGGGTGACGCGCGTTCCGATGTCGCGGCGGTCGAAGTTCGTCGTGCGGGAGATCTGCGGGATGCTCACGCCGGTGATCGTGTTCGTCCCGATCCCAGAGCTGTCCGAGTCGGTGACCGGGATCGGGATGTTGTTCCCGACGAAGATCTCGTGTTGATCCCCCGCCGTCACCACAAGGCTCGGCTGGATCAGGACTTCGTTCACCGCTTCGAAATCGATCGCGGCGATCGTGCCCGACTGGAAGATCGGAACGCTCACGAGGTTTCCGTTCACGTTCTGCTGGATCGCGACGCCGGTGTCC
>JAUIMK010000481.1 GCA_030432735.1 bacterium
GCGCTTCAAGGTCATCCTCTACAACGACGACTACACGCCGATGGAGTTCGTCGTGCAGATCCTCGAGAAGGTCTTCGGCAAGAGCCCGTCCGCAGCGACCCAGATCATGCTGCAGATCCACCGGGGTGGACTCGGTGTGGCCGGTGTCTACGTCCTCGAGGTCGCCGAGACCAAATCGGCGACGGTGCATCGGATGGCGGAGGAGCGGGGCTACCCCCTCCGCTCGGGAGTCGAGAAGGAATGACGAAGGGAGTTCCCAGGGAATGAGTTCGTTCGGGCGGGATCTCCAGCTCACCCTCCAGGCGGCCCAGCGCGAGGCGATCGTGCGCCGTCACGCGTACCTGACCGTCGAGCATCTGCTCTACGCGTTGATCCACAGCGAGGACGGCGCGCGGATCCTGTTGCACTCCGGTGCGGACGTGGACCGACTGCGTGTCGAGCTCGAACGCTTCTTCGACGAGGACCTCGAGTCGGTCCCGGGCGAAGACGAGATCGACCTGATGCAGACCCTCGCGTTCCATCGCGTGGTCCAGACGGCGATCGACCACACCCGCAACGCCGACAAGGACGAGGTCGAGATCAGCGACCTGATCGTCGCGATCTTCAACGAGCCCGACGCGCACTCGATGACGCTCCTGCGCGGGCAGGGCGTCTCGCGCCTCGACCTGCTCCGCTACATCAGTCACGGCGAGTCGAAGCTCGACGAGTCCGGCGGGCTCGGCGAGGGCATGGGCGGATCACCGATCCTCGGCGGGGACGCCGAAGGGGTACCGGCGGACCCGCTCGCGGCCTTCGCGACGAACCTGACCGAGAAGGCCGCGCAGGGGAAGCTCGACCCGCTGATCGGTCGCGGCCCCGAGCTCGATCGCGCGATCCACATCCTGGCGCGCCGCCGCAAGAACAACCCGATCTTCGTCGGCGAGACCGGCGTCGGAAAGACGGCCCTCGCCGAAGGCCTCGCCCTCCGGATCCACGAGGGCCGCGTGCCCGAGGACCTCGAGGGCACCGAGATCTACTCGCTGGACCTCGGCGCGCTGCTCGCCGGCACGCGCTACCGCGGAGACTTCGAGGAACGCTTCAAGGCGCTGCTCAAGGCCCTCGAGGAACGCGAGCGTTTCATCCTCTTCATCGACGAGATCCACACGATCCTGGGAGCCGGCTCCGCGCAGGGCACGACGGTCGACGCGTCGAACCTCCTCAAGCCGGGTCTCGCCGACGGCACGCTCCGGTGCATGGGCTCGACGACCTACCAGGAGTACCGCCACTTCGAGCGCGACCGCGCGCTCTCCCGCCGCTTCCAGAAGGTCGACATCGAGGAACCGACGCCGGAAGAGTGCGTGCGGATCCTGAAGGGCCTCGCACCGCGCTACGAGGAGCACCACGGCGTTCGCTACACGGGGCCGGCCCTCAAGGCCTGCGTCGACCTCGCCGTGCGTCACATCAACGACCGCTTCCTGCCCGACAAGGCCATCGACGTGATGGACGAGTGCGGCGCGGCCGTGCGGCTGCGACCGACGGGGAAGAAGCGGCGCACCGTCGGCGTGAAGGACGTCGAGCGGACCGTCGCGAAGATGGCACGGGTTCCCCTCGAGACCACGGTGTCGGAGGACGCGGGGCGGCTCGAACGTCTCGAGGCCGACCTCAAGCGCGTCGTCTTCGGACAGGATCGCGCGGTCGAGACGGTCGCTGCGGCGGTGAAGCGCGCGCGCGCCGGACTGGCCGGCCCCGACAAGCCGACCGGCTCGTTCCTCTTCGCCGGGCCGACCGGCGTCGGCAAGACCGAGCTCGCCAAGCAGCTCGCCGAGACGCTGGGCGTGCCCTTCCTGCGCTTCGACATGTCGGAGTACATGGAGAAGCACTCGGTCTCGCGGCTGATCGGCGCGCCCCCCGGCTACGTCGGCTACGACCAGGGCGGGCAGCTGATCGAGGCGATCCGCAAGCATCCGTACGCGGTGCTCCTGCTCGATGAGATCGAGAAGGCCCACTCGGACGTCTTCGACGTGCTGCTCCAGGTGATGGACCACGCGACGCTGACGGACAATCAGGGGCGCGAGGCCGACTTCGGTCACGTCACGCTGATCATGACCTCGAACGCGGGGGCGCGGGAGATGCAGGCCCGCGCGATCGGCTTCGCGGAGAAGAAGCGCGGCGACGGCTCCCAGGAGATCGAGAAGATCTTCAGCCCCGAGTTCCGCAACCGCCTCGACGAGGTCGTCCGCTTCGACCCGCTCCCGCCGGAGGTGATGGCGAAGGTCGTGGACAAGTTCGTCCTCGAGCTCGAAGGCCAGCTCGCGGAGCGCAAGATCCAGATCGAGCTCTCGCCGGCGGTCCGCGAACGGCTCGCCGAGAAGGGCTACGACCCCGACATGGGCGCGCGGCCGCTCGGCCGGGTCATCCAGCAGGAGCTGAAGAACCCGCTCACGGACGAGGTCCTGTTCGGGAAGCTCAAGGGCGGGGGCCGGGTGGTCGTCGAGGTCGACGACGAGGGCGGATTCACGTTCGCCTATCCGAGCTGACCCGGTCGGCCCGCGTCAGACCTGCCGC
>JAUIMK010000107.1 GCA_030432735.1 bacterium
GCGCACGCCATCGAAGACGATCCGCGCGACGGGACTCTCGGCGCGGACTTCGAGGTTGCTGCGCCCCTGCGCCGGGTAGAGATGGGTCGGGCCGGCGGAGAGTCTCCGGCTTCCGTCCCGGTTCATCGGGATCGCTCCCACGCCGGTCGTATTCGGCGCGTTCTGGTCGGGGCATTCGGCGATCCCCTGGCCTAGGCACGCCTCGTAGAACGCGCGATAGGTCGGGTCCCAGTCCGACTCGGCCCAGCGGCGAATCGGGATCGGCCCGGCGTCGCCGTGGTAGTCGGCGTCACCGAAGTCCGCATCCGATTCGAGTCGGCAGAACCACGGCAGCATTTCGTTCCACTGCCACCCGGCGGGCCAGTTCTCGAGGTCCGCAGGCTCCGCGCGCATCGCGACGCCGCCATTGATGCTCGAAGAGCCCCCGACGCCGCGTCCGCGCAGATAGGGCAGCGACCGGCCGTCGCTCGAATGCACGTGCTCGCCCCACTCGATCGGCCACGCATAGCCGCGGCCGAGGAACTCGACCTGCTCCGGCAAGGCGGCGGGGTCGTGGGCGGGGCCGGCTTCGAGGAGGAGGACGCGGTGGCCCGGATCTTCCGAGAGGCGCGCTGCGAGGACGCAGCCGGCCGATCCGGCGCCGACGATGATCGTGTCCCAACTCATGCGACGTGCTCCTGGTCCGGCGTGGGGTCGTTTAGCATAGCGGCCCCGGCGCGACGATCCGATCAGTTCGACTCTTCCCGGACGAGTCGCGCACGGAGCGCGGCGTCGTTCACGAAGACCGGCAACCCGACGTCGTCCAGATAGGCCGGCTTGATCGAGGCTCCCCCGTCGACGGCGATGACCTCGCCGGTGATCCACTCGGCGAGGTCCGAGAGGAGGAAGAGGGCGGCGCGCGCGATGTCCTCGGGGCGGCCCCGCCGACCGAGGGGAAGCGTCCGGCGATCGAGGTCGGCGTCGCTGTCCGTGGCGCGGGGCGTGCGGATCGTGCCGGCGGCGATCGCGTTCACGCACAGGCCGCTCGGCCCCCACTCGAGCGCCTGGGTCCGGGCCAGCGAGAGGAGCGCCGCCTTCGCCATCGCGTAGGGCGCGCCGAAGGGCATCGCCTGGAGCCCCACGATCGAGGCGACGTAGACGAGGCGGGCGCGGTGGTGGTCCTGGATCGCCGCCCTCGCGAAGGTCTGCGAGACGAGCCAGGCGGCGCGCAGATTGCGCTCGAAGATCGCGTCGTAGCTCTCGTCGTCGATCCGGGTGATCGGGTCGAACCGGTCGAGGCCGAGGCCGCCGACGACGTTCGCGATCCCGTCGGGCAGGGCGCCGTCTTCGCGACGCTCCTCGACGAAGGCTTCGACGGCGCTCCGGTCGGTCGCGTCGAGGACGATGGGCTCGAGCGTTCCGGCCGACCCGGCGGCGCCCGCGAGCGCCGGCGAGAGCGCATCCTCGTCGATGTCGAGGGCCACGACGTCCGCGCCGGCCTTCGCCAGGAGGAGGGCCGTCGCCGTCCCGATCCCGCCCCCGCCGGCGCCGACGACCCAGAAGGTTCGACCGTCCACACCCATGATCTCGTCGGTCGCGGACATGCTAGGCCCCCCTCGCCGTATGCGTTCGCCTCTCGAGGACGCCCACGCGGCTGTCGAGTCGGTCGAACTCGAGCGTACGCTCGAAGATCGACGCGTCCACCACGCAGTGGAGGAGGGATTGCACCTCCCAGGATCCGCTCGTCCGATCGTCCATGATTCGCCTCCCGCCCGGTACCACGACCGGTCCTCGATCTTCGCGCGCCCGGGCGACGCGCGCGAGTGCGGGGCGGCGTGCTTCGGGTACAGTCGGGTGAGGAGGTCGGGCCATGATCCTCGACATCTTCTCGGAGCTGCAACGGGCGCTGCCCCCCGGCGAGACGGCGGACGCCGCCTTCGAGGGGCGGATCCTCCAGGATGCGATCGAGCAGGCGAAGCTTGCCGACGCCCTCGGCTTCGGGTGCTGGTGGACGGTCGAGCACCATGGCGCGACCGAGTTCTCCTACAGCTCGTCCCCGGAGATGATGCTCGCGGTCCTCGCCCAGCACACCGAGCGGATCCATCTCGGACACTCCGGCGTGCTCGCGCCCTTCAACATCAACCACCCGCTCCGCGTGGCCGAGCGTGCCGCCTTCCTCGACCAGGTGAGCGGGGGGCGCCTCGAGCTCGGCCTCGCGCGCTCGGGCGGGACGGAGTGGGAGACCTTCGAGGTCGATCCGGACTCTTCTCGCGAGCAGCTGCGGGAAGCGCTGACGATGATCCCGCAGATGTGGACGCAGGACGCCTTCGAGTGGAAGAGCGCGCACGCGACGATCCCGCCACGGCGCGTCGTGCCGAAGCCGGTGCAGACGCCGCACCCGCCGCTCTGGCAGACGGCGACGAGCCCCGAGTCGTTCCGGATGGCGGGGGAGCTCGGGGTCGGCGTGCTCGCGACGACGCTCGTGTCCCCGCTCGATTCACTCGAGCTGATGCTGCGGGAGTACGACCAGGGGCTCGAGGCCGCGACGCCCGTCGGGCAGATCGTGAACGCCCAACGATCGGTCTTCACGTTCATGCATTGCTGCGAGTCCCGGGACCAGGCGATCGAGTCCGGGGCGGCGGAGGCGGTGCTCTGGTTCATCAACGCGGCACCGACGGTCTTCCACGTTCCGCGAGACACGTGGATCGACGCCATCCGGGGCGACCTCAAGGACTCGGCGCCTTCGAGCGACGCGGCCCTCGCGGCGCCGGAGGTCTACGACGACCTCGATCTGAACGATCCGATCCCGGTGATTGCGCTCCTCAACCGACAGCTCGCCGGCGAGAAGCTCGACCCGGAGCACGTGTTCGAAGTGATGGAGCCGATTCCATCGGTCGTGATCGGCGACGTCGACGCCTGCGAGGCGAAGCTCCGCGGCTACCAGGCCATCGGCTGTGACCGACTCATGTGCCTGATGCAGATGGGGCACGTGAGTCAGGAGAGCGTGCTGCGGAGCATCCGGCTGACCGGTGAGCAGCTGATTCCACGGCTCGCGTAGTCGCTCCGTCGGGAGCGGAGAAGGCGGAACGCGAGTCGTCTCGCGGGGCGCCCGGCGCCGCTATCCTGCGCGCCCATGCCGTACGACGTGACCGACTTCCAGACCCTGATGGCCCTCGAATCCCACGGCCCCGACGTCTACGTCGGGATCGGTCCGGCCTATCCCTGGGGCGGGCTCTACGGGGGACAGGTCGTCGCGCAGGGGCTGCGGGCCGCCTGTCACACGGTCGACGAACATCACCTGCCCCACTCGCTCCACGCCTACTTCATCCGCGCGGGCGACACCGAGGAGCCGATCCGTTTCGAGGTCGACCGGATCCGCAACGGGCGATCCTTCGTGACCCGGCGCGTCGTGGCGCGCCAGTCGATCGGCCCGATCCTGAATCTCTCGGCGTCCTTCCAGATCCGCGAGCCGAGCCAGGCGGACGTGCAGACCCGATCGATGCCTGCCGTCGCCGCACCGGAGGATCTCGAGCCCGACAGCTGGGGACCGATCCTCTCGCGTCGCTCGCTCAGGGCGGAGCCGGGCGTACCCCACTCCGCCGCCTGGCTGAAGATCGCCCAGGAGATCGGCGACGATCCGATCCTGCAGGCCTGTGGCCTGGCCTATGCCTCCGACGACATCCCGACCGAGGCGGCGAGCCTCGCCCATCCCAGGCGCCCCGACCCCTACCACGACGCCGAGCACTACGACGACGTCTTCGTCGGTGCGAGTCTCGATCACGCGATCTGGTTCCACCGGCCCGGCCGCCACGACGAGTGGGTGCTCCACGACTTCATGGGACACGGCGTGACCGGGGCACGGGGGCTCGGGATCGGTCAGGTCTACGCCCGGGACGGCCTCCACCTCGCGACGATCGCGCAGGAGATCCTGATCCGGGAGAAGACGCGTTAGGCGAGGCCGCCTAGCCGCGCGCCGAAACGGCCTCGACGATCCGCGCCACGAGCCCCTCGATGTCGAACTCCGGGCCGCGGTCGACGGCCAGGCGGACGACGACGAGGTCGTGCCGCGGGACGACCATCACGTACTGCCCTTCGAAGCCCGTGGCGGCGAAGACGTCCGGGTCGAGGTCGGGCCATCGCCGCTCGCCCTCGGCCGGATCGACGTTGAGCCACCAATGGGCGCCGTAGATCCCTTCCTCGTTGGTCGGCGTCGGCGTACGGGTGTACTCGACCCAGCCGGGGGAGAGGACGGTGCGCGTGCCGACGCGTCCGTCGTCGAGGTAGAGCTGCCCGAAGCGCGCCCAGTCCCGGGCGGTGGCGAACATGTGGGAGGAGCCCACGAAGGCCCCGCTCGCGTCGGGCTCGAGGACGGCGCTCGCCATCCCCGCCGGCCCGAAGAGCGCCTCGTGGGGGAAGCGGAGGTAGGCGGCGAGATCCCCGTCGAAGACGATCCCGAGCATCGCGTACTGGAGCAGGTTGCTCGTTCCGCTCGAATAGCTCCAGAACGTGTCGGGTGGATGCGAGAGTCCGCGCGTCGCCGCATAGCGTCCGCGATTGGCGCGACCGCTCCCGAAGAGCATCTGGATCGCGTCCGACGTCGGAAGGTCGTAGCGCTCGTCGAAGCCCAGGCCGCTGCTCATCCGAAGCAGCACGTCCCACGTGATCGCCTGTCGCGGGTCGCCGGGGGGCCATTCTTCGAGCGGGACGGGGGCGTCCACGTCGATCCGGCCGCGGTCGGCGAGCAGCCCGACCATCGCGCTCGTCACGCTCTTCGTCATCGACCAGCCTGGGAGGCGTGTCCGGTGGTCGAAGCCTTCGGCGTAGGCCTCCGCAGCGAGGGCACCGCGGTGGAAGACGACGACGGCTCTCGTCCCGTAGCCGGACGCGTCCTCCGGATCGAAGGCGGTCGCGACGGCGTCCTCGAGCGCCGGACTCGGATCGAGGACGCGGAGCGGCCGCAGGGGGGGCGGCCTCGGGACGAAGGCGACGTCGTCGAGGGGCGAAGGGGCGCCGTCCGGATCGTCGAGGGTGCAGCCCAGTCCGGGGCGGTGGCGCGCGGTGCTGGGCGCTACGAGATGCCCGAACCAGGCGGTCACGCTCTCCGCTTCGCGGTCGATCTCGCCCGGGATCGGAATCGGGACCGGCAGCGGGAGCGACACTTCGACCGCGTCTTCCGGCGCGCGCCCGGAGACGAAGACCGCGCTGCAGAGTCGCTTCGCGACCCATCCGGACCCGCTGATCGGGAGATGGCGCTGCCAAAAGACGAGGCTCGCGAGGAGGAGGGCGACGAGTCCGAGGGCGATGCGCGACTTCGACATATCGGGCGGGAGGCTACTCGGTCCTCGCGTCGCGCCCAAGCGCGCGTCGAGAAACGACGGTCGCGTTCAGGAGGAGCCGCTACCGTCGGAGCATGACGCCGCTCGCGCCGGGACAGATCTCGCTCCGCATCTATCCGCATCGTCTTCCGCCGGTCCAGATGGTCGAGCGGATGTGCGCCCAGGCGCGGGTCGCCGAGCGCGCCGGCTGGGACGGGCTCATGACGAGTGAGCACCACGGGGGCTTTCCGGACTACGTCCCCAATCCGCTGCAGCTCGCGGGCTGGCTCCTGGAAGCGACCGACCGCGTCTGGGCCGCCGCGTGTCCGCTCCTGCTCCCGCTCTATCACTGGTCGCACGTCGCCGAGCAGGCCGCGTGGCTCGCCGCGCGCTTTCCCCGGCGCGTGGGGCTCGGCGTCGCGGTCGGTGGACTCGCCCAGGACTTCGAGATCGCGGGCCTCGACTACGCGGCGCGCGGCGCCGCCTTCCGGGAAGCGCTTCCGCTCCTGGCGTCGGCCCTCCGCGGCGAGGGGGCGGAGCCGCTCTCGCAGGATCCGGCGATCGCCGCCACCCGCGAGGTCCCCGTCCCGCTCGTCTCGGCCGCCCAGGGGCCGAAGGCCGTCGCGCGGGCGGCGACGGCGGGCGTCGGGGTGCTCTTCGACTCGCTGCAGACGCTCGACCGGATGCGCGAGCTGTGTGACGCCTACGTCGAAGCGGGGGGCACCGGGTCGCGGATCGCGATCCGCCGCATCTATCGCAGCTACGCCTCCTCGGCGGCGCAGGATCATTGGGGCGACGGGCAGCAGATGATCGCGGCGGAGGGCGCCGAAGAGGTGGCCGAGGGGCTCCTCCGGGTCGCCCGCGAAGGGGGCTGCGATGCGTTCAATCTGCGCGTGCACGTGAAGGGCGTCGAGCCCGCGCGCGTCGACGAGCAGATCGCCCGGGTCGGCGAAGAGCTGCTCCCGATCCTTCGTCGGGAGCTCGCCGGTTCGCGTTAGGCGTCCGCGGCGAGGGTCTCCCGGATCGCCGCCGCCACGAGCCAGAGTCGATCCTGGCCCCAGACCGCGAGCAGCGTCCGACCGTCCGCGTCCAGGAGCCGATAGCTCGGCACGCCCCAGAGCCCGAGCTCTTCGTACATCGTCTGCCGGTTCGCTTCGAGCTCTTCGCGCCAGTCGTCGGAGTCGAGGTGCTCGCGGGCGGCGTCCCAGTCGAGCCCGGCCCGCTCGACCACGAAGCGCAGCCCCGCGTCGTCGCCGGTCCTGCGGCCCTCCGAGAAGGCAGCGCGCAGGAACGACGAGAGATACGCGGGGCCGCGTCCGGCATCCCGCGCGAAGGGCCAGAGGGAGAAGCCGCGTAGGACCGGCGCACCGATCGGATCGTACATGTCGCCGAAGGGCACGCCGAGGTGCTCCGCTTCCCGGAGCGCGTCGGCCATGATGTAGAGGCCCTTCGCGCCCGGGGCGGGGACTCCGCGCATCACCATGGGCATGACCGGTCGCAACACCACGGGGACGTCGACGCTCTCCGCGAGCGCCATGCTCCGGTCGAAGATCATCGCCGTGTAGGGCGACCGGAGCGACGGATAGATCTCGAGGCGCAGTCGCCCCTCGTTCCGGATCGTGCCCGCGTCGAGAGGCGGTCGGTCGAAGCGAATCGTCTCCGCGCCGCCGGCGCGCCGTGCGCCGTAGCCGGCGAGTCGTCGTTCGAGGTGGTGGAGGCGGTCGACGCCCCAGTACCACTCGCCGCCGTAGCGGAACATCGCGCCGGAGTAGTGACGCCAGCGCGAGCGGAGCGCGTTCCCCGCCTCGAGGGCGGCCAGACGGTCCGCTTCGCTCGACGCCGGTACGCGCGCTTCGAATTTGGCGAGGCCCGTCTCATCGCCGGTCCAGAGCGCGCGACCGGCTTCGAGTGCGATCTCGAGGAAACGCGGATCCTCGAGCAGGGGGGCGAGCAGGGCCTCGACCCGCGCGACGCGGTCCGCCGGGGGCGCTTCGGCATCGGCGGGAAAACGAAGTCCGTAGCGAGGCGCCACGGTCGCACTGTCCCGCCGCGCGTAGGCTGCGAGCAGGTCGGGCTCCGGGGCGAAGAGCCGCTCGGCGGGTCCGACGAGGTGGAAGCGGAGATCGACGTCGTAGCGTTCGACCAGCTCGGCGGCGGCCTGGATCGCGAGGTCGCTGTAGGCGTCGTCGACCTGGTGGAAGAGGTGGACGACGTGCGGGGCGCCGCGGAGTCGGCGCAGGCGCTCCGCCACGGCCTGCCGGGCACGTCGCACCTTCGGCACCGCGCGCATCACGTGGCGCATGAGGGCGCGCGCGACATCCGGGGTGTCCTGAAGGCTCGCCATGCCGGGCTGGGCCGAGTCGTCGTCGCGCGTCCCCGATCCCGTCATGGTCTTCGCTCCAGGCTCGTCGTCATTCCTCGACGAAGGTGTTCTCGCCGAGTCCCTCGAGGACGTGCTTCATGACCTTGCCGGTCGCGTTGCGCGGAAGTGGCTCCCGCCGGATCTCGACGAGCTCCGGCACCTTGAAGTAGGCGAGGGTTTCGGCACAGAAATCCCGGATCGATTCTTCCGTCGGAGAAGCGCCTTCGTTCGGGACGACGACCGCCTTCACCCGCTGGCCGAGCTCCCGGTCGTCCACGCCGTGGACGGCGACTTCGGCGACGTCGGGGTGGAGCTCGATCCGGTTCTCGATCTCGGCGGGATAGATGTTCTCGCCGCCCCGGATGATCATGTCGCGCATGCGCGACTCGATGTGGAGGCGGCCGTCGATCAGGCGGCCGAGGTCGCCGGTGTCGACCCAACGGCCGGGGAGGAAGCTCTCCTCGTTGGCCTTCGGGTTGTTCAGGTACTCGAGCATCACGAGCGGGCTGCGGACGCAGACGCGACCGGCCTCGCCTTCGGGCACGTCCCGGCCGTCGTCGTCGACGATCCGGATCTGCACCGTCGGGAGCGGCGGACCCACGCAGTTCTCCGCCTCCCGAAGCATCGAGTTGTTCGCATAGCTCACGAGACCCCCCGTCTCGCTCGAGCCGTAGCCGGACCCGACGGCGCCCGCGAGCTGAGGAAACTTCTCGGCCACCGCGCGCAGGAGCTCCGGCGTCGACGCCGAGCCGCCCACACCGACGCTCGAGAAGCGACTCGTGTCGATCTTCTCGATGTCGGGGTGGTCGATCAGGCGGAACACGTGGGTCGTGGCGCCGCTCCAGCTCGTGATGTTCTCGTCGATCGAGAGCTGGATGATCTTCGCGGGATCGAAGCGCCCCATCGGCCAGACGCCGGTGGCCCCGCCGGCGAGGGTCGCGGTCGTGCTGCCCATCGAGCCCGAGAGGTGGAAGAGGGGGAAGGGCGCGAGCAGGGCCCCGGGCTCGCCCGCCGGCGGCTCGGTCATCGCGCGCCGCGCGCCGATGAAGAAGCTCGTCATCGTGAAGCCGACGAGCGTCCGGTGGGAGACGAGCGCCCCCTTGGGCCGGCCGGTGGTGCCCGACGTGAAGAGGAGGAGGCAGGGGTCGTCCTCCTCGATCGGCGTGTCCGGAAGGTCGGCGCCGGGCGCGAAGGTGCGGATCGCCTCGAAGTCCCGTTCGAAGGAGACGACGGGCATGCCGGGCTCGCCGTCCATCTCGGCGAGGCGTTCCTTGCGTCGCTCGTCGACGAGCAGGAGCTTCGGCTTCGAGAGGTCGAGGCCGTAGCGGATCTCGTCTCCCTGCCACCAGCCGTTCATCGAGATCACGACCGCGCCGAGCGACACGGTCGCCCAGTAGGACAGGATCCACTCCGGCGCATTGGCCGCGAGGATCGCGACGTGGTCGCCCTTGCCGATGCCGTAGTTCTCGCGGAACGCGGCCGCCACGCTGGCGACGTCGGCGAGATGGTCCGCGTACGTCCAGCGTCGGCCGTCGGCGAAGACCATGTAGTCCTTGTCGCCGTGGGCGGCGGAGGCCTGGAGGAGCTCGCGCAGGGATTTCGCGCGGTTCTTGTAGACCTGCATCGTCTCGCCGAGGACCTCCTCCTCGGCGAGCTCGAAGGGGCTTCCGGGGGCGAGCAGGCGCGCCTCCGCTTCTTCGAGGGAGAGCAGGGTGGGGGCATCGCTGGACATTCGGTCGGGCTCCTGGTCGCGCTTCGCGACGGGATGGGTTCTCGGCCTAATAGGGATGGAATTCGATGGGCAGGGACGCGAATCCCTGGACGTACTCGGTATAGAGGCGCTTCGAGGACGCGAGGTCCACCGTGTAGTCGGGCACCGCGGCGAGGATCTCCTCGAGCGCGACCCTCGCTTCGAGGCGGGCCACGTGGCGTCCGAGGCAGGCGTGAGTGCCGTGGCCGAAGCCCAGGGTGCGCGGCGCGCGGCGGTGGAGATCCCAGGTGTCGGCGTTCGGGAACTCCGCTTCGTCCCGATTCGCGCTCGTGTAGAGCAGGAGCACCGGCTGGCCGGCGCGGATCTTCCGGTCGCGGATCTCGGTATCGACCTTTGCGACGCGCGCCATGAACTGCGTCGGCATGTCGAAGCGGACGGTCTCCATGAAGGCGTCGAGCAGGAGCGTCGGGTCTTCGACGACTTCGCGCCGGACGTCGGGGCGCTCGCCCAGTCGAAGGAGCGTCGCGGCGAGCATCTTCGGCAGCGTCTCGGTCCCGGCGACGACGAGCTCCTTCAGCAGCGAGGCGACCTCGTCGTCGCTCATCGGGCGGTCCGCGCCGCCGCTGCCGTCGGCGACGACGGCGGACAGATAGCGACCCAGCACGTCGTCCCGCTTCTCGCCCGAAGCGCGTCGTTCGCGGACGAGGTCGAGGCAGTAGGCGTCGAGCTTCGCGAAGCCCTCGATGCCGGCTTCGGTGATCCCGATCTGACCGGGCTCGCGGTAGAAGACGGCTTCCACCCAGCCGCGCAGCCTGTCGCCGTCGGCCTCGGGGAAGTCGAGGATCCGGCAGACGGCCCCGGTCGAGAGGTGGCTTCCGAGCTCCCCCACGACGTCGAGCCGCCCCTTGCCTCGGGCGATCTCGAGTCGATCCCGCACGATCTTCCGGAAGGCCGGCTCGAAGCGCTTCACGAAGCCCGGCAGGAATCGCTGACTGATCAGCCCGCGGTGCTGCGTGTGGCGCGGCGGATCCATCATGTCGAGGGCGGGGAAGACCTCGACGACGTGCTGGAGAACGTGGCCGGCGGTCGTGCCCTGCTCGGCGGTGAAGAGCTCGGGAGACTGGCACACGTGCCAGACGTCCTCGAAGGTCGAGAGAGCCCAGCAGTCGAACTCCTCGACGTAGTGGACGGGGCTCTCGGCGCGCAGGCGTGCATAGACCGGGTAGGGGTCGTCGAAGATCGCGGGGGCGAAGGGGCTGTAGTGGAGGGGGGCGCTCATCTCGGGTCCTGCTTCCGTCCGGCGAGAAAAAGACGGGTAGCTCGCCGTGCGGCGGCGCGGAAGGGCCGCGGCGTGGGTCAGCCGGGCCCGAGGACCGAGCGGTCTCCATATTCCATCATGGCGCGACAGACGCGTCGGCGGGATCGCCAGCCGTCCTGCGTGCGGACCAGCTCGTCCGCGTACTCGATCCAGCTCTCGTAGGTCTTGCCCGCCTGGTCGCCCTTGCCCATGTGCATGACGCGGCAGTAGTGCCGGCTCGTCGCCTGATCGCCGGCGAGCTCGATCCGGTAGTTGCCGAGGAGGTGCTGGCTCGGCCCGCAGCCGTCCAGGTAGCTGCGGATCGACGCCGTGGCGGCGGCGAGCCCCTTCTGCTGCCACTCGACCCAGTCGATCTCGACGTCCTCGGTGAAGACGTCCGCGAGCCCCGGCCAGTCGCGGCGGTCGAGGCATTCCGCATAGCGATCGAGGGTGGCGATGATCGCGAATCGATCGTCGGACGCGTCGCTCATCGGTTCTCCTCCGAAGCGGCCGGGCGGAAGCGCAGCAGCACGCCTTCGCCGCCCTCCGTCGTCTCGAAGACGGGCTCGAGGGCCATGCCGATCTCGATCGCGTCGGGCGCGACGTCGACCAGCGTCGACGGGACGTGGACGCCCTCTACGAGCTCGACGATCGCGAGCTTCTGCGGCGTCTCGTCGGCGAAGAGGGGATTCGTCGGTTGATGGGCGACCGTGAAGGTGTGCAGCACGCCGCGGCCCGAGACCGCGTGCCAGGCGAGCTCGTTCGAGAGGCAGCCGGGACAGTTCGAACGCGGATAGAAGATCCAGCGGCCGCAGTCGTCACAGCGCTGGAGTCGGACCTCGCCTTCGCGAAGCCCCGCCCAGAAGGGCGTAGAGGTCTCGGTCGCTGCGGGCAGCGGTTTGGGCATGTCTTCGAACGGGTTCGCCATGGTCTCCTCCTCAGCCTCCCCGCAAGACGAGCGCGGACTGCTCGCTCATCACGCCGCCGGTGCCGGAGACGTAGGCGGTCTCGCAGTCCGGGACCTGGCGCGCGCCGGCTTCGTGGCGGAGCTGGCGGACCGCCTCGTTCACCTGCGACATGCCGCCGGCACCGCCCGCCTGCCCGTAGGAGAGCTGGCCGCCGTGGGTGTTCATCGGGAAGTCGCCGGCGAAGGTCAGGTCGTGGTCGCGGACGAAGTCGAGCCCCTGTCCCTTCTTGCAGAAGCCGGCGTCTTCGAGGGTGAGCAGCGCCGTGATCGTGTAGCAGTCGTAGATGCAGGCGAGGTCGATCTCGTCGCGGGAGGCGCGCGCCATCGAGAAGGCGAGCTCCGACGCGACCCCGACCGGCGTCTCGAGCAGGTCGCGCGCGTTGGCCGGCGACTTGACCGTCAGGCGTTCGCCGCAGCCGGCGACGAGGACCGGACGATGGGTCGGGCTCGACGTTCGATCCGCCCGGGCGACGACCAGGGCGTGCCCGCCCGCCACGGGCATCACGATCTCCAGCAGGTGGAGCGGGTCGGCGATCATGCGGCTCGCGAGGACGTCGTCGGCGGTGATCGGACGATCGCGGAAGACGGCGTCGGGATGGGCACAGGCGTTCGTGCGCTGATCGACCGCGATCTTCGCCATCGCGCGCTCGTCGTAGCCGTACACCGAGCGATAGCGCTGGGCGATCATCGAGTAGCCCGCGTTCTGGGCCAGGTGACCGTAGGGGATCTCGAACTCGGCCTGCGGCGAGCCGTAGCTGTTCGAGCTGGCGCCGTAGATGTAGCGGTCGTCGAAGGGCCGGTTCGGGCGCGGGTCGCGGGGGGTCGGCCGGGCGGGGATCGCGCAGAGGACGACGTTGCAGAGGCCGAGCTCGATCGCCGAGGCGGCGCGCCACACCATGCCGACCGCGTTCGCACCGCCGAGGTCGACCTTCTCCGCGAGGTTCACCTCGCGCCCGAGATACTCGGCGACGGTCGCGGGGACGAAGCCGCTCGATTCGGAGATCATCGGCGTGACGAGTCCGTCGACTTCGTCGGCGGCGATCCCCGCGTCGGCGAGCGCCAGCCGGGCGAGCTCCGCCCATTGCTCGAGCATGGGGGCCGGTCTTCCCGAGAACTCCCGTTCGGGCTTCCAATCCGCGATGCCGACGATCGCGGCCTCTCCCCTCAGTCCCATGCCGGTTCTACTCCTCGTGCGCGCTGCCGGGCTTCTCGAGGCCGAGTCGGGCGTAGTACTTCGCCGGGACGTCCTGCGGCCGCTTGTAGAGATAGGTCTTGCAGGGCTCGAAGCCAAGCCGCCGGGCGGGCTCGACGACGAAGAGCGGCGCCCCGGTCCTGCGGATCGAATCGATCTCCATGATCGGCTCGTGGCAGCAGTAGACCGGGATCTCGTCGCGCCCATAGGTCAACGGATGCGGCCCCGTGACGACCAGATCGTCCCGCGGCGCCTCGTAGTGGCCGCCCGCGATCATCCGGCCACCGCTCGGGCAGACCGCGCAGGCGAAGACCAGCTTCTCGTCGTCCTCTTCGAGGGGCACGGGCTGTAGGTGCACACGCGTGAAATGGGTCAGCGCTTCGGCGCGCTCGCGGAACGACGCGTTCCCGATCATGTCCCCGGACATCGCCTCGCCGAGCGCCGACTCGATTCCCGCGAGCCCCGCGCGCCGGCCGATCCACGAGAGGATCGCCGATACGCGGGACATGCCGCGATCGTGTCGGACGAGCGCCTCGTCGTGGAGCGCGCGGGCCCGCGCGAGCGCCTCACGCGGGCGACCCGCCTCGATCTCCATCGCGATCGCCGCCGCAGCGTCCTTCCATCGCGGGACGGGGTCCGACCCGTCGCCGCCGCGCTCGGGCGCGGCGGCGAAGTCCTCGATCGCCTCGAGGACGTCGCTCCGGTCGCTTCCCTCGATCTCGCGGTCGACCCAGGCGAGGAGCGTCTCCTCCCAGCCCGCGTAGTTCCGGATCATCGAGAGCACTTCCCGCCGGAGCCGTCTCGCGAAGCCGATCGCGGCGGACCGGTCGCCGGCCTCGAGCGCTTCAGACAGGGCGTCGACCGAGCGAAGCCCGAGGACCCGCAGCTCTTCGTCGCTGAACTCCCGCGCCACCGCTCTCCCCGAAAACGAAAGGGCCGGCGAGCCAAC
>JAUIMK010000108.1 GCA_030432735.1 bacterium
GATCGGGGAACGAGAGGAGCGCGACGAGCTCCTCCGTGCTGCGCTCCTGCATTCGCCCGACCGCGTGGCGAGCGAGGTCGGCGAGGCGCGGGTCCTCCTGCGACGGTGCATGCTGCCAGCGAAGAATCGTCTGCCCCCCACCGAACTGGTCGAAGAGCGTGGCGTAGATCCGTCCGTCCCAGCCGAAGTCGACGTCCGTCGCGAGCACCGACCACGCGAAGGCGTGGCGGTCGACCATCCTCATGCCCGCGCCCTCGGGCTCGACCCGGAAGGCCCAGATCCCGCTCCGCCCCGGCGTGTAGCCGTAGTCGCAGAGAAGGAACGCGTCGTCGTAGCGCGGCGGGAGACCGAGGCCCGGAGCGTGCACGAAGCCGGCGGGACCGTTGCCGATGTAGTCCACCGGCGGCAGGACCCAGGCGGGCTGGGTCGGGTGCTGCTTCTCCCAGAGACGCTCGGCGACCCACGGTCCGCGGACGTAGTCGCCGACCAGCGTCTGATAGGGCATCGCCCAGCCGGTCTCACCTCCTTCCACGACGTAGACGAGGCGGGCACGATCCCCGCCGTCCCCGTTGTTGTCGCCCGTGAAGAGGTTCCCGTAGTCGTCGAAGGCGAGCTCCTGCGGATTCCGCACGCCGGTCGCGAAGACCTCGAGGTCGCTGCCGTCCGGATCCATCCGGAAGACGGCGCCCCGCCCCGGTCCGAGCTTCGGCTCGAGAACCCGACCTTCCGGCGTCTCCACCCGATACCCGCGATCGCCCATCGAGAAGTAGAGCTTTCCGTCGGGTCCCCAGACCAGACCGTGCAGATCGTGACCGATCAGCGAGGTCTTGACGCCGAAGCCGGTGTGGACGGTCTCGACGGATTCCGGCCGCCCGTCCGCGTCCCGATCCTCGATCCGGTAGACCGACGGGATCGACGTGACGAAGATCTCGCCCTCTCGCGCCTCGACGCCGGCGACGAGGCCCGACGCCATCTCGTTCCACTCGGCGAGCACGCTGCGCGTCTCGGCGACACCGTCGCCGTCGAGATCCTCGAGGGCGACGAGGCGATCCGGAACGGCGGTGAAGTGATCGGGGTCCTCGAACTCTCCGGCCTCGAGCCACTTCCGGTAGTAGGCCACGCGATCCTCGACCGAACGCGAAGCTAGATCGTCCATCAGCCAGTCCATGTGGCTGCGGTTGTCCTCGGCGCCCCGATTCTGGCGCAAGGTCTCGGCGACCAGCACCCGCCCGGTCTCTTCGATCTCGAGCGCGACCGGCGTGCTCTCGAGCAGCCCGGCGCCGAACTCGACGGTCTCCATGCCTTCGAGCAGCTCCGGCGGGCAGCCGAGGACGGAGCACTCGACGGTGGACAGGAGCGCACGCCCCACGAGGGGCGCGACGTTCGAGAAGTCCTCGTCGGGCATGCGGAGGAGCTTCACGAGCAAGGCCCCGCCGAGCCAGACGATCAGGCCGATCGCGACGAACGAGGCGACGAGCCACGCCGCGATCCGCATCGAACGAGCGAGCACGTCAGCGCGCGTCCGCCGAGACGTCGATGTCCGGGATCTCGGGCCGGTAGTAGTCGGACCGCACGTAGGTCTGCTTGAGCTGGACCGGGTTGCGCTTGCGGATGGCCACGTTCACGAGCTCCACCGCGAGCGCGAAGGCCATCGCGAAGTAGATGTAGCCCTTCTCGACGTGCTTCCCGAGCCCTTCGAGCATGAGCATCGTGCCGATCAGGATCAGGAACGAGAGGGCGAGGATCTTCATCGTCGGATGGCTCTCGATGAAACGGCTGATCCTCTCCGCGAACACCAGCATCACGCCTACCGCGATCACGACGGCGGCGATCATCACGAGGAGCTCGTCGGCCATGCCGACGGCGGTGATCACCGAATCGAGAGAGAAGACCATGTCGAGGATCATGATCTGGGCGATGACGCTGAAGAGGGAGACGGCGACCGGCTTCGTCCCGACCTCCATCTCTCCCTCGAGCTTGTCGTGGATCTCCCAGACGGCCTTGCCCAACAGGAAGAGGCCGCCCACCAACAGGATCAGGTCGCGTCCCGAGAAGGGCTGGTCGAGCACCTGGAAGAGCTCGGCCGTCAGCCCCATCACCCAGCCGATCGCGAGCAACAACCCGATCCGCATCACCATCGCGCCGAGCAGGCCGACCCGACGCGCGAAGGCCTGACGCTCGACCGGAAGCTTCTGCGTGAGGATCGCGATGAAGACGATGTTGTCGATTCCGAGGACGATCTCGAGTCCCGAGAGCGTCGCGAGGGCGATCGCATTCTCGGCAGTGAACAATCCCTCCAAGGCCCCTACTCCCTGTCCTGCGTCGCGGACCCGCCGCGCGGGGAACCGCTCCTCCGTCGCATCGCCCCAACGAGACGATTCGGCGGGGCCGCTGCCGGCCGCCTGCCGACATCCTGCGCGTGGCCGGACCGCTCGAGGAGTCTACCGAGCGCGAGAAGGCGGGAATGCGCCGAGGGACGGAAAAGTTGCAGAAAAAGCGCGCGTCGCGGTCCCCTCCGCTGCCGCCCGGCGACCCACCCGAGTGGAGCCGATGCGCCTCGGCCCCATCCCTGCTGCGAAGCGCGGGGACGCGGACGCATCGGAGCGCACGCGCCCCATCCGTTCGTGCCGGGCGACCCCGTATAATGGCGGCCCGACGATCGCCGACCCATCGCGAGCCAGACATGCACACCGAACCCGAACTGCGCCCGAACGGATCCCGCCGCCTCCCTCGCGGCCTGTTGCTCGTGGTCGCCCTCCTCCTGCTCGGCGCGGGGCCCGGCTTCGCTGCGCAGGCGGTCGACGTCGTGTTCGTCCTGGACAACTCGGGCAGCATGAAGGCGAGCGATCCCGAGTTCCTGACGCGGCGCGCCGTCTCCGACTTCGTCGACGCCCTCGCCGCCGACGACGCGCTCGACGGGCGCGTGGCGATCGTCCTCTTCGACGGACGCGTCCGCCTCGGGCAGCCGCTCACGCCGGCGACCGACATCGCTTCCACGCGTCGTCTCGAAGCGCACCGACAGTCCCGCCGGCATCGAGCGGGCGCTCTACGAGCTGCGCGAACGCGGCCGGGCCGAAGCGCGCAAGGCGATCGTCTTCCTGACCGACGGCCGGATCGACACCGGCGACGCGCGCCAGGACGCGGAGGTCGCGCGCTGGCTCCGCGAGGACCTCGCCGGAGAGAGCGCCGACGGCGACGTCCGGATCTTCGGCATCGCCTTCACCGAAGCCGCCGACTACCAGCTCATGCAGGCCCTCGCGCTCCGCACGAGCGCCAGCTACTACCGCGCCTTCGCGCCGGGGGAGCTCGGCCCGGTGGTGGAGGACGTACTCGACAAGCTGGCGGCGACGCCGATCTACGAGCTCGCCTACGCCGACCCGCCCACTCCCGCGCCCGCCCCGTCGCCCGCCCCGAGCGTCGCCTCCGCCCCGCTCCCGTCCGGCGAAGACGACGCCGGACCCGGCCTCGTGGCGTGGGTCCCGGCGTTCCTCTTCCTCCTCGGTGCCGGCTACCTCGTCCTCCGCCGGCGGCGTCCGCGTGACACCGACGACGACGCGGCCGCCGTCCCCGCCGCGCAGCTCCTCGACCTCGGCGGGCAGCTCGGCGACGCGGGACGCAGCCTCCCGCTCTCCCCCACCCGCACGACGATCGGCCGCGACCCGCACAACGACATCGTCCTCGACGACGACACCATCTCGAGCGAGCACGCCGCGATCGAGGTCCGCGACGGTCGCTACTGGCTCGAGGATCTCCGCAGTACCAACGGCACCCGGCTCGCGGAGCGTCGCCTCGCCGAAGGGGAGCGGCTCCCGCTCAAGGGCGGCGACCACGTCCGCCTCGCCGACGTCGATCTCATGTTCGTCGTCGAAGGCTACGTCCCGGGCGGAGCCACGGTCTACCTCAGCTCCTCGACGACGCCGCCCATGGACTGGTCGTTGCTCACCGAAGCGAGCCTCTCCGGCGCCGCCGCGCCGGCCCGGGCCTCCGAGTCTCGGATCGAGCCGTCGACCTTCGGAGAGGCCCCTCCGGCCGATGCCCCGCGAACGGAGCCGGATGAAGACGCGCCCAGCGGCGAAGTCGTCTTCGCCGAGCAGCGCGAACGCCTCGACCCCGCCGCCGTCGTGGACCTCGACGAACGCCTCGGCAGATCCGACGCAGGAGCGGAGGACGCGGCCGACGACGACCCGCCGACGCCGAGCCAGACGGCGGTGGACCGGGCCGAGTCCGCGCTCGAAGCGATCGAGACGCCGCCGGAGGCGCGTCCCGCCCGACGCCCGAACCTCGCCCTCGTGACTACGCCGCCGGAGCCGGACCGCGACGCAGCGCCGGCGGCGCCGACCGCCGAGGAGACGCCCTTCCCGAGTCCCATCTCCGTCGTCCCGGACATGGACGACGAAGCGACCGAGATCTTCCACGACGAGCCGACGACGCCGGAAGGAGTGCCGCTTCCGCCGGTGACCACCGCGCTGCCCGACGACGACCCGGAGGCCACGGCGGAGGTCACGCCGCCGACCCTGGCGGAGGAGCCGACGCTCCCGCCGACCGACCGCGCCGCCGAAGACGCGCGCGCGCTGACCGCCTGCCTCGACTATCACCTCGCGCGAGTGGCGGAGATCTCACCGGCCTTCCGACAATTCGTCGACGCCGCGTTCCCGGACGACCTCCGCCAGGCGCTCCCCGTGACCGCCCTCGAGGTGGTGGAGGCCGCCCGTGCCTCGGGCCACACCGAGCTGCGTCCCTACACCCGGGACCGGGTCCGATACGTGGTCTGTGGCGTACCGGGAGCGATGGCCGATGCGCGCGAGCGCTTCGTCGCCGATTTCGGCGGCTTCACCCGCGTCCTGACGGAGCTGCTCCAGGACGAGTCCTTCGCCCGGGACCGCTGCGAGATCCTCGCTCTGCTCACCTGCGGCGTCGACGGCCAGCCCTGGGTCAGCCTCTCGATCGTGCCCGACGAGGGACGCGATCCGCGCATCGACCTGCTCTCCTACGAGTTCCTGACCGAGGCGGAGCGGAGGGAGATCGAGCCGCAGATCGACCCCGAGATCAGCCAGTCGGGCCTAGCCTGACGGCTCTCCGCCCCGCTCCCGACGCTCCTCCGGATCGTGATCTGGTCGGCGCCTAGCGAGCGACGCCGTACTCACGCGCCACGGCGCGCGCTCGCGGATCCCCGGGAAAGCGGGCCAGGAACTCCGCCGCCGCCCGCTCGGCCGCGGCCAGACCCTGCTGATCCCGGATCAGCGTCACCCGCGCGTGGTGCACCTCGGGATCGTCGGCCCCCCGTTCGATCGCCGCCTCGAGGGCACGCCGCGCGTCTTCGTCGCGATCGGCCGCGGACAGCGCGAGAGCGTACGCGAGGGCGAGCCGCGGATCGTGCGGTGCTTCGACGGCCGCCCGTTCGAGCGCCGTGACCGCGCCGTCCGCGTCTCCGTTCCGGTGACGAGCCAGCCCGAGCGCGTAGTGCGCCAGGGCGTTGTGCGGGTCGATCTCGAGCGCGCGCTCGAGATGATCGATCGCGCCCGCTTCGTCGCCCTCGGCACGGGCGACGTCCGCGAGGTTCACGTGCGCCGGCACGAAATAGGGCGCGCGGGCGAGCGCCTTCTCGTAGGCCGCGCGGGCGCCCGGGACGTCCCCGAACCGGAGCGCGAGGCTGCCTAGATTCACCTGCGCTTCGGGCCGGTCGGCGTTCGCTTCCTGCGCCGCCCGGTACTCGCGCAGACCGCGGGCGAGCGCCGAGCGCATGGCGGGCTCGAGCGCGTCCGACGGAAGCGCGCTGAGCGCTTCGGCCGCCTCGACCCGGATCGCGCGCCGCTCGTCGCCGAGCCGCTCCAGCAGATGTCGACGCTGCGGGAGGAGCGGCAGCCGGCGGATCAAGTCGATCGCCCCCAGGCGCTCGAGATCGGATCGCGCGGACAGGTCGCGCAGCAGCGAGGCGTCCGGTGCCACCGGGCTCTCCTGCGCATAGCGTGACCACGCGCTCGCGACGACGAAGGGCGTCACCCGCGGTGAGCGCGCGACCTCGAGCCACCGCTCCGCGTCCTCGCGGGCGACGCGGCCCCGGTGGAGCGCGTCCGACCAGTGCTCCGCGATCGGACGCTCTCCCCGCCAGCGATCGATCGCCCGCCGCGACGCCTCCGCCGTCCGACCCGGGTGGCAGGCCTGGCACGCGTCGGTGCTGCCGAGGGCCGCGTGGCGGCGCGGGCGCGGGATCGCGAAGGCGTGATCGCGCCGCGCGTCGACCTGCATGTAGGTCCGCTCCGGCATGTGGCAGTCGATGCATCGGGCCGCCGCCTCTTCCTCGCCGTGCCCGAAATGCGCCGCGCCCGCATATCGGTCCGGCGCATGACAGCCGCCACACAAGGCATCGCCCTCCCGACGCAGATCGCCGGAGTGCGGATCGTGACAGTCGCTGCAGCGAACGCCCGCCGCGTACATCCGACTCTGCAGGAACGAGCCCCACACGTAGACCTCGTCGCGGATCCCGCCGTCGTCGAAGTAGAGGTCGGGCGCCAGCAGCCGAGGCGCGTAGCCATCGAGGATCGGTCCACCGATCTCCGGCGCCGGGACGAGCTCGCCGCGGCGCGCGTGGCAGGGTCCGCAGACGTCGAGCTCGACGTCGTGGGATCGGGCCGAGACCCGCCGCGCGATCGCCGCCCCGTCGGCGCGTTGCCAGGCGTCCGGCGTCCAGGCGTCGAAGGTCACCGGCAGCGGCCGAGCCTCGCCCTCGGCGGACGCGGCCTCCCGCGCGTGGAGTCCACCCGGCCCGTGGCACGCCTCGCAGCCGACGTCCTCTTCCGCGAAGCGTGTCGCATAACGTCCGGTCGCGTCGTCGAAGCCCTTGCGAACCGCCGTCGAGTGACAGGCCGCGCACTGCACGTTCCATCGCAAGGCCGGTCCGTCCCAGTGGAGCGGGTCGCCGGACGGTGCCGGATCGTCGGGGTGGAGCGCGAACCATTCGGCTTCGGCGTCGCCGGCCGACCCCCATGCCACGGGCAGGGCCTGCCAGCGTCCTCCCGGCCGCTCGACGAGCACCTGTTGGAGCGGCTCGACACCGAAGGCCGCCACGACTTCGAGCGGCGTCTCGGCCCGGCCCGCTACCGAGATCCCGACGCGGAAGGCGTCGCCTTCCCGGAAGAAGCGCCAGGTCGTGCCGTGCACGTCGAGGGTCCGGCCATCGAAGCGCCCCTCGATCGCCTCCGCGCTCGGCCACGCCATCGCGCGGTCGTGGTGGGAGCCTCGCCAGGCCGCCGCCTCGGTCGGATGGCAGGTCGCGCAGCGTGCGCTCCCCACGAAGCCGTTCTCCTCGACCACCGTGGCGGCCGGCGCCGTCCCCTCGCGCTCCCACGAATCACAGCCCGTCAGGAGGATGGCGACCGCCAGCAGGCCGGCGATCCCGCCTCGAATCGACCGGGCGACCTCGGCCCGGATCGGCGCACACGCCGGTCTTCCCCAGCGGTCGGTGCCCGCGGCACCCGAGGCGGTCGACGGCGCTTCCGGCATCGGCGCACCCTCGCCCACCGCCGACGTCGGCGCAATCGCTCGGCGCCGAAATCGGACGCGGATGTAACCCGGAGACGGGCGCCGGCGTAGCTCGGTTCGGGCGTACGCGCCCTCGATCCCGTCCCCTCCCCCGTCCCCCAACCGCGACGAAGCCGAAGCCCCCTCCGCCATGACCGAGCAACGAGACCACAGCACCGCGAGCGAGCGACCCGACCTGATCGAGGCGCTGGTGGCGGACCTGCGTGCAGTCGAGCCGGCCCCCACGCTGGCGCGCACCCTCGCCTCCTGGATCGGCTTTGGCCTGCTCTCGACCACGCTCGCGGTCCTCGCCCTCGGCGGTCTTCACGAGACCGCCCTGGCCGATCTGGCCAGCCCCCGGTTCGCGCTCGAGCATCTCGCCGGCATCGCCTCGCTGATCGCCCTCGCCTACGCCGCCCTCGAAGTCGACGTCCCCGGCGCTCCGCGGCGGAGCCTGCTGCTCGTCCCGATCGTCCTCCTCGGGAGCCTGTGGCTCGCGATCGCCGTCGGCGCACGCCCACTCCACGCGCTGGAAGCCTCCATGCTCGGGAAGCGCGCGCACTGCTTCCTCGAGAGCCTCGTGATCGCGATCCCGCCCGTCCTGATCGGCCTGCGCATGGTTCGGCGGCGAAGCCTCCGGGCGAGCGCGCTCGGCGGCGTGCTGCTCGGACTGGCGGCCGGCGCGCTCCCGGCGCTGGCGATGCAGCTCGCCTGCCTCCGCGATCCCGACCACGCCCTGCGCTTCCACTTCACGCCGATGCTGGTCGCCGCGCTCGCCCTCGGCCTCGCCCAGGGCGCCGGCCGGGCCGGCGATCGACGGAGCGCCTCGCCCGGCGGACCCGACTGATGCATCCTGGGGGCGAGCGCCGAGCGTCCGCTCGCGAGGAGCCTCCATGTCCGATCCCCACGTGATCCAGTCCGAAGCCGAGCTCCGCGAGCTGATCGGCGATCCGAGCCCGACGACCGAGGCGAAGGTCGAGGATCACCTCGACGCCTTCGCGCGTGACTTCCTCGCGCGCTGCCCCTTCCTGGTCCTCGGCACCGCCGACGCAGAGGGCGCGCTCGACGCGTCGCCCAAGGGCGATGCCCCCGGGTTCGTACTCGTCGAGGACGACCAGACGATCGTGATCCCCGATCGCCCCGGCAACAAGCTGGCCTACGGCCACCTGAACCTGCTCCGCAATCCCCGGGTCGGCGTGCTCTTCATGATCCCGGGCACCCCGGAGACCCTGCGCATCAACGGTCGCGCCGAGCTGACCCGGGACCCCGAGCTGCTCGAGCGCCTCGCCGCCCGCGGTCGCCCGGCCGTCCTCGCGATCCGGGTCCGCGTCGACCAGTGCTTCTTCCACTGCGCGAAGGCCTTCCTGCGCTCGAACCTCTGGAAGCCCGAGAAGTGGGGCGAGCCCCATCGCGTGTCCTTCGGCGAGATCTTCGCGGCCCGGACCGGCTCGGAGGCCTCCGTCGCTCGCGCCTACGACGAGGCGATCGAGAAGAACTACGCCGAAGAGCTCTGAGGCGCGAGCGAGCCGACTAACGTCGGTATTTGTCCATGCGCTGGACGACGTTGGTCAGGTAGCGACGCGTCTCCGCGTACGGCAGCTCCCAGACGAGGCGGCGATACACGTCCTCGGGACTGAGCGCGTTGATCGCCCGGAAGGCCGCCTTCGGCCGGGTCCGGCCCGTGAAGGCGCGGAACACGTTGCCGGCGCCGGTGTTGTACGCGGCGATCGCGCAGTAGAGCCGGCTCCGCGGGTCGCGGATGCCCGCGAGATACCGGTTCATCACGAGATCCAGGTAGATCGCGCCGATCTGGATGTTGCGCTCGGCGTCGAAGAGGTACGAGGGGGAGAGCAGGCGCGGGCGGCCGAAGAGCACCGCGCTCGCGTCGCGGCCGGCGCTGCGGGGCACGATCTGCATGAGGCCGTAGGCCGGCGCCGGGGAACGCGCGAGGGGATTGAAGGCCGACTCGGTCTCGATGATCGCGAAGACGAGCGCGGGATCGAGCCTGCGCGGGAGGGCGTGGCGATCGACCGGCTCGACCAGCGCGCGCGCCCGGGCCGGAAAGCCGCGCGGCAGCCCCCGCGACGACGGCGCGGGGCGGATCGGCTGCGGCCGCTCGGGGGGCGGCGGCGTCCCGTCGGACGGCGACGGGCGCGGGATCTCCTGCGGCGTGTACTCGGGCATCGGTGCGGCAAACTCGCCCTTCTGCAGACGCTCGAGCTGGGCGAGGACCGTCGCCGGGTCGAGGGGAATCTCGACCTGCTGCATCGTCTCCCCCCGCACCTCGACCTCCCGCGTCCGCGCGCGCGCCACCAGCAGCCCGACGACCGCCTCGAGGGCATCGGGCTCGACCCGCGAGTCGCCGGTCAGGAGCGGCCAGAGGACCGGCGTCGATGCGAGGGGTCCCGACGCGAGCACCGCTTCGGCCTCGAAGACCCCGGCCGTGCGCGACTCGATGCCCTGGGTGATCGGGTCGCGGGCCACCGCCACGTCCGCGCCTTCGAGGAGGGTCGCCCGCACCCTGCGTCGCAAGCCGTCGACGTCGATCGTCCCGTCCAGGGATTCGAAGACGAGCGTCTCGCGCGCGAAGTCGACCTGTCGCCGCTCCCGCGCGTCGTCGGTGTACTCGACCCAGACGAAGCGCTCGTCGGTCGTGGTCTCACCCCAGGACGCCTCGCGTTCCCGCGCGACGGCGTCCCGCACCGCCGACTCGATCCGACGCAGATCCGCCGCCGCGTGGTCGAGGGCGCGCGTCGTCGCGCGACCGAGCGCGGGGTCGTCCGTCTGGAAGGCGCCCGCGCGCTGTCGCTCGAAGCGCTCGAGGGCCTCGGCCGCTTCCGCGTCGGACATCGTCTCCTGCGCCGTGGCCGCCGGCGGCGCGACTCCGCCGAGCGGGACGGCCAGCAGCGCCGAAACGATCGCGGCACCGAGCCGCGTCGCGGCGATCCCGAACCAGGTCCCCTTCGTTCTCACGCGGCCCCGGCCGGTCTTGCCCACATCGCCCTCCTCTGCGAAGCCCTCGCCCGAACGATAGAAGCCCGACGGGGTTGCCGCGTCCCTACGACTACTTCATCGTCGTGTCTCCGACCAGGAGTGCCCGATGCCCGCGACTTCGCCCTGTCAGCCTCTGCGCATCGCCGTGATCGGCGCCGGCCCCTCCGGACTGACGGCCGGGCGCGAGCTGCTTCGCGCCGGCTTCGAACGCTTCACGATCTTCGAGAAGTCCGACGCGGTCGGCGGGACATGGCACCAGCACTCCTATCCCGGCCTCGCCTGCGACGTGAAGGCCGCGGCGTACACCTTCTCCGACGCGCCGAACCCGGAGTGGACGGCGACCTTCGTGCAGCAGAGGGAGATCGAGGCCTATCTCCAGCGCATGGCTCGCGAGTTCGGTCTCGAGCCCCACCTCAGGCTCGACACCGAGATCCGGAGCTGTCGCTACCAGCGGGACGGGACCTGGCATCTCGAGACCGCCCGCGGCGAGCTGTGCGAGTTCGACGTCGTGATCAACGCGATGGGCAACCAGCACACGCCGCTCTATCCGGACGTCCCGGGCATCGGGACCTTCGAGGGGCCGTCCTGGCACTCGACGGAGTGGAATCACGACGTCCCGCTCGACGGCAAGCGCGTCGTCCTGATCGGCTCCGCGGCCGCGGCGGTCCAGATCGTCCCCGAGATCGCCCGGGTCGCCGGTCACCTCACGGTCCTGCAACGAACGCCGAACTGGATCCTGCCCCGGGGCGCCAGGCCCTACTCGACCTTCAGCCGCAGGCTCCTCGCGGTCGCTCCGCTCCGGAAGCTCCACCGCTGGCTCCACCACAAGCTCATGCACCTCTCGACCGGCGCCTTCGTCGTCGGCGACAAGGTCCAGGCCCGGGTCGAGAAGATGGGCCTCGACCACATCGCGAAGTCGGTGGCGGACGAAACGCTTCGCGAGCAGGTCACGCCCAGGTCGCATTTCGGCTGCAAGCGCCCGCTCATGTCCGACTTCTACTACCCCGCGCTCCAGCGCGACGACGTCCGCCTCGTTCCCCACGCCGCGCGCGAGGTCGTCCCCGACGGTGTCGTCACGACGGAGGGCGAGAAGCTCGAGGCCGACGTCGTGATCTACTGCACCGGCTACAAGGTGATGGACTTCGAACGGATCGACGTGGTCGGCTCGGACGGCCTCTCCCTCGCGAAGCGAATGGAGCAGGCCCCCGAGGCTTTCGTGGGCACCGCCGTCCCCGGCTTCCCGAACTACTTCTTCGCCCTCGGACCGAACGCGCTGATCGCCTCGACCTCGTTCTTCGATGCCGCCGAGATCAACCTGAAGGCGATCGTCCGACTCCTCGTCGAGAAGCAGAAGGCGGGCGCCCGCGCGATCGACGTGACCCCGGAGGCCCACGAGCGCTACAACGAGTGGATCGTGGAAGCGCGTTCGGTCTTCTCGTGG
The DNA here is from genome assembly GCA_030432735.1 of bacterium. Classification (GTDB taxonomy): domain Bacteria; phylum Myxococcota_A; class UBA9160; order UBA9160; family UBA4427; genus UBA4427. Next base: position 11,954 of record JAUIMK010000108.1, read on the forward strand.
GGCGCCGACTCCTGCGACAGCTACTACCGTACGCCCTCCGGTCACACGCCCTTCCTCTTTCCCGGCGACATCGCGACGTTCAGCCGTCAAAGGGAAGAGATGAGCCTCGCCGACTTCCGGGTCGTCTAGGAGCGAGATGCCTGCCAACGCGCCCCTCGAGTTCCAGCTCTACTGGTCCTTCCGCAGCCCGTATTCGTATCTCGTGCTGCGCCGGCTGATCGAGTTCGTCGAAGGCCACGACGTGGTCTGCGACGTCCGGCCCGTCTATCCGATCGCGGTCCGGAACCCGGAGTTCTTCGAGAAGGTGAACCCGCTCTGGCCGCCCTACCTCCTGCGGGACACGACGCGGATCGCCGAGCGGGAGGGCATCCCCTACCGCTGGCCCCGCCCGGACCCGATCGTCCAGGATCTCGCGACGCGCACGATCGCCGCCGACCAGCCCTACATCCGGCGGCTCACCCGCCTCGGCATCGCCGCCTGCGACCGCGGCCGCGGCCTGCCCTTCATCGACCAGGTGAGCCGCACGATCTGGGACGGCAGCGTGGCCGGCTGGAACGAAGGCGACCACCTCGCCCGGGCCGCGAGCGAAGCCGGGCTCGACCTCGCCGAGCTCGACGCGGCGATCGAAGCCGACCCCGACCGCCACGAAGCGGCCATCGAGGCGAATCAGGACGCGCTCGAGGCCGCCGGTCATTGGGGCGTGCCGACGATGGTCTTCGAGGCGGAGCCCTTCTTCGGGCAGGACCGGCTGGACCTGCTGATCTGGCGGATGGGCCAGAAGGGTCTGCGGGCGCGTTAGGCCGCCCCGCTCGCGAGGGCGTCACGAGAGAGCGACGTCCAGCACCAGCCCGACCAGGAAGAACGCCCCGTACCGGCGCGTGAACCAGAATGCGATTCCCACGAAGTAGAGCGGCCATACGCCTTCCGGGAACGCCTTCGGCGGCCGGTCCGGCCGCGGATGCCGGAAGACCTGGAAGACGCGCGGAAGCGAGAAGGCCGAGAGCAACGTCACCAGCATCACCGGGTGGAAGAAGCCGGTCCAGACGAGATAGACGACGACGGGATACTGCGCGAGGAGCAGCCCGACGGTCACCTTCCGGGAGAGCGACTCGCCGAGGATCACCGGCAGCGTCCGGATCTTCTTCCCCTCGTCGAAGGCGAGCTTGTCCGTGTGCTTGCCGAAGAGGACGGCCGTCGGTCCGAGGGCGTAGGCGAGGCTCGCGATCGCCACCTCGTTGCTCCATTCGCCGGTGATCACGAAATAGCTGCCCCCGACCATGAGCGGCCCCCAGACGAGGAGGACGGCCGGCTCGCCCAGGCCGATGTACTTGAGCGGCCAGGTGTAGAAGAGCACGAAGAAGAGGCCGCTCGCGAGGAGCGCGAGGGTGATGCCTCCGCGATCGGAGACGAAGACGAGGTAGAAGCCGATCGCGAGCGCGACTCCGCCGGTGATCGAGGCGTACGTGACGAGCTGCCGGACGGTCAGGAGGCCGTCCTCGACGGTCTGGGGGCCGTACTGGGTCCGGAAGTAGTTGCCCTGGTCGACGCCCTTCCAGTGATCGGTCAGGTCGTTGACGAGGTTGTTCGTCGCGTGGGCGAGGCAGAGCCCGGCGGTCACGAGCACGAAGAGGAACGCGTCGAACGCATCGGCCTTCCAGGCGAGCACCCCGGCGAAGGCCGAGGAGGTGAACGTCATCACGATCACCGCCGATCGGGTGGCGATCAGCCAACGCGACACGAGATCGAGCGCATCCCACTCCTGCTTGTCGATCCGGGGCATCGCGGTCAGTGCCCGCCCCCACATCGCCACGTCCGGC
>JAUIMK010000109.1 GCA_030432735.1 bacterium
CTGGGCGGCGACGATGGGCTCGAACTCGGGCAGGTTCGACGACTCGACCTTCGACTCGAGGACGCGCCCGTCTTCGGCGAGCTTGATGAGCAGGACCACCCGACCGGAGACCGCCTTGCGCTTCAGGCGACGCGGAAAGTCGAGCTGAAATCCGGGCATCGGACGCGGGACCTGGTCGAGGTCCGAGAAGTCGACGAAGTCCTCGGTTCCGAGGGCGCTCGACGTCGCCGCGATGGTCGGCATCGCGAAGTCGCCGGCGAGGGAACCGCCGGTTCCGGGGTTGAGCGCGATGTTCAGCTGATCGAGGGAGAGCTGCGGCGGCTCGGCCTCGAGCTCCGGCGGCGGCTCCTCCTCTTCCGGGGGCGGCGGGAGCTCTTCGTCGATCTCTTCGATCTCGGGGGGCGTATAGGCCACGACCTGCTCGACGAGCTCGTTCTCCGGCACCTGCACTTCACCGAGCATCTGCGCCAGCGCCATCAGCACGAAGAGGCCGAGCGCGAACGCAGCCCCGAGCAGCACGCTGATCGCGAGCTCGTTCCGGGGCGTCGGGAGCTTGAAGGTGGAGTGGGCCATGGATCCTTCGGAGCGACGGACGGCGTCCGTCTCGTTAGTCGTTCCGGGTGGAGAGGCTGATCTTCTTCGCGCCGGCGTTCTTCACCTCGCTCCAGACGTCGGAGAAGACGCCGTGGTCCGCGCGGGAGTCCGCCTGGATGATGACCGGAAGCTCGTCCTTGTTGAGCAGCGCCCGCACGCGGGCGCCGACGCCGGAGACGCCGACTTCCTTGCCGCCGTAGACGACCTTGTTGTCCGAGGTGACGGCGATGATGATGCTGTTCTTCTCGAGATCGAGGTCGACGGTCGCGTCGGGCTTCCAGATCTCGACGCCCGGCTCCTCGACGAAGACGGTCGTCACGATGAAGAAGATCAGCAGGATGAAGATGCAGTCGATCATCGGAGAGAGATTGATCTCGGTCTCCGGCTCGGGCTCTGCGCTGATCATGCGATGGGGCATGGCTAGTTCACCGTGCTGAAGCTGAGCTGCTGGGCTCCGCCGCGCTTCGCCGCGTCCCACACGCCGACGAAGACGCCGTGGCTGGACTTCTCGTGGGCGCGGATCACGACGGGGGTCTCGGGGTCGCTCACCTTCGCCTTCACGCCGCTCGCGACGTCGGCGATCGAGACTTCCTTGTCGTTCAGGAGGATCTTGTTCTGCTGGGTGATCTCGAGGACGACGTTCTCCTTGTCCTCGTTGGGCGTCGCGACCGCCGCGGCGTCGGGCTTCGCGACCTGGAGCCCCTTCTCTTCGACGAAGACGGTCGTCACGATGAAGAAGATGAGCAGGATGAAGATGCAGTCGATCATCGGCGAGAGGTTGATCTCGGTCTCTTCGTCGGGGCTGAGCACGCTTCGTCGGGGCATCTTCTCGCGTTCTCCGCGGCTTCAGTCGAGCTTCAGGTGGCTGAGGGTCAGGCTCTCGAGGCGCGCGATCTTCGCCTCGAGCTGCTGGCGCTGACGCTGGATGATCATGACGATGAAGAGGCCGGGCAGCGCGATCGTGAGGCCAGTCTGCGTCGTGACGAGCGCTTCCGAGATCCCCGCGGCGACGACGCCGGCGGTCTCCGTGCCTCCGCTCGTCGAGATCCCGAAGAAGGTCTGGAGCATGCCGAGCACGGTCCCGAGCAGTCCCATGAGCGGCGCCGCCGCGACGAGGGTCGAGACGAAGACGGTGCGGCGCTCGATCAGGCTGACGAGGGCGAGCCGGATCTCGTCGAAGCGGTTGCGGACCTGGTCGCCGGAGATGTGGCCCGACTCCGCGCCATCCTGGGTGTATTCGATGATGTCGCGAACGCGCCCCTCCGCCTTCGCCGGTTCGCGCACCCACTCGAACCAGTAGGGCTCAGAGTCGGAGCGCAGGTTCGTACGGCGCACGTACATGACGAGCTGGAACGCCTGGGCGTAGAGCAGCACGGCGAGCAGGAAGAGCGGGATCATCACCCACCCTCCGCTCAGCCAGATGCTCCAGATCGTCGACATCGTCCCTCTCCCTTCGCGCTCTCGGTTCGATCAGGCCCGGCGATCGTTGCCGCGCAGGACGTCGAGCCCGTTCACGAAGGCCACCGAGAGCTCCTCGAGGAGACCGAGCTTGCGCTTCGCCATGCGCGACAGCGCGCCGTGGAGGATCAGCGTCGGGATCGCGACCACGAGACCGAGCGCCGTCGTCATGAGCGCCTCCGAGATGCCGGAGGACAGACTCTTGGCGTCGCCGGTGCCGAAGATCGTGATCAGCTGGAAGGTGTTGATCATGCCGATCACCGTGCCGAGCAGCCCGAGGAGCGGCGCCGCGGCGGCGGTGATCGCCAGGAAGGGCAGGAAGCGCTCGAGGGTCGGGCGGACGCGGAGCACCTTCTCGAAGAGGAGCTCCTCGATCACCCCGCGGCTCTCCGCCGCGTGTTCGACGCCGGTCTGGAGCATGTCGCCCGACACGCCTTCGATCCCGGCGGCGCGCTTCGCCGCCGCCGCCTGCGCGCCGTTGGCGAGGTCTTCGAGGATGTCGTCGACCGCTTCGTGACCGGCGACCTTGAAGCCGACGATCTCGATCGCCTTGAAGCCGGTCAGCAGGAGCGCCGAGAGGCCGAGTCCGATGATCACGTAGCCCACGACGCCGCCGTCGGCGACGTACTCGGAGACGGTCTTGCGCGCCTTCTCGACCTTGAGGGCCTTGCCGAGGGTCGGGTCGAGGGGCAGCGCGCCGGTCCCCGTGCTCGCGACCGTCACGAGATCCTGGTCGTGGACGGCCGGGAGTGGAACCACGACCGGATCCGCCGCGTTCAGCTGGGCTTCCACGAGGCCGGAGGTCGAGCCGTCGTCCGCGACGAAGAAGACCGTCGGGCCGACGGCGATGAACTGACCGGGGGTGATCTCGCCGGTCGGACGGAGCGCCTCCCCGGCGAAGCGTTGGCCTCCGAGCTGGTCGCGCACGCGCTCGAGCGCCGCGTCGACGACCGCGATCTGCGTCGCGCGCTTGGCGTCCACGTCGAGGTTCACGTTCTTGTCGCTCAGCTTCGCGGCCTCGGTGAGCGCCTCGAAGCGCGGCAGCTCGGCGATGTGGAGGCGTCCCTCGAAGTCGCGCAGGAACTCGCCGAGGCGGCTCTTCACGAACTCGTCCTGATCTCCGAGGCTGGCTACCTGCTTGCGGAGCGATGCCAGATCGATGGTCGACGCGTCCTGGACCTTCTGGAAGCGCTCGCGCTCCTTGCGAAGCGCCGCGACCTCGGCCTCGAGAGCGGCCACCGCCTTCGAGAGCGGAAGCTTCTCCCGCGCGATCTCGTTTCGCTCGCTCGCGAGGCTTCGCAGCGCCCCGTCGAGCTTCGCGTCGAGGGCGTTCTGCTGGGTCGCGAAGCCCTGCGCAGCGACCGGGAGCGCCGACGCGAGGGTCGCCAGGAGGATGAGGAGGAAGAGCGTGGTCTTGTGCATGGAAACGGTCGTCCGTGGGCGGCGCGCGAACGCGTGGGTCGGAACGGAGGGGAATCGACGTCGGCGCGCGAGCCTGGGCCGCGCGACGGCGGTCGTCATTCGACTTCGACGGGAACCGGAACGAAGGCGATCGTGTCGACGTTGCCTTCGTAGATGTCGAGGAAGAGCTTGGCCTCGTCCGCGAGGGACGCATCGTCCACGAAGGACCAGCCTTCGGGGCCGGGGCGTCCGAGCCCGGCGACCTCGCCCTGGGTATCGACGTAGACGGCCTGACCGAGCCCCCAGTAGAGGGTGCGGACCTGGATGCGCTGGCCTTCGGCGCCGACGGGTCGGGTCTCTCCGACGAAGGTCGCCGTGCTGTTCCACTTCTCGGCCTGGGCGAGCACGCCGAGCACGTTCATCAGACGCTGTCCGAGGGCGATCCGGGAGTTGTTCGGATCCTCGGGGATCTGCACGAGCAGCAGGTCGAGGCGATCCCGGAGCGGATCCGGCAGCTGCGGCGCGAGGGCGAGCACCTGCTCTTCGAGGCGGCGGATGTCGGCTTCGAGCAGCTCCGAGGAACGCTGATACTCGGCGCGCTGGAGCAGGAGCTCTCGCCGCTCTTCGCTCGCGTCCGCACCGGTCTCCTCGAACTCCTTGATCTCGGCTCGGAGATCGTCGCGTTCTCGGCGGAGGAGGTTTCGGGTCGCCTCGAGGCTCTCCTTCTCGACGAGCCATTCGGCGCGCTCTTCCGAGAGGATCTGCCGGGTCTCCACCCACTTCTCCATCTTGGAGCGGAAAGCGGAGACGGCGCCCCCGTCCGCTTCGGCCTGGGCCGCGGACGGAGCGAGGAGGAGCGCTGCGAGGAGCGCTGCGCCGAGGAGTCCATGGAAGGGGGGTTCAGTACGCATGAGCGAGGGGTCTCACCGCGGTTCGAGTTGGCGCTACTTTTACCAGCTACCACCCGATGTTCACGGCCGTGCGCATGATCCTCACGGCATTGTCAAATTCGACACGCGTTGTTCACGAAACGGACACACAAAGGGAACCGGATAGCCTCGATCCCGATCACGAACCGAAGGCGTCCTCGATCGCGTCGGCATCGCCGACGTCTCCCTGCCACACCCTCCGGCCCTCGGGCGAGCGCACCTCGATCCACGGCAGGCGCTCGGGGTCGTCGAGGAAGCCCTCCGAGTAGGCGGGCGAGAAGCGGTCCAGCAGGAACGAGCCCTGCCAACCCGCGTCGTGGGCGGCCTTCCAGACGTGGAAGTCGGGGTGACCGCCCTGGGGCAGCAGTACGCAATGCAGCCCCGCCCGCCCGAAGAGGGGGGACAGCGTCGCGACGAGCTCCGGGAACGACGCCGCACGCGGATCCGCGAAGACGAGCACGAAAGCGTTCTGGTCGAGCAGGTCGACGCTCGATTCGGCCAGGGTCCGGCCGGTCGGGTCGAGGAGACGGTTGCCGAGCGCGAGCACGAGGTTCGGCTTGAACTTCGCCGACTCGCCCAGGCGGATCCGGTTGGCGCGTTCGACGATGTCGGTCACGTGCGCAGGGATCCAGTGCTTGCCGAATCGCGAGAAGTCGACCCGCACGCGGCGCGCGTCGTCGACTTCGATCACGACGCCCATCCCCCAGCCGAAGTCGCCCTCAAAGCCCTCGGGCCTCCAGTCTTCGACGAGCTGGATCTGGTGGGGCCAGAAGCGTTCGCTGCGCGGCAGGTTCTCGAGGGTCACGGGCTCGGCGTTCTCGTCGGCCGCGTCATAGATTCCGCCGACGACGTCGTTTCTCGCGGTCGGTGCCTCGAGCGAGATTCGCGAGGACGGGCTCGCGCAAGCGGCCAGCAGGATCACGAGCACGAAGAACGACGCGAGCGCGGCGGGCCGTGAGTCGGGCATGGAAGGCTTCATCGAAACGATTCCCTGGTGGAGCGGAGGGAGCAGTGGAGGTCACCGCGAAAGGCGAGAGCCGCCGCCCTTCCGGACGACGGCTCTCTGGAGAAAGCGGAGGCGCGCTGCGAGCGCAAGCCGCGGGGCGCCTCCTGCGATCCTCACTCAGCGCACGCGGCGGCGCGCTGCGGCGACCAGGCCCGCAGCACCGGCCAGGAGCATCGCTCCCGTGCCCGGCTCCGGAACCGTCGAGATCGCCACGTTGTCGATCAGCGGCTGGGTGGTCGAGCCGTCCATCTCGAGGACGACGCAGCCACCGGCCGAGCCGAGCTGACCGAGGAACATCGTGACCTCGGTGTCGCCGGGCTGGACGACGGCCGTACCGACCGTCGCGGCCGCGCCGCAGCTGCCACCGAAGGACACGGTGACGTTCGTAAAGTCGGCCTCGTCGCCGCTGATCGCGTCGGCACCGAAGGTGACGACCCAGGTGCCCACGACCGGGGCCGCCAGGCTCACGTCGAACTCCGCGGTGGCCGAGCCGCGGGCCGTGAGGCCGAGCAGCTCGCCGCGTCGATCGAAGCCGGTCTCTCCGGCTGCGAAGGTCGGGTCCTGGATCGACGGGTACCCGTTGATCCCGCCCTCGAGTCCCGCCTGATCGGCTTCCGCCGATCCGGGGCGCAGGGGCGAGGCGACCACGTCGCCGCTCACGTTGAGCGCCGTTGCCGTCGCCGACCCGACCACGTTCGCCGGATGGTTCGTCGGCACGCTGGCCGAGTCCCCAGACAGGTCGGAGAAGTCCCACCCGGCGACCAGGCTCGCGCTGGCGGGGCCCGCCACGAGGGCAGCGAGACCGGCAGCGAGCGCGAGCTTCGTCAGTTGCATCTTCATTGGATTCTCTCTTTCCGTTGGCTCTTTCTGTTGGAAGAGGTTCTCTAGGACCGTGCTCGATCGAGGATTACTCGACGAAGACACCGCCCGTGCTGAGGACCGTCCAACCGGCCGTCCAGAGCGGCTGCGAGGCCGGGAAGGCACCGCGGTAGGTGGCCGAGGCGTCGAGACCCGCACCGCGCGGCCGGACGCCGCCCGAGACGTTCGCGTCACCCGGGTTCGCCGGGCGGGGATCCGCCGGAGAACCGACCTTGGAGCCCGCCATCTTGCCGCTGACGCCCTGGGGATCGAAGAAGTAGTTGTCCTCGACCAGGATCTCACCGGTGACCGCCGTGAAGTTCGCGGAGCCGCCGTCGTACTCGCCGGCCGTGACCGCGGCGTCGCCGTTCGCGGCCGCCGTGAGGCAGTTCGCGTTGGCGGCGCCGGAGTCCGCGAAGGTCGAAGCGACGATGCGGACGACGTCCGCCTCGTGCGAGCCCGCGTCGGACTCGACCGCGCAGGCCGTGCCCGCCGTGTTGTTGATGATCGAGTTGGCCACGACGCCCGTCCAACCGTCGCGCGGGCGGATGCCGCGGCTACCGGTCGCCGGGGAGGTCGCCGGGTTGTTGCCGTCCTCGTCGTCCGCACCGAGGGCCGTCATGTTGTAGATGGCCGGGTGGGCGTTGGGCCAGGACTGCGGGACGGTCGGCTGACCGAAGGTGACGTCGTCGATCTGCACGTTGCAGCCGGCGCAGTCGTCGCCGTCCCACTCGCCGATGTTGTCACCGGAGGAAGCGCCGAAGTTCGTACCACCGTTCTCGTTGAAGAAGGTCTGGAGGACGATCGCGTTCTGGATGTTGCCGCTGAAGCCCTGGTCGATGTCGAGGGAGTCGTCACCGATCATGGCGTTCACGAGGTTGCGGCCGTTGACCGTGCCGCCGAACCACTCCATGCCGTCGTCCTGGTTGGCCCAGACCTCGACGAACTCGAAGATCGTGCCGTCGCCGACGCCACCGAGGGTGATGCCGTTGAGCTCGTTGCCCGCGCCGATCTCGTCGCCCGCGTTGCGGACCGAGACGTAGCGGAGGATGCCCGACGAATCGTGGGGCTGGTAGCCGCCGTAGCGCGCGCCGCCGGCCGGGTAGCCGGGGACCGCGAGGCCTTCGACCGTGTCCGAGCCGTAGCCGACGACCAGGTTCTCACCGAGGTTCGTCGGAGCCCGACCGAGGATGACCAGGCCGCCCCAGAGACCGGCGTTCTGGTTGCCCGCCGCGTCGAGGGGCGCGATCGGGTTGGTGGCCGGCGTGTCGTCGAGGAGCGCGGGGACCGCACCGACGCCGTTCCACTGATCCGCGAAGGTGTTGGCGTCGAAGTCGTCGGCGATGTTGTCGCCGTTCGTGTCCTGGGCACCCGTCGTCATGATGATCGGGTTCGTCGCCGTACCCTGCGCGTCGAGGAAGCCGTCCTGGGAGATGATCAGCGCACCCGGCGCGCCGACGGTCGGGTTCTGTGCATCGAAGGCCGACCCACGCGGGTTGCCACGGATGATGCAGCCCGGCTCGATCGTGAGCTTCGAACTCACGAAGATCGGGTTCAGGAGGAACATCTCGGTCTCGTTGTCACACCACGTCTCGGGGGTCGTCACGTTGGCCGAAACCACCGTGGTCTGCGCCCCTGCGACGCTCGCCGTACCGGCCACGGCCAGCGCGAGCGCGAACTGCACGAACTTGCTGAATTGCATCGTTTCTCTCTTTGTGTGTCGTTTGGATCTTGCTTGGGAGTAAGCAGGGCGTCGGCGGCTACGCCGGGGGACGGACCACTCAGGGCATCGCCCCCTTCCGACGCGCCGCATTATGGATTCCGGATGACACGATCGAGTCGCGCGCATGTGACGATTTGGTGAGACCACGAGGAGGTTCGACGAAAGCGCCTCCCGCGCTTCGCGTACGAAAAGGCCCCGGGGATCCCCTCTTCGGGCTCGAGAACCGGCAACTCGGGCCGCGCGCCGCACGCTCCGGGCAATCGACACACGATCGTTCGGAATTCATCTCCGGTCTGTCACCGTTTTGTGACTCGGTGATGTTTTGATCGGGTTCCGGCCCATGACCCCCGCAGACCCCGATCAGAACTTCGCCCTCCTCGTCGACGCAGACGCGGGCACGCCCGCGCTCGTCCGCGAGGCGCTGGCCGAGACCCATCTCGATCTCGTCGAAGCCAAGACCCTGACGGAGGCCTTCGATCGAATGGAGCGGCAGGCGCCACGCCTGGTCCTCTGCGAGCTGGCCCTGCCGGACGGATCGGGCTTCTCGGTCTGCCGACACGTGCGCGAGAGCCGCGCCCTCGCCGACGTGCCGGTCGTCCTGCTCTCGGAGTGGTCCCACGAGAGCGACCGGATCCTCGCCTTCGAATGCGGTGCCGACGACTTCGTGCCGAAGCCCTTCTTCCAGCGCGAGCTCGCCTCGCGGATCCGCGCCGTGCTTCGCCGCAGCGAAGCCCCGAATCGGGAAGCGACGCGGCGGGAGCCTCGCCTGCCGAGCCCGCTCATGATCGACGAGGAACGCCGCTCGGTCCGCTTCGAAGGCATCGAGCTCGGGCTCACGCCCCGGGAGTTCGAGCTGCTCGCGACCCTCGCGCGACACGAGGGGCGGGTCTTGAGCCGCCGCGATCTGATCGACGAAGCCTGGCGACCCGGCGAGAACCCCACCGAACGCAGCGTCGACGCCCACGTGAAGAGCCTTCGCCGCAAGCTCGCCGGCGCCAAGGACGCGATCGAGACCGTGCGCGGACTCGGCTACCGCTACGCCGAGCGGAATCTCCTCGCCGGCCGCGGCTGAGCCCCGGCGATCGGAGCGCCACGAGGTGGGCTAGCCTTGATCGACTGCCCACCACGAGGGCGGGAGGCCAGCCCGGCGCAGGGCCACGCGCTCCCGCCTGCGGAAAGCGCGATGTCCGGGATGACCGAGGGATCGGGTCGGCCGGGGGAACCGGATCCGAAGCAGAGCGCCTCCGCTCCGCACCCCGCCACCCCGACGGACCGACTGCGAGCCCTCTGGGCGAATCCGCAGATCCGCTATCCGCTTCTCGTCGTCGCCTATCTGCTGGTGATCGGCACCGCGTTCAACGCCGCACTCGACGCCCTCCGCGGCCCGCTCGAGGCCCTCGCCGCCGGCACCGCCGCGAGCGTCCACTACTTCCTGCGGATCTTCACCGACGCCACGACGCTCCGCGGCGACCTCGTGACCTACGACGGCTTCGCGGTCTCGATCATCATCGAGTGCGTGGGCCTGCTCGAGATGTTGATCTATTCGGCCTGCGTCCTGGCCTTCCCGGCGCCGCTGCGGACGCGCGCAGCCGGCGTCGCGCTCGGCTGCCTCGCGATCTTCGCCTTCAACCTGCTGCGGATCGTCACGCTGCTGATCGTCGGCCGCTATCAGGGCGACTACTTCGACTTCTTCCACGTCTACTTCTGGCAGGCGACGCTGATCGCGATGATCGTGAGCGTCCTCTACGGCTGGATCCGGATCTTCGTCAAGCGATGAGACGCGCGATTCCCGTCGTCCTGGGCTTCCTCGTCGTCACGATCACCCTCACCTGGTTCTGGGAAGAGAGCGGGCGCCTCCTCTACGGACGCTTCCTCCGGAACGTCGCGCCACCGATCTACGACGCGATCGGCTTCGACGGCGCGCGGGTCGGCGCCTTCCGCCAGCGCTACATCAACTGGGTCCCCTTCGTCGGCCTGATGGTGGTCACGCCGGGTCTCTCGTGGCGGCGACGGCTGGGCGGCCTCGCGGGCGGCCTCTTCCTTCTCTTCGCGGGGCACCTCGCCCTCAACCTGACCGAGCGCGTCCACAAGGCGGCGCAGCTCCCCTTCGTCCCGAGCCTCGTCTCGGACGCTCTGCCCTTCGTTCTCTGGATCCTCTTCGCCTGGCCGGTCGTCTCGAGCTGGTTCGGATCGGCGCTGGCGGAGATCGGGGGAGCGATGCAGGATGAACACGACGGCGACGATGCCGACGCGACAGGAGATGCCCCATGACCGCCACCACCGCAGCCAATCCCGAGCTCGGCTTCTACGCTCTCGCCGGCCAGCCCGAGTCGCCCCGCGATCTGATCGAGGAGGTCCGCGCCGGTGAAGCGATGGGGCTCGGGACCGCCTTCCTCTCGGAGCGGTACAACCAGAAGGAGATCTGCACGCTCTCCGGCGCGGCGGGCGCCGTGACGGATTCGATCCGGATCGCGACGGCCTGCACGAACCACAACACGCGGCACCCGATCGTGACGGCGGGCTATGCGCTCACGATGCACGGCATGACCGGCGGACGCTTCGTCCTCGGGATCGGCCGCGGGATCGCCCCCATGCAGAAGGCCTACGGGATCCCGCCGATCACGACGGCGCAGATGGAAGATTTCGTCGGCGTCACGCGCAAGCTGCTGGGCGGAGAGCCGGTGATCGGACACGATGGACCGATCGGGAGCTACCCCTTCCTCCACCTGGGTCCGAACGTCGTCGACGAAGTCCCGCTCCTGCTCGTGGCCTTCGGCCCGAACTCCCTCGCCCTCGGCGGACGGGTCTTCGACGAGGTCGTCCTCCACACCTACTTCAGCGACGAAACGACCGAGCGCGCCGTCAAGACGGTGAAGCAGGCCGCCGAGCAGGCCGGGCGCAACCCCGACGACGTGAAGGTCTGGTCCTGCTTCGCGACGATCGGCGACCACATTCCCGAGGACAAGCGCCTGATGAAGTCGGTGGGTCGCCTCGCGACCTACCTCCAGGGATATGGCGACCTGCTCGTCGACACCAACCGCTGGGACAAGTCGGTGCTCGAACGCTTCCGCGCCGACGAAGTCGTCTCGACCTTTCAGGGCGGCATCGACGTGAAGGCGACGACGGAAGAGCTCCAGCACATCGCCACGCTGATCCCCGACGAGTGGCTCTCGTACTCGGCGACGGGCACGCCCGAGCAGTGCGTCTCGGCGATCCGGCACCAGATGGATCTCGGCTGCGACGGCGTGATCCTGCACGGCGCGACGCCGACGGAGCTGGCGCCGATCGTCGAGGCCTATCGGAAGGACGCTTAGTCGGCGTCGGTCGCGGCGCCCGCCGACGAGGGCGCGGTGACCTCGACGGTCGCCTCGGCATCGACGGCGATCCCGATCGCTTCGATCCCGATCCGGCGTGCGAGATCGAGCACGGCCACGAAGCGACCGTGCTCGCTCGTGCGGTCCGCTCGGATCTCGACAGGCCGTTTCTCGGCGTGCGCCTCCTCGAGGCGAAGCCCGAGCGCCTCGAGCGTCGTCGGCTCCCCCTCGAGCACGATCCCGCCCTCGGCATCGATCTCGATCCGAAGGGCCGACTCCTCCCCGGGCCTGCCCGAGCTCGCCTCCGGAAGGTCGAGGGGCAGATGGCTCTCGGCGAACGACGTGGTGACCACGAAGAAGATCAGGAGCAGGAACACCACGTCGAGCAGCGGCGCCAGCGGCGCTCCGCTCGTCGTCTCCTGACGGCGGGCGAACTTCACGACGCGCCCGCCTCGTCGCGCCCGAGCTCGAGCCGAGCGATCGCGTCCCGTCGGTGGACGCAGGCGAAGAGCTCGGCGGCGCGCTCCTCGAGCATCGCGGAGCGTTCGTCCGCGAGCCGGCTGAGGAGCGCGTGCGCCGCGAGACCCGCGATGCCCACGCCGAGTCCCCCGGCGGTCGTCACGAGGGCGCGGAAGATGCCGCCCGCGACGACCCGCGCGTCTCCGGTTCCGGAGACGGTGATCATGTCGAAGGCCTCGATCATGCCCATGACCGTGCCGAGCAGGCCGATCATGGTCGCGAGATTGCCGACCGCCGAGAGCAGCGGAAGGTTGCGCTGGAGACGGTGGACCTCGGCTTCACCACACGCCTCCACCGATTCGAGGGTCGCCTCCGGACGCAGCACCTGGGCGGCGATCCGCGCGAGGGCCGATCCACCGACGTCGAGATCACGCTTCAGGTCGAGGGGATTGTCCCCTTCGACCACCCCACGCACGCGCAGGTCGAGCGCACGAGGCAGGGTCGCCCCGGATCGCAGCGCCCAGAGCCGTTCGCCGATCAGCGCGACGACGAGGACCGAGCAGAGAGCGAGACCGTGCATGGCCGCGCCGCCCATCTCGTACCAGTCGGCGAGGCTCCGATCGACGGAAGGACTCGCTTCGGGCCCGGCCGCGAAGGCCGAGCCCGTAGCGAATCCGATCATCGCGATTCCGGAGAGAGTCGAGACGATCTTGCGACCCTGCATCAGGCTCGCTTCTCCTTTCGGCCGGCGCCGGCGAGGCCCGCCAGGCCGAGCCCCATCAGGAGCGCGGTGCCCGGCTCCGGGATCGGGTGGATGGAGACGAGGTCGAGATCGAGGGTGTAGGCGAAGTCGTCGTCCAGCAGACCGAGGGGCGCGTCCGTGCCGATCTGGAAGTTCCCGACCGTCTGGAGCGCGGACAGGCAGGTCCCGCCTTCCGCCGCACAATTCACGCCCAGCGGATCGATGTCCCAGGTCACCCGGGTCCAGACGCCGGCCGTCACCGACTGCGAGTTCGTGATCACGGCCCCCGGGAAGTTCCCCGGCGTCGCGATGCGCATGAAGAAGTTGAGGTCTTCGGGCGCATCGTGACGCACCCAGGCCGAGATCTCCCCGACGCCGTCCGCGACCCAGTCCCCGATGAAGGCGCCGAAGCTCGCGCCATCGGATGCGCTCGCGCGGTGGGTCACCGGACCGCCGCCGAACGGGTTGAAGTAGCCGTCGTAGTTGAACTGCGTCGAGATGTAGCTGCCGCCGTCGGCACCGCCGGCCGGCACCCAGCCCGCCGGCTCGTTCACGCTGTCCTCCCAGTTCGCATTGAACCCCACGAACTGCTCGGTGTAGGGGACGGTCGTCGCGGACGAAGTCGATCCCCACAGTACGACGAGCGCCACGACAGCGGCGTTCTTCAGATTCATCATTCTCAGCATGGTCGTTTCCTCGTGTCGGCAGATTTCGCCGACGGTTGTGTCGTGCTGGCTGGCCGGGCGCTCGGGAGTCGCTGGCTGGCGGGCCGTGGTTGTCAGCCGCGAAGGGCCTGAATCCCACCGAAGCGGGTATCCCAGCTCCGCTGGTGCTTGAAACGGAGGACGACGTGTTCGTCCGCCATTCCGTGGAAGAGCGTGTTGTGCCACCAGACGTTCTCGTAGACCGGCCCCTCGGAGAGGATCTCGACCTCGCAGTCGAGCTGCTGGCAGCGCGGCGCACCGATCGTCTTCGGATCCTCGGTTGCGAACACGTTGAAGGAGAGCGTGCACTTCGGCTCGGCCCGGAGCGCATCGACGAGCGCGCAATCCTCGGGAACGAGCGACGTGATCGTCCCCGGATCGAAGTCGTCGCTCGAGTCGTAGTAGTCGAGCAGGTAGCCGATCCCTGCGTCGTAGACCGCGCGGGCGCCGTCTTCGATGTTGCGCTCGTAGAGCTCCCGGAACTCCCGGGTCTTGGCCTCGAGCAGCCTC
>JAUIMK010000482.1 GCA_030432735.1 bacterium
GAAGTTGTCGTTGCTCTTCTCGGCAGCAGCGTTGTTGCGATCCCCGTCGTAGATCTCGTAGCGGTAGCCGATACCTGCGGACACGTCGAAGTGCTCCTTCCCGGGATCTTCCCCGATCCACGCGCGATAGCCGGGACCGGTACTCAGCGTGAGTCGGAGGTCACGATCCTGGGTTCCATCTCGGGAAACCTCGGACTGCGAGTCGATGAAGAAGCGCTCCGTCAGGATGTGCTTCCAACCGCCGAAGAACGCCTGCGTGTTCTGCGTGGTCTCACGACTGCTATCGCGCTCTTCGGACGTACCAAGGGTCGCAACCAAGCGAAGGTCCACCTCGTCGCTTTCCCAGTCCCGCTCGGCCTTCGCGTCGAACGTGCCCGAGACCGTCTCCGTGGTTCCCGACTGCTGCGAGAATGCGAGACTGACGTCTCCCGACCAGCCTTCTTCTGCGGCCATCGCGGCACCCGCCGCGACGAGGATGAGCGCGGCACTCGCCGCCGTAATCGTTCGAAACATCGGATTTCCCCCTTGGAACCCGGCGGCGCTCTGCGCGCCGGAGTCCGAATGTAGGAACGCCGCGGCTCTCGCCGCGGCGCCCGTATCCTGGCGACTTCCCGACCTGCGGGAAGACGCTCGCCGTTGCGATCCGACCGACTAGCGGTTCGGCATCTCGATGATGTGCACGTCCTGCTGCGGGAACGGGATGTTGCAGCCCCCCGCCTCGAGCTCTTCCTTGAGCTTGCGGGTGAGATCCCAGCGCGTCGGCCAGTAGTCGCCCGCGTTGCACCAGGGGCGCACCACGAGGTTGACCGAGGAGTCGGCCAGCTCCGAGACGGCGATCGTCGGCGCGGGGTCCTTGAGGACGCGATCGTCTCCCGTCACGACGCGCTCGATGATCTCGATCGCCTTGCCGATGTCGTCGCCGTAGCCGATGCCCATGACGAGGTCGATCCGACGGGTGTCGTTGTAGGAGTAGTTCTTCACGATGTCGCCGTAGACCTGGGCGTTCGGGATCACGATCCGCACGTTGTCGCCGGTGTGCATGATCGTGTTGAAGATCGCGATCTCCTTGACCGTACCGGCCTGGCCCGCGACCTCGACGAAATCGCCGACGCGGATCGGGCGGAAGATCAGGAGCATGACGCCGGCGGCGAAGTTCGACAGCGTGCCCTGGAGCGCCAGACCGACGGCGAGACCGGCGGTACCGAGGACGGCGATCAGCGAGGTCGTCTCGATCCCGAAAAGATTCAGGACGGCGATCAGGACGACGCCGAGAATCACGTAGTAGAGCATGCTCGAGAAGAACGGGATGAGTGACGAATCCGTCCCCGCCTTCGTGAGCGAAGCGCTCAGCTTGTTTCGCGCCCAGCCGGCGATCATGCGGCCGATGATGAAGACGACGATCGCGCCGATGACGCTCAGGCCGTACTCGATGATGAGGCTGCCGGCAGTCTCGACCAGACCGCTGACCATTTCGCTCGCTTCGTTCGGATCCATTTCTTCTTTATCTCTCCTGACGGGTTCGGTGAGGGTGCTCTCGACCGCCCACCGACTGAATGCGGAGTGGTACGTTAGCCGTCACGAAGATTCGCAAAAGCGAAAACCGACCGGCGGTCGCACTTGCTTCCCATCGTGGACCCGCGCGCAACGATGTGAAACGCAAACCGTCGCAGAACCGGAGCCTTAGCCCCTCACTCCTCATGCGTCGCCTCGGGGCCGAGGAGCCGCCGTGACGAAGGACGAAGGCCGCGCCGGCGCCCTCAGTCCGTCGTCAGCGCGAGCAGCGACGTCACCTCGGGCCCCTCCGCAGCCGGACCGATCTCGACGTCGACGAGGAAGAGTCGCTCCGGCGAGATCTCCGCCGTCGAGATCAGCACGTCCTGGATCACCGCGGCACGCGCCCGGGCGAGTCGGCGCCAATCGGAATCGGCCAGCTCGACCCGCGCGGCGAGCGCTTCGAGCGCTGCCTCGGCGACGACCCGATCCCGCTCGGGCCCCCGCGGCGGAAGCGAGGCCTCGGGGACGAGGTCGCGCGCGCGCTGGCCGAGCCGCTCGCGCGCCAGGCGATCGAGGCCGTCGAGCCGGTCGTCCGGCTCGAGCTCGACCTCCGAAGCCTCCCCGACGCGCTCGCGTTCCCGCCGCGACATCCGCTCGTACGCATCGAGTCGTACGGCCGCCTCGACCTTCTCTCGCCGGAGACCGGGCTCGTCCGCGACGGGATCCGCTCGACCCCGGATCTCGAGGTGGAGCGCGGGACGCCGGGCCAGGATCGGGCCGAGGGCCGCGAGCTCGCTCCGCTCGGCCTCGGACAAGCGCGACGAGCCCGGCGCGAAGGCGACCTGGGCGAGGTCCTCACCCGAGAAGCCGACGACGCCCGCGACGACGGCGAAGGGGGACGTCGCGACCCGGGTCACGACGTTGACGAGCGCCTTCCCGAGGAGCCCCAGGACCGAGAAGCTCGGATCGTCGAGGTCTCCCTCGATCGGCAGGGGGATCTCGATGTTGCCCGACGCATCGCGCATGACGGCC
>JAUIMK010000483.1 GCA_030432735.1 bacterium
ACGCGCTGGCCCGCGCGACGACGCCGCGGCAACGCGAGCTCCTGGGCGTCCACGAGCAGGGCTTCTACGACGCCTGAGCGGGGCGCCCCGCGCCGGCGCCCCTGCCGCCGTCGGCCGTCGTGCCGACGCGGCGGGGTCAGCGGAGCAGCAGCACGATGCCGAGGATCGCGGCGATCAGCAACGGAGCGAGCAGCACGCAGCCCGCGCAGGTCGTACGAATCAAGAACTCTTCGGAGCTGACTCGATCCATGGCGTGGGACCTCGTCATCGGTGGGCCCCCCCGAGCAGCGCGCGGAGGGGCCCGTATCGAGACGCCGCGCGACGCCGCCGTCACCGGGCGCCGCGCGGAACCAGGTCATTTGGCGCGGATCTCGATCCGTTTCGGACGGTCCGCGTCGGACTTGCGCAGGGCGATCGTCACCAAGCCGTCGTGGTACTCGGCGTCGATGGAGTCGACATCGACGGCACACGGCAGCTTGATCGCTCGCTGGAAGGAGCCGTACGTGCGCTCCGTGTAGAGCCGCTCCCCTTCCTTGGGCTCGATCACGCTGCGTTTCTCGCCGGCGAGCGTCAGCACATCACCCGTGAGGCTGATGTCCAGTTGATCGGGCTTCATGCCGGGGACCTCGGCCATGACGCGGATCTCGTCGGAGGTCTCGAGGATGTCGAGAGGAAGTCCGCGCACCGATCCCGCCGCCGGAGACCACACGTCGTCCAGGATGCGGTCGAACATGCGGTCCCAGTCCATGCGCATGCGGGAGATCGGAGCGAGTTGGGAGTCGGAACCGGAGCCGCCGGTGTTTCGGCTCCACGGGATGAGGTCTCTCATGGTCATGGTGATTCCTCCAGGTCTATGACTTCGATGTCTCCTTTCGAATCGGGTTGGTGGAACGAGGACGGCGGTCCTGCATCAGCTCCCTGGCGACGTGTCTTCGCCGAACGCGCTCAGCAGCCGCCGGAGCTTGTCGAAGAAGCCGGTGCCGGACTTGCCGCCGCTCGTCTTCGTGGTGATCTGATCGAGCTGCTCGTAGAAGCGCTCGAAGTCCTTCTTCTCGCCGTAGCCGAGCGCCTCCGCCAGCTCGAGTTCGGTTCGTGCTCCGTCGATCAAGCGGGTCAGCTCGGCGCTCTGGTCGTCCGTACGCTCCGCGTTCTCCGCGAGCCCTTCCGCGCGGCCGAGCATCTGCTCGGCGCGGAGGACGGGGAGCGGGTGGACGTGTCGCGTGACGACGACGGTGTTCAAGGCGGTGCGCAGCGCGCGCGCCGCGGCTTCCGTCTCGCCCTCGTCGATCAGCGGGGCGATCGCCTTGATCGCGTCGGGGTAGGTGGCGAGCGGCAGATTGACGACCTCGACCTCGATTTCGCTCCGAAGGCCTTCGATCAAGAGGCGCGCGTCCTGCAGTCGCCCCTTCTCGAGGAGCCCGACGGCGCGTTTCCGGGCGGACTCGATCTCGCTCTTCGTCGCGTACAAGTCGTAGGTGCGCACGCGCACGTCGATCGGAGCGAGCGCGAGCAGCGGGTGGCGCGCGACGACCAGGTCGAGCTTGCCGGTCGCGAGCGCGAGCGACTCGAGCGCGGCGTCGGAGTCACCGGCTCGTAGCGCTTCCAGTGCCGCGTCCGTGGCTTCGAGGGCCTCCGCTGCCTCGTCGATGACCTGCTCGCGGCGATCCGTCTTGACCGCGTCCGTCGCGGCGCGCACCTCGTCCTCCACCGAGTCGCGCGCCTCCTGGTTCTCGGCGTCCGGCCCGGTACCGTCCTCCGTCCGGGGAGTCGCCTCGTCGATCGTTCCGCTCGCGGACTGGGTCGCAAGGACCCCGCCCACGCACAAGCCCGCCAGCAGAGACGTGGCGAGCACGCTGGACAACCATTGCGTCAGCACTTGCATCACTTGACTCCGTGATCACATCGGACCAGCTGCACGGGGTTCCCCGCGCCGGGGTGCAGCGATACCCCGCGTGGCGCGAGGATGCGTTCGAATGGGTTCGGTGGTCGGTTACGCCGATCACCGAGTGAGTGTTGGCGGCTCGTTCGCCGGCGTGCGCCTCCGTTCGCGTCCGGGACGGACTCCTCAACGACGTGGGCGAGGAGCGAGACCCCCGGGCCGACGCTCTCGCCGGTGGGGCGGATCGCACTACGACGATCGAGGTCGGTCGCCGCTCGGCAAGTCGCGTGCCGCTTTCGGAACGGGCCCATCGGTCCGATCCGCGGGGGGGGCGGCGACCGGAAGGCGCCGTTCCGGCAGGACGGCGGCTTGGGGGGGGCCGCTTCGGCAGCCGCCGACCTCGACCGACCGGGCCCACTTGCGTCGGGCGACGGCCCTGGGTAGATTGCCCGGTTCCCCAGGTCCCCTCGGACCGGCCCAGACCCCCCAGCGCGGCGCGCGATCCGACCGCCTGCCGCCGCGCGGAGATCCTCAATGGAACAGCAAACCCTGCCCCAACGCCTCCAGAAGTCCGTCTGCGGATCCTTCCACAAGACCGCGCTCTTGCAGAAGCGCGTGCGGGAGTTGATCCGGGGCGCGGCTCCG
>JAUIMK010000110.1 GCA_030432735.1 bacterium
GAGCGCCGCGTGCAGCTGGGAGTAGGCCTCGGCCATCCGGCGTGGATTCTCGGTGGCGGCGTTGCGCTCAAAAAGGACGTAGAAGTCGTCGAGGGCGGTCTGGAGGACGAAGGGCGCGGGCTCCTCGAGTAGCAGGTCGACGTCGCTGGCGGCGGCGAGCATCGCCTCGTGGACCTCGCGCCAATCCACGTCGAATCCGAGGGTCACGGTCGTGTGGAGGATCAGGTGGGGCTTCGCCTCCTGGCCGCTGTAGTTCACGATGTGATTGGCCATGACCATCGCGTTCGGGATCGTGATCTCCACGTTCTTCGGCGTGCGGATCTTCGTGACGAAGGTCGTCTTCTCGATCACGTCGCCTTCGGCATCGGCGATCCTCACCCGGTCGCCGATCCGGAAGGCGCGCATGTAGGTCAGGCTCAGGCCTGCGACCACGTTCGCGATCGCGCCGGACGAACCGAGCGAGACGAGCAGGCCCATGAAGATCGAGACCGCCTGGAAGGCGGGGGAGCCGGAGCCGGGGAGATAGGGGTAGGCGACGATGATCGCGAAGACGATCACGAAGATGCGGCTCAGCCGGAAGGTCGGCGAGGCGAACTCCGCCGGGAAGGAGGCGAGTCGGACGCGTCCCATCGCGATCCGGTCGAAGCCCATCTTCATGAGTCGGATCAGCGCGCGGGTGACCCAGACGAGGACGACGAGGAAGACGAGGTTCGGCAGGTACTCGATCGACGAGACGCCGATCCGATGCGCTGCGCTCGTGAAGTAGCCGAAGAGCGACTCGGCGATGTTGCGCGTGGCGGGGAAGAGGCCGAAGACGAAAGTCAGATAGACGTAGAAGAGGAGGAGATAGGCGGCATAGCGGACGAAGCGGAGCAGCCCGAGGAGGATCAGCGCGACTTCCTGCTCGCTGAAGAGCTCCTGGCCACGGGCGCGGATCGGCCGGATCCGCGTGCCCTGGAGGTTCGCGACGCCTCGATGGATCGCGCCGAAGACCAGGCGGACGAAGAAGAGGAGGATGACCGCCGCCAGCGTGAACGCGAGCCAGCCGCCCAGGATCCAGGGGAGGCTGCCTTCGGAGATGTGCTCGCCGGCGGCCTGGAGCCAGGCGAAGCCGGTCTGGGTTTCGTCGTCCACGTTTCCTCCGGGCGGGATCGAGACCGCGG
Source organism: bacterium (assembly GCA_030432735.1). Lineage (GTDB taxonomy): Bacteria > Myxococcota_A > UBA9160 > UBA9160 > UBA4427 > UBA4427. The sequence continues at coordinate 1,164 of JAUIMK010000110.1, forward strand.
AAGCCTCGACGATTGTAGAATGCACCGCTCCCGCGCGAAGTCACGTCCGTGGGGCCGAAGGCCTCGCCTAGCGGAGCTCCGGCGGCGCGTGGGCGTGCCCCATCCCGCCGAGCCCGGCGATCAGCGGGAGGTCGAGGGTCGAGAGGATGCCCGGAGCGGCCGCGACGACCCAGGGAATCGCGTTCACCGCGCGCATGCCCGTCGCGAGGCAGCCCCCCGCGTTCCCGTCGCCGGTGAACTCGTCGGCGAGCACCGTCTCCTGCACGATGTTCGGGCTGCCGGCGATCTCGACGCGATTGGCGTGGGCCGGGTCGGAGGCGGGGCGCGGCCAGTCCGGTGCGACGTCGGGGGTCACGCGGTGGATGTGGTCGATCACGATCCGCTCCTCGCCGTCGACGACGCCCGCGAGCTGGATGCGGTGGGCCGCCGCGCAGCCCGCCTCGACGCGGCCGCGCTCGAACGCGATCGCCTTGGGCGTCGCCCATCGTTCGTAGCGCTCGATCGTCTCCTCGACCTCGACGCCGAGCGCCCGCGCGATCATGTAGAGGGGGCCGCCCCAGATCGAGGTCATCAGCCCGGGCGTGCCGAGGAGCGCCGCCTCTTCGAGGGAGGAGCACAGCCCCATCGAGGCGAGGCTCGCCTGGTCGGGATACGAGCCCGCGTCGAGGAACTCGGTCGTGTGGACTCGATCGACCCGGCCGCAGAGGCCCAGCAGCGTGAGCGGGAGCAGGTCGTTCCCGAAGCCCGGATCGATCCCGCCCGAGAAGAACGACGTCCCCCCGTCACGGCAGGCCGCCTCGATCGTCTCGCGGATCGCGGCCGGGGCCCGTTCGGGATTCTGAAGCGCGCCGACCGTCGTCTCGACGACGTTCTTGCCGGCCCGGAGCGCCTTCGTCAGATGGGCGAGGTTGGTCTCCATGTGGAGCGCGCTCGGCCCGAAATAGCAGACCGCTTCGGCGGGCCGCGACAGGACCTCGTCGGCGTCGCGACTCGCTTTGAGACCGGTTGCGGGGAGGCCGGTCAGGTCGCCCACGTCGCGCCCTTCCTTGGCGGGATCGTTCACGAGGACGCCGACGACTTCGTAGGCCGGATGGGTGAGCAGGTTCCGAAGCACCGCGAGCCCCACGAAGCCCGTTCCCCAGACGATCACTCGAAACCGATCCATGTGCTTCCTCCGCGCGAGACGAGACGGTGCAACGCTCGGAGAGAGCGGTCCAGTCCCGGTTCGGACGCTCTATGATGCGGGTGCGGGTCGCGATCGTCGCCGGCCCTTCACCGCCAGGAGTCCGCGTGTCGATCGAACCCTTCGAAGCCTCCATTCCCGATGGCGCCCTCGACGACGTCGTCGAGCGCCTCTCCCGCACGCGATGGCCCGACGCGCTGCCCGACGCGGGCTGGGGCTACGGAGCGGACCTCGAGACCGTTGCGGCCTACGCCGAGTACTGGCGGACGTCCTTCGACTGGCGGGCGGTGGAGGCGAAGTTCAACGCCTACGAGCAGGGCGTCGCGGTCGCGGAGGGCGAGCGCGTCCACTTCCTGCACGCGCGCTCTCCGGAGCCCGACGCGACGCCGCTCGTGATCACCCACGGCTGGCCCGGGAGCGTGGTCGAGTTCTTCGAAATCATCGAGCCCCTCCGCAATCCGACCGCCCACGGTGGCACCGCCGAAGACGCCTATCACGTGATCTGCCCGCACATCCCCGGCTACGGCTTCTCGGGGCCGACGCGCACGGCCGGCTTCCACGTCGACCGCGCGGCGGCGGCGATCGACGACCTGATGCAGCAGCTGGGCTACGCGCGCTATCTCGCGCAGGGGGGCGATTGGGGCGCCGTGATCACGCGTCGGCTCGCGGAGGCGCACGCGGAGCACGTGATCGGTGCGCACTTCAACATGCTCTTCGCGTTGCCGACCGACATGACGGCGCCCGAAGTCTGGGAAGGCGTGACGCCGAAGGAGCTCGAAGCCTTCTCGCGCGCTTCGACGGCGGTGGCCGACGGAACCGGCTACAGCGCGATCCAGGGGACCAAGCCCCAGACCCTCGCCTTCGGCATGCACGACTCGCCGGTCGCGCTCCTGGCGTGGCAGCTCGAGAAGTTCGAGTCCTGGAGCGACGCGAGCCTGGAAGACGCCTTCACGAAGGATCAGGTCCTCGCGAACGTCGCCCTCTACTGGTTCACGGAGACGGCGCATTCGGCTTCGCGCCTCTATTGCGAGTCGATGCGCGCGGGCAACTACGCCGCGGATCCCTGGAGTGGTCGGGTCGACGTCCCCGTCGGCTATTGCCGCTACCCCGGCGAGATGTTGCAGACGCCCCGGGTGTGGGCGGAGAAGCGCTATGCCGACATCGTCCACTGGACCGAAGCGCCGAGCGGCGGCCACTTCGCCGCGTTCGAGAATCCGGCGTTCTTCCTGGAGGACCTGCGCGCCTTCGGCCGCGCCGTCCGCGCGCGCTAGCGGAGAGCGCGTCGCATTAGAGAGGCGTCTTGTCCTTCGACCAGGGCCCGCCGCCGAAGGTCGCGAGGACGGCGACGCCGAGCAGCGTGCCGACTACGGTCGTCAATACGAACGCGCCGGGGATCGGGCCGATCGCGGCGCGCTCGATCCATTCCTGCGCCGAGGCGGCGGACGTCGGGTGGATCGTCAGCTTCAGCACCCACGCGAAGAACTGGGCCAGGAAGAGATAGACGTAGACGCGCCGCAGTCGACGCGACATCGCCTTGCGGAGCGACATCGTCGGCACCGTCTGTCCCAGGTGGGGCGCCAGCGCCTCGTGGAGCTCGGAGAGCGCGACGTCGTCGGCATCCGACGCGTTCGGGGTGATGGCCTTCGCGATCAGGTGCTCTTCGAGCAGGAGCGCGCGTTGCTGCCAGAGGTGGTAGAAGGAGAGCCGGCGTCCTTCGAGCAGCAGGAAGATGAAGGTCAGGAAGGACGCCAGGAACACGACGTAGTGGGGAATCTCAACGGTGCCGAGGGCGAAGGAGATCAACGCCGCCGTGGCACCGATGGCCCAGTTGGTCGTGGTGTCCATCCGTACGCGCCAGGTGTCCGCCCGTCCCACCATCGCCCGGTAGTAGTGAACGAGGATGGTCGTTCGCGATCCGGTGTCGAGGTTCATCTGGGGCGTCTCCGGGTTCGCGCGCGTATGGACCGAGCGTAGGGGAGGGAGGGGCGAGGCGCCGAGCCCCTTCAGAGCGGCGGCAGCTTCATCGCGTCGACGCCGGAGCCGCCGTCGACGTAGATCACCTGACCGTTCACGTAGCTCGCGGCGTCGCTCACCAGGAAGAGGACGGTGTCGGCGATCTCCTGCTTCGAGCCCGGGCGGCGGAGCGGCGCAGAGAGGTTGCTGGCATCGTCGACGGCGTCGAAGCGCTCGAGTCCTTCGGTGTCCGAGATCGCGCCGGGGGCGACCGCGTTCGTGCGGATTCCCTTCGGTCCCCACTCGACGGCGCAGGTTCGCGTGAGCGAGTTGACGCCGCTCTTGGCCGCGGCGACGTGCGCCTGGTAGGCCGCGCCCATCTGCTCGAAGGGCGCGGAGATGTTCACGATGTTCCCACCGTGCTCGCCGAGCCAGGCGTCGAAGGCGGCCTTCGAGACGTTGTAGGTGCCGAGCAGGTCGATGTCGACGATCGACTTGAAGCCGTTGTAGGAGATGCCGGCCATGGGCGCGGGGAAGTTGCCGGCGGCGTTGTTCACGAGGATGTCGAGGCGCCCGAAGCGCGCGAGGGTCTCCTCCAGGACGCGCTCGACCTGATCCGGCTGGCGGACGTCGCAGGGAACGGCGAGGCACTCGAAGCCTTCCCGCTCGAACTCCTCCTTCGTCGCCTCGAGCACGTCCTGCCGGCGAGCGGCGATGCACAGCCTGGCGCCGTGGCGTCCGAAGGTGCGCGCGATCTCCTTGCCGATCCCGGTGCCGCCGCCGGTCACGAGCGCGACCTTCGCGGCGAGGATGTCGGGGGCGAAGGTCGGCATGGCGGGGTCCTCTTCGTTCTTCGCGGAGGCGACGGCGGGCCGCCCGCGCGCGGTCGCGACGGAGAGCGGGGCGACCGAGCATAGGGAACGCGCCGGCGGGCCTGGCGAGGGCGCGGCTCGGATCGAGTCCCCGCGGGCAGGCTATTCATGGCCCGTTCGGGCCGTCCCTGGACACCCGGGGCTCGGTTCCACGCGACGGGGAATTGCGATACGATGCGTTCCGTTTCTCTGGCGGCCGTGCTCAGGATCGCCGCCCAACCCACCCCCACTCCACGATGAGGGAGAGCCGACCCCCATGAGCGACAACAAGAACCTCCTCTCCGGCGTCCGCGTGATCGAGTCGAGCCTGCTCGGTCCCGGCCACGTCGCCACCTTCTTCGCCGACCTCGGCGCCGACGTGATCAAGGTCGAGCCGCCGTCCGGCGACTACATCCGCCAGATGACCTGGCCGATCGTCGAAGGCGTCTCGCTCCTCCATCTGCACACCCACCGCGGGAAGAAGAGCATCACGCTCAACCTGAAGAGCGAAGAGGGCAAGCAGCTCTACAAGGATCTCGTGAAGACGGCGGACGTCGTCGTCGAGGCGATGCGTCCCGGCTCCCTCGCGAAGCTCGGGCTCGGCTACGAGGACCTGAAGAAGGTCAACCCGAAGATCGTCTTCGCGACCCTCTCGGGCTACGGCGCGACCGGACCCTACAAGGACATGCCGAGCCACGGCATCGCCTACGACACCTGGTCGGGGATCGTCCAGCCCATCGAGGACGAGAAGGGCTTCAAGCGGATTCCGCCGAACATGCCCAACGTCGGCATCAACGTCGGCCCGATGGTCGGCGCGATCGCGATCCTCGCGGGCGTGATCAAGGCGCGAGAGACCGGCGAGGGCTGCGAGATGGAGATGGCTCAGTCCGACGCCGCCGCCTACATGGACTGGTACCGGATCGAGACGGAGCGCGCGTACATGCGCCCCGAGAGCGAAGTCACGGGCAACCCCTCCGACGACTACGTGCGGCGCCCCGCCGGCCTCGCCGGCATGTGGGAAGGCGTTCGCTACCAGGCCTACGAGGCCAAGGACGGCCACGTGCTCTTCATGGCCTCGGAGCAGGCGTTCTGGAAGAACTTCTGCGAAGGCGTCGGCCGGATGGATCTCTTCGAGAAGTGGCCGGGCAGCAAGTACGCCGACCACGCCCGTGGCAACGAGGAGCTGCAGGCCGAGCTGAAGAAGGTCTTCATGACGAAGACCTGCAACGAGTGGCTCGACTTCGCGACGGAGCACAACACCACGATCGCGCCCTTCAACACGCCGGCGAACATCGGGGACGACCCGCAGTTCCAGGCGCGCATGGGCTTCTATCCGACGGAGCAGGTCGGCTGCGAGCAGCTGCCGTGCCCGACGATGGCGCCGACGCTCGGTGAGAACACCGACGAGGTGATCGCCGAGGTGCTCGGCAAGAGCGCCGACGAGATCGCGAAGCTGCGCGAGGACGGTGCGCTCGGATAGCGCGCCACCCCGCGACGATTCGACTTCGACGGCCGCCTAACGGCGGCCGTCGTCGTTCACGCGGTAGATCCGCGCCATGTCCTGCGAGACGAGGCCGGCGGCGGGTAGCGCGATCCCGCTCTTGCGCCCGAGCTCGAGGGCGTGGGCGAGGTCCTTCTCCGCGGTGTGCATCTGGAGCCGGATGAAGCTCTGGAAGCCGTCCGACTCGACGGCCTCCTGGGGCATCGCGCAGTTCACGACGAAGCGCTGCTGCATCTGCGACAGCTGTCCGTTCGATTTGACGGCCTCGACGAAGACGTTCGGGTCGAGCCCGGACGCTTCGGCGAGGCGGTACGACTCGGAGATCGCCGCCCAGTTCACGTAGGTGAGCAGGTTGACCGCGAGCTTGAGCTTCGCGCCGCAGCCGAGCGGGCCGGCATGCAGCACCGTCGTTCCGTACGCCTCGAGGACCGGCCGCACGCGCTCGACCAGGCCCTCGTCGCCTCCGACCAGCATCGTGAGCTCCCCGGCTTCCGCCGCGGCCCGCCCGCCGGTCACGCAGGCGTCGATCAGGCCGATGCCCCGCGCCTTCGCCGCCGCCTCCATCTTCTCGATCGTGTCGGGCTGGACGGTGCTGTGGATCAGGACGACCGAGCCCTTCGCCATCGCGTCGAGGGCGCCGTCCTCCCCCAGGAGCACGGCCTCGACGTGCGCGTCCGCGGGAACACAGACCGAGAGCACCTCTGCGTGGGCGCCGACTTCCCGGCAGCTCGCGCCGGCCGTCGCGCCGCCGTCGGTGACCTCCTCGACGACGACCGGATTCAGGTCGTAGACGCAGGCGTCGAATCCCTTGGGCGCGAGGTTGCCGGCCATCGCGCCGCCCATGTCTCCGAGTCCGATGTAGCCGACGCGCGTTGCCATGGCGGGGTTCCTCTTCGTGACGGGCGGCCGCGCCGCGCCGGGTTCGAGTCGATCGATACGGGGGAGAACGTAGGTCCCCCGCGCCGTCGCGACGAGACGTTCCGCGGCGATCGATCCGAATCCGGGCGCGCGGCCCTGCTATCGTCGAACGCACGGTCGCGTCCCCGCCCGCCGGCAGCGGACGATCGGCCGCAACCGGGGAGCGCCCGACTCATGGACCTCTTGAAGATCATCCTCGCGATCTTCCTGCCGCCGGTGGCGGCCTTCCTCCAGGTGGGCCTCAGCCTCCACTTCTTCGTCAACATCCTCCTGACGCTGCTCGGCGGCCTTCCCGGGATGGTTCACGCGCTCTGGCTCGTGGTGAAGAAGAAGACGGCTTAGCGACATGGCGGAAGGCACGAAGGACGAAGGGACGCGCTTCGACGCGATCGTCGTCGGGGCGGGCTTCGCCGGTCTCTACATGAGTCATCGGCTCCGCGAGGCCGGCAAGACCTGCCGCGTCTACGAGGCGGGGACCGACGTCGGTGGGACGTGGTACTGGAACCGCTATCCCGGCGCGCGCTGCGATGCCGAGAGCCTCGCGTACTCCTTCTCCTTCTCGCCGGCGCTCGAGGACGAGTGGGAGTGGAGCGAGCGCTATGCGACCCAGCCGGAGATCCTCCGCTACCTGGGGCACGTCGCCGACCGCTTCGACCTGCGCCGCGACATCCGGTTCGAGCGCCGCGTCGAGCGCGCGGTCTACGACGAGGCCGCCTGCGAATGGACGGTGACCACCGACGGCGGCGACGTCGCCCGGGCGCCGGTCGTCGTGATGGCGACGGGTTGTCTCTCGGTTCCGCTCGTCCCCGAGATCCCCGGCCTCGCCGATTTCGAAGGGCCGAAGTTCTATACGGGCGCCTGGCCCCACGAGGGCGTCGACTTCGCCGGTCGGCGCGTCGGCGTGATCGGAACCGGTTCATCGGCCATCCAGGCGATTCCCGTGATCGCTGCGCAGGCCGCCGCGCTCACCGTCTTCCAGCGGACCCCGAACTTCAGCGTGCCCGCCCACAATCACGCGCTCGACCCCGACTGGCTCGCCGACTTCAAGAAGCACTACCGGGAGCACCGACGCTTCCACCGGCTCGGCCTCGCCTCCGGGTTCGGGGATCTCGAGATCGAGCCGAAGGAGTTCGAGCCGCTGATGAACTCGGCCCTCGAGCCCGACGACGAGACCTTCGACGCCATCTGTGAGCAGTTCTGGCAGACCGGTGGCGCGATCTTCCTGCGCGTGGCGCAGGACATGATGACCGACGAGAAGGCCAACGCGCGGGTCGCCGACTTCGTCCACCGCAAGATCCGCGAGACGGTGAAGGATCCCGAGACGGCTGAGGCGCTCTGCCCGCGCTCGTATCCGATGGGGACCAAGCGTCTCTGCGTCGACACCGACTACTACGCGACCTTCAACCGCGAGAACGTCCGCCTCGTCGACCTCCAGAAGTCGCCGATCGACCGGATCACCGCGACCGGCGTCCGACTCGGGGGCGACGCGGACGAGGAGATCGAGCTGGACTCGCTGGTGCTCGCGACGGGCTTCGACGCGATGACCGGAGCGCTCTCGAAGATCGACGTCCGGGGCGTCGGGGGCGGAACCCTCGCCGACAAGTGGGCGGCGGGCCCGCGCGCCTACCTCGGCTTCATGGTCTCGGACTTTCCGAACCTCTTCACGATCACCGGCCCCGGCAGCCCCTCCGTCCTCTCGAACATGGTCACGTCGATCGAGCAGCACGTCGATCTGGTGATGGACTGCCTCGCGGAGATGGAGGCGCGCGGCGCCAGGACCGTCGCCGCCGACGGCGAGGCGGAGGAGGGCTGGGTCGCCCACGTGAACGAGGCCGCGTCGGCCACGCTCATGCCGAAGGCGGGATCGTGGTACCTCGGCGCGAACGTCCCGGGCAAGCCCCGGGTCTTCATGCCCTACGTCGCGGGCGTCGGGATCTACCGCCAGATCTGCGAGGGCATCGTCGAGGACGGCTGGCGAGGGTTCTCGTTCGCCTGACGATCCGGCGCCATCCGCCGATGCGCGACTAACGTCCCTCGAAGACCGCCTCGCGTCGTTCGACGAAGGATCGGACGCCTTCCTTCGCGTCCTCGCTCGCCAGGAGCTCCCGCTGGACCGGTTCGAGGGCCGCGACGGCGGCGGCGTGTCCTTCGAGGAGGTAGCGGCGTGACGAGGCCTTCGTCGCCTGAACGGCGAGCGGCGCGCAGGCGGCGATCTGCTCGGCGAGCTCGACCGCACGGTCGAGCTGCCGGCCGGCGGGCACGACCTCCTGCACGAGCCCGATCCGGTAGGCCTCCCGGGCATCGAAATCGTCCGACGTGAGCAGGTGGTACATGGCGTTGCCCCAGCCGCAGCGCTGGACGAAGCGGATCGTCGCGCCGCCGGTCGCATGGATCGCACGCCTGGGCTCGAGCTGGGAGAAGCGCGCGTCGTCGGCGGCGATCACGATGTCCCCGCCGAGGGCGAGCTCGATTCCGAAGGTGAAGGTGATCCCGTGGACCGCGGTCACGATCGGCTTGCGGCAGGCCCGCCCGAGGCCGAGGACGTCGAGGCGTTCTTCGCGCGCGTCGCTCGCGGGAGCGCCCCCCTCGCTCATCCGCCCGGTCCACTTGGGGAGATCGAGCCCGGCGGTGAAGTGGTCCCCGTGGCCGAAGATCACGCCGACCCGGAGGTCGTCCTCCTCGTCGAGCCGGGTCATCGCGACCGCCAGCTGCTTCGCCATGGTCGGCGTGTAGCCGTTGTACTTCTCGGGGCGGTTCAATCCGATCAGGAAGAGGTGCCCGCGCACCTCCGTCGTGATCGAGCCTTCGTCGTCGCTCATCGGAGCCTCCTGACACGGCGGGGTGGCCGATCGAGCGGAGACGGTACGCGAGGGGGTCGGGCCGCGCCGTGTCGCCGGCGAGACCTCGCGTCTCGTGCCGGGGGCCGGCGGGCCTTCGCTAAGCTGGCCGGCACCCCCCGAGTTCTCGCCGGAGCGCCCGTCTCCGTGCGTTCTCCGGAGCCCGCGTGATGCGTCGAAAGCTCGCTCTTCTCACTCTCGTTCTCGGCGTGGTACTGCCCGGCGCGGCCCTCGCGGAGACCGGCTTCCAGCTCGGGCTTCCGGACCGCAACTTCCCGGACGACGACGACGTGAAGGGCATGCGGGTCACCCTCCTTTGGGGGGCGAACCGGAAGACCTCCGGCTTCGACCTGGGCCTCTTCTCCGTCGCACAGACGGACGTGCGTTCCGGCGTCGCGCTGGTCTTCGGCGTGAGTCGCGTGACCGAGCAGGTGGACGGCGCCGTGAGTCTCAGCCTCATGAACTATCACACCGGGCGAGACAGCGGCTTCAACATGGCGTTCCTGAACATGGTCAACGACTCCTCGAACGCCTTGAACATCGGCTTCGCCCAGATCGCGAAGGGCGCGACCGCGGTCGACCTCGGCGCCCTCAACGTCTCCAAGAAGTCCAAGTTCCAGATCGGCTTCGTCAACATCACCCAGGAGATCGACGGCTTTCAGTTCGGCCTCGTCAACATGGCCGACAACGGCTTCCTGCCCTTCTTCCCCTTCTTCAACTACGCGAAACGGTCCGACTGAAGGCGCGCGTTTCGGGCGCTGCCGATGGCCTGTCGGCCCGGGCGGGAGCGTGCGGGTCGTCCCGGTCGGTCCGGGGGCTTCCGCGTCTCCACGGGACCGGTCGGCACGAGCCGAAAACGGCGCGATTCCAGCCGGTTGGCGGGGAATCGCCCCCTTTCGAGCCGGGGTCTGGGCGCCGGCCTGCGGAACCGCTAGGATCCGCCTCCCGATGGCCACGGGGCTCGCCCCGATCGGTGCCGCACCCGCGGCCGCTCCGAGACGCAGCCGAGAGCGCCATCACCGGAAGATCTGCGCGCCCGTAGCTCAGTTGGATAGAGCACTAGCTTGCGGAGCTAGGGGTCGCACGTTCGAGTCGTGCCGGGCGCGCCAGATTTCTTCCGTGGTCTGACCGCCTGCGGTCCGACGTCCGCTCGACCCTGTCTAGAACGAAGCCCCGCCGTTCACCGTCAGCGTCGCGCCGGTGACATAGCGCGCCTCGTCGCTCGAGAGATAGAGGCACGCGTTCGCGATGTCCTCGGGCTGTCCGAAATAGGGCAGCGCGTTCAGGCCGAGCACGTACTTGCGGAACTCGTCGGTCATCGTCTTCATCTCGGACTCGGTCTCGACGAGCCCCGACGAGACGCAGTTGACGCGCACCCCGGCCCCGCCGAACTCGCGCGCGAGGGAGCGGACCATGACCTCGACCGGTGCCTTGGTCGCCCAGTAGACGGGGCTGCCCGGCGCGCCGTTCCGGGTGCCGGACGTGCCGATCGCGACGATCGAGCTCGTCTGCTTCGACTCCGGGCGGGCCGCGTCGACCAGCGCCGGCAGGCTGTACTTGAAGAGCCAGAGCAGGCCGCGGACGTTCGTGGCGATCGAGTCCTCGAGGATCTCGTTGCTCATCTCGAGGATCCCCTTGCCCTTCTCACCGGAGCCGGTCGCGGTCGCGGCGGCGTTGGCGATCAGGTTGTCGAGTCGTCCGTAGCGTTCGACGGTCTCCGCGACGAGCGATCGGATCGACGCCTCGTCGTCGAGGTCGCAGCGCACGAACGCGGCCTCTCCCCCGGCCTCCCGAATCCCGTCGACCACCCGCGCGCCGCGCTCTTCGTTCCGTCCACTCACGACGACGCGGGCGCCTTCGTCGGCGAAGCGAGCGGCGGTGGCGGCGCCGAGGCCGCTCGTCGATCCGGTGATGATCGAAACCTTGTCCTTCATGCGTCGGGTCATGGGGCGCTCCTTCAGGCCTGTACGGGAGGAGCGAACGATCGTCGCGACGGGCAGCCGGCGCAACTCCTCGCGCGGTCGGCGGCTAGCCGTCGATTCCGGGCTCGCCCTTCACCGGCCCGACGATCTCGTCGGTGATCCAGCCGCCGTAGTAGCCTCCCGGCTGGGGCCGGACGCGCTCGCCGTCGACGAAGCACTCGACGCGCGCCGGATAGAACGCGAACCAGCCCGCGAGCGCGGCGAACTCCGGGAACACGCGCGGGTAGCACCAGGCGACCGAGCCCGGACCGTCGACGAGATCGAAGTCGACGGCCTGTCCCTTCCATTCGCACAACGAGGTCCGTCCGCTCGGCACGAGCGCGTCGCGGTCGACGTCGTCGGGGTGGATGTAGAAGGTGGGTGGGCTCGCGGTCTCGAGGACACGAACCGCGCGATCCGTCGCGGCGACGAGGCGCCCGCCCGCGCGGACCTCGACCCGGCGCGCGTCTCCTTCGAGGCGCGGAGGCCGCGGGTAGTCCCAGACCGACTCCTGACCTTCCTGCGGCACGATCGCGAAGTCGGGTCGCGCCTGGCCTCGATTCCGCCAACGCGCCCGGGCGGCTTCGATCCGGGCATCGGCCTGCAGAGTTTCGGTCACGGGATCCCTCCTCCACGTCGCTCGAGCGTACGCTTCCGACCCTAGCTTCTCGTGCGTCGGCGAGACCGATCGCGTCCCGGGCCATGGATCAGCCGGCCCCCGCCCCGCCGAACGACTCGGCGAGGAAGTCCTCCGCCGGGACGCCGGCGCGTTCGAGGGCGGCCGAGCAGGCGCCGGCGAACGCGGGCGGGCCGCAGAGGTAGACCCGTGCTCCCTCCGCCTTCACGCGCGCGGCGATCTCGTCGAAGTCGAGGCGCCCCGCGTGGTCGTAGCGCCCGCGTCGTACATCCTCCGGCCGAGGCCGCGTGTAGGCGACGAAGGAGCGGAAGCCGTCGAGCCACGCCGAAGCCGCGGCGACCTCTTCCCGGAACGGGTGGTGTCCACCGTCGCGCGCGGAGTGGATCCATTCGATCGCCGGGACCGGCTCCCCACGCCGCGCGCGTCCGGCCCAGGTCGCGAGCATCGACAGCAGCGGTGTCATACCGATGCCCGCGCTGATCAGGAAGACCGGCCGGTCGTCTTCCACGAGCACGAAGTCGCCGGAGGGCCGCCCGACCTCGATCCGGTCACCGATCTCGAGCTGTTCGTGGATCGCGCCGGAGACGAGGCCGTCCGGCTCCCGCTTCACGCTGACCCGGTGGGCGTCGGGATGTGGGGGAGACGAGATCGAGT
>JAUIMK010000111.1 GCA_030432735.1 bacterium
GCTGAAGCCGGCGAGACGAGGAGCACGAGCCCGACGCCCCGGGCGATCCCGCGCGAGACGGAGGAGATCCGCCCCGACAAGGCCGCCCGCATCGAGCAGCGCGAGCGCCGCAAGGAGCGCGACCGCCTCGCCCGGCGGGTCGCGAAGCTCGAGGAGCGGATCGCGGAGGACGAGGCGCGCAAGGAGGCGATGACGGCGCGCCTCGCGGACCCGGAGGTCTACGCGGACCCCGCCCGCGTACAGGAGATCCAGGCCGAGGCGTCGGCGATCGAGGCGGAGATCGGCGCGGGCTACGCGGAGTGGGAAGCGCTCTCCGAGACCCTCGCCGAGCTCGAGGTCGACTAACGCCGCCGGCCTCTCCGGTCCCGCGCTCCGTCCGCGGCGAGCTTCCCGACGATCCCGAAGGCGAGACGCCCGCGGTCGCGGTCGACCTCGGCCAGCTGCACCCGGATGCCCTCTCCGGCGACCAGCCGCGCGCGCCCGCCGTGCTGGACGATCGCGTCCTCCGCCGGATCGAATTCCCAGTCGCCCGCCAGACTCCGCATCGGAACCAACCCGCTCACCGCCGGCCGCTCGAGTCGCACGAAGACCCCGAACTCGCTCGCCCCGGTGATCTCCGCCGAGAACGCGTCACCGACCCACCCCGCCATCAGCGCGCAGGACGCCAGCGCCTCCGCATCGCGCTCCGCCTCCTGCGCGACCCGCTCGCGCCCGGACAGCCAGGCCGCGAGCGTGACGGCACTCTCCGCCTCCTCCGGCCCCTGCTTCGGCGGACGCTCGCCGCGCATCAATCGACGCAGGGCGCGGTGGACCTGGAGATCCGCATAGCGCCGGATCGGCGAGGTGAAGTGGAGGTAGTGGTCGAAGCGCAGGGCGTAGTGGCCACGGCTCTCCGCCTCGTAGCGCGCCTGACTCATGGACCGGAGCACCGCCATGTGGAGCCGCTCCTCGAAGGACGCCCCCGCGGACTCTTCCAGAACACGCGCGAGCGCGCCCGGCTCGGCGAGCTCCGCCGGCACCTCGATCCCGTAGCGCTCGATCACCGGCGCGAGCTCCTCGAGCTTCCGCGGCGAGGGCGGCGGATGCACGCGGTGCAGGGCCGGACGGTCCGCCCGGACGAGCGCCCGCGCGACCGCGCGATTCGCCGCGAGCATCGCCTCCTCGATCAGCATGTGCGCCCGGTTCCGCGCCCGCAGCCGCGCGTCCGTCGGACGCCCCTCCGCATCGACGACGATCTCCACCTCGGGCAGATTCAGCTCGAGGCCCCCTTCGCGACGTCTCGCCTCCGAGAAATCCGTCGCGATCTCGTCGAGCAACCGGAGCGACTCCCCCCACTCGCGCGGCTCCGTGGCCTCGCTTCCCGCCTCGTCGAGCCAGGCCGCTGCGTCCTCGTAGGAGAGCCGCGCCCGACTCCGGATCCAGGCTTCGTGAAAGAGCGCGTCGGCGACCCGCCCGCGCCCATCGATCCGCAGCTCCACGACCATCGCGCGCCGATCGACGTCGGGCCGCAGCGAGCAGAGGTCGCTCGAGAGCCGCTCCGGCAACATGGGGAGCGCGCGATCCGGGAAGTAGAAGCTGTTGCCCCGCCGTCGCGCGTCCGCGTCGAGGAAGCCGCCGGCCTCGACGAAGTGGGCGACGTCGGCGATCGCGACCCAGAGCCGCCGGACGAAGGCGGGCTCCTTCGGCTCGGCATCGACCGCGCGAACCGGCGCCGGCGGCAGCGCCTCGGCATAGACCGCGTCGTCGTGGTCCTTGGCGCTCGCGGGATCGATCGTCACGAAAGGCAGATGGCGGAGGTCGATGCGATGCTTCGCCTCGTCCGGGCGCGGCGCTTCGTCGAGGGCCTCCGCCTCGAGGCGCGCACGGCGCGAGAACTGCATCGGGAGGCGGTGCTTCCAGACCAGCGCGCGGTAGTCGGCGTCGGGATTCCCTGCCGGCCCCAGGACCTCGAGGACCCGAACGGGCAGACGGCTGCGGGCGCTTCCGGGCTGCCCGCGATGCCGACGACTGCGAGAGGCACGGCCCTCCCCGCGCCGCGCGGCGGGCTCGTCCTTGCGCGGCCCCACCAGCACGCGATCGCCCGTCTTCGCTCCCTTCGCGTCCTCTTGCCGGAGCTCGAAGCGCGGCGCCTCCACCCCCGCGAAGGGCGCGAGCATCAGCGTCCCGTCGCGGCCGGCCCGGAAGACCCGCGCCACCCAGGTCGTCCGCTCTCCGGAGATCACCCGGGTGAGGACACCGTGCGCGCGGTCCCCCGCGCCCGTCGCCACGTACCCGACCCGTGCCCCGACCTCGACCGGCTCTCCGAGACACCGCACGCGCACGCGCGCGCCCTCCTCGGTCTCGACCTCGATCCACTGGCCGCCCGCCGTCGGCGGCTCCGTCGCGACGACGAGGCCTTCCTCGTCCCGGGTGGACCGTTCGGCGCGCCGCCGCGGAGCCCGCCCGTCGCCGCGTCCGGTGGCGCGCGAATCCGTGCGCTTGCGCCCCTGTCGCGACGACCGTCCGGATTTCCCGCGCGCTCGATCGCTGCGTCGCCCCCTGCCCTTCGCCACCGGCCTGCGCCCCCGATTCCCGTTTGACTCGATCCGAGACCCACCGTACCCTGCGGCGCGCTGCCCGGGTGGCGGAATTGGTAGACGCGCTGGACTCAGAATCCAGTGTTCGCAAGGACGTGCTGGTTCGACTCCAGTCCCGGGCACCACTCATTTACGACAGGTTGCAGATCGGCGCACGCGCGGCGGGATGACCGCGCGGCAAAGCCGTCTCCCGAGCGGTCGCGACGCCGCGGCGATTCGCGCTGGCCCGCGCCGGCTGCCGGCCGCTGGCTATAGTCGCACGCCATGAGTGACTCCGATCTTCTCTTCGAGGTGGATTCGGACGGGGTGGCGCTGATCACGCTGAACCGGCCGGACGTGATGAACGCGTGCTCCGGCGCGCTGCTCGAGGGGCTGGCCGACGCCTACCGCCGCTGCGACGAGGACGACGACGTGCGCGCGGTCGTGGTGACCGGGGCCGGCCGGGCCTTCTGCGCGGGCGCGGACATGAGCGACGCGGCGAAGACCTTCGACGTGTCGGGCAGCGGCGGGTTCGACGACTTCAGCGCGGCGGGCTGCGCGGTGCCCGCCTTCTCGATCCGGAAGCTCGTGGTCGCCGCCGTGAACGGACACGCGATCGGGCTCGGCATGACTCTCGCGATGCAGTGCGACCTGCGGATCTTCGCGCGCGAGGGCAAGTACGGGATCGTGCAGGTGCGACGGGGCGTGATGGGCGACGCCTACTCGCACTGGACGATGGTGCGCCTCGTCGGCCTGGCCCGGGCGGCCGAGATCATGTTGACCGGCAAGACCTTCACCGGCGACGAGATCGAGGGGCTCGGGGTCGCGAACCGGGTGGTGCCGTCGGCGGACGTCCTCCCGACGGCCCTCGAGATCGCCCGGGACACGGCGATCCACGCGGCGCCGCTCTCGGTCGCGGTCTCGAAGAAGCTGCTCTGGGAGTCGAGCGAGCTGACCGCCGCCGAGGTGGAGCACAAGGAGACCGAGCTCCACAAGCACATCATGCCGCGTCCCGACGCGATCGAGGGCCCGGTCTCCCACGTGCAGCGCCGCACGCCCGAATGGCAGGGGCGGGTCGCGCGCGACTGGCCGGAGTGGCCCGAAGGCCGCTGATTCGCGGCGCTAGATCTGGTCGCTCACGCCGCGAACGAAGAGCGGCTCGATCGCCAGGGCGCTCGCGTCGTCCCGCATCATCGTCTCGCTCGGCGCCGCGCTCGAAGCCTCGAACGAAGCGGCCGCCTCGAGGGTGGCTTGCAGCAGGCCTCCGTCGCTCGAGCTGTTCAGGAACACGCCCTCCCGCGAGAGCACCCAGTGGACGGCGCGCGTGAGCGCCTCCGGGTCGCGGATCGGCTCGTACCAGCTGAACCGCTTCGACTCGTCCTCGGGCTGCCAGCGCCGGCGCGCGACGGACTTGATCGTCTGGAGCGCGACGCCCCGCTCGCTGCACGCGCGCTCGAGCGCGGCGAAGTCCGAGGCGTACTCGGGCTGGGCCATCATCGAGTAGTTGTACGGCACGAGCACCGATGCGAACTCGAACTCCTCGAGGCTCCGCAGATGGAACGCCGGCGCGAAGGTGCCGTGCCCCGTCACGCCGAGAAAGCGACAGAGCCCTTCGTCGCGGGCCTGCGCGAGGGCTTCGACGGCCCCTCCCTTCGCCATCGCCTGCTGCCAGCCCGCCTCGTCGGTCAGGTTGTGGAGCTGGATGCAGTCGACGTGATCGACGCCCATCCGTTCGAGGGAGCGCTCGAGACTCGCCCGAGCGGAATCGCCGTCGCGATCCCCGGTCTTCGTCGCGAGGAAGACCTCGCCCCGCTTCGAGCGAAGCCAGCCCGCCAGATTGAGCTCGGAATCGCCGTAGCTCGCCGCGGTGTCGATGTGGTTCACGCCGTAGCGCTCGACGGTCGCCAGGGTCCGCTCGACCCGGTCCGGCCGCATCCGGGCGACGGCGGCGGCGCCGAAGAGGATTCGCGTGCTGTGGAAGCCGGTCGAGCCGAAAGGAAGCGTCGAGATCATGCGCGAAGTCTAGCGAGGCATCACCGACGGACCGGAGACCTGAAGTTTTCCAAGCAATAACGCACCCTTGCGGAAGAAACCGCGAAATCGATCGAAGCTCTCCAAATGTCGATTTCGCGGGCTCGCCGGCTTGACCGCTCCGCAGCGATGCTTACGTTGCCGCGCGTTCGCCCGCCGCCTAGCCGCCCTCGCGGCCCTCATCCCTGATCGGAGATCCGTGTCCGACGACGACCGCTACGAAGACGAGAACGAAGCCCACGAGAGCGGGACCGGGACGGGCTCCGTCTCGGACGTGGCGCAGCTGGTGGTCGAGCTCCCGGGCTCGGAGATCGTCGAGGTCCCGGCGGTGCTGCCGGTGCTTCCCGTGCGCGACGTGGTGGTCTACCCCGGCGTCACGATGCCGCTCGCGATCGGGCGCGAACGCTCCCTCGCGGCCCTCGACGAGGCGGGCCAGGACGGGTTCCTGCTCGTGCTCTCCCAGCGCGATCCGATGACCGAGGATCCGGGACTCGACGAGCTCTACGACGTCGGCACGATCGTGCGCGTGATGCGGATCATCGATGCCCGGCGCGAGGGCAAGCAGGCGCTGGTCGTCGGCCTCGCGCGGGCGGTCGTGAGCCGGACCGTCGATGCGGAGCCGATCCTGCGGGTCCAGGTCCAGCCTCTGGTCGAGCCGGAAGAAGCCTCCCCCCAGCTCGAAGCCGCCTGGCGTCGCGTCGTGATGCTCGCCCAGCGCATCGTCGAGCTGCGTGAAGACATGCCCGACGAGTGGAAGGCCTTCATCCAGGGGATCCCGACCCCGGGCATCCTCGCCGACCTCGTCGCGTCGAACATCGCCCTCACCGCCGAACAGAAGATCGAGATCCTCGGCGAGCCGGATCCCGAGGCGCGGCTCGCGCTGGTCGAGTCGCACCTCGAGAAAGAGGTCACGATCGCGGAGACCCAGCGCAGCCTGGCCGACGAAGCCGGCGGCGAGACCGATCCCAAGCGTCGCGAGAAGATGCTTCGCCAGCGCATGCGCGAGATCCAGAAGGAGATCGGCGAGACCGACGCCGGTGCGCGCGAAGTCGACGACCTGCGCGAGAAGATCGAGGCCCTCGATCTTCCCGAAGAGGCCGCGACCCTCGCCGACCGCGAGCTGCGTCGGCTCTCGTCGCTCCCGCAGCACGCACCGGACCGCCACCTGATCCGCACCTACCTCGACTGGATGACGGACCTCCCGTGGAACGCCGAGACCGAGGACGACCTCGACCTCCACAAGGCGCGCGAGATCCTCGACGCGGACCACCACGGCCTGGGCCAGGTGAAGGATCGGATCCTCGAGTTCCTCTCCGTCCGCAAGCTCGCACCGGAGGCGCAGGCGCCGATCCTCTGCTTCGTCGGCCCGCCCGGCGTCGGCAAGACGAGCCTCGGCAAGTCGATCGCCCGCTGCATGGGCCGCAACTTCACCCGAGCGAGTCTCGGCGGTGTGCGCGACGAGGCCGAGATCCGGGGCCATCGCCGGACCTACGTGGGATCGATGCCCGGCCGGATCCTCCAGAGCCTGAAGCGCGCGGGGTCGAAGAACCCGGTCTTCCTGCTCGACGAGATCGACAAGGTGGGGAGCGACTTCCGGGGCGACCCGTCGTCGGCGCTGCTCGAGGTCCTCGACCCCGAACAGAACCAGGCCTTCTCGGACCACTACATCGAAGCCCCCTTCGATCTCTCCCGCGTCCTCTTCATCGCGACCGCGAACACGCTCTCGACGATCCCCCCGGCGCTCCTCGACCGCATGGAGGTGATCGAGCTCTCGGGATACACCGAGAACGAGAAGCGCGTGATCGCCGAGCAGTTCCTCGTGCCGCGCCAGCTCGAGGCGCACGGCCTCGAGCCCGAGCAGGTGAACGTGAGCCACGCAGCGATCGACAAGGTCGTCGTCGAGTACACGCGCGAGGCCGGCGTCCGCAACCTCGAACGGAACATCGCGACCCTGATGCGCAAGTGTGCGCGGCAGATCTCCGAAGACCGGGACGCGGTGATCGAGGTGGACCCGGACTTCGTGAGCGAGGCCCTCGGCGCACCGCCCCACCTGCCGGAGACCGCCGAAGAGACGTCGATCCCCGGCGTGGCCGTCGGGCTGGCCGTCACCGCCCACGGCGGGGACATCCTCTTCGTCGAGGCCGCGGGACACCGCGGAGGCAAGGGCATCCGCCTCCGGCTGACCGGACAGCTCGGCGACGTGATGCGCGAGTCCGCCGAGGCGGCCCTCTCCTGGGTGCGCGCTCACGCGAAGGAGCTCGGACTCGGCGACGAAGCGCTCGCCCCCGGCGAGATCCATCTCCACGTGCCGGCCGGAGCGACCCCCAAGGACGGTCCCTCCGCGGGCGTGGCCCTCGTCACGGCCCTCGTCTCGCTGCTCTCCAACCGGAGCGCGAAGAGCAACGTGGCGATGACCGGCGAGATCTCGCTGCGCGGGCGCGTGCTGCCCGTCGGCGGCATCAAGGGCAAGCTGCTCGCAGCCAGTCGCGCCGGGATCGACACGGTCGTCATTCCGAAGCGAAACGAGAAGGACCTCGAAGAGGTCCCCGAAGAGGTGAGGGAAACCCTCGGCATCCACC
Source organism: bacterium (assembly GCA_030432735.1). Classification (GTDB taxonomy): domain Bacteria; phylum Myxococcota_A; class UBA9160; order UBA9160; family UBA4427; genus UBA4427. The sequence goes on from JAUIMK010000111.1 coordinate 7,166, forward strand.
TGGTCGACACGATCGACGAGGCGCTCGCCCTCATCCTAGGTGGAACGCCCGAGAGCACGACGCCCACCTCCGCTTGAGGAGAGCCCGTTCCGGATCGTCTCCGTCCCACAGCTTCGGGAAGGCGCGCCGATCGACGTCCATCCGCCCGCTCGGAATCGGGTCGGGTGGGCTAACATGCGGCCGTTGAGAGTGGCGCTCGTACACGACTGGCTGACCGGCTATCGGGGCGGAGAGCGCGTGCTCCTCCATCTCGCGCGTCGCCATCCGCAGGCCGATCTCTTCACGTTGATCCACGAGCGCGGAACCGTGCCCGCCCCGATCGAAGCGCGAACGATCCACACGAGCGCCCTCGACCGCATCCCCGGTCGCGCGCGCCACTACCGCAAGCTCCTCCCCCTCTTCCCCTGGGCGATCGAGCGCTTCGACTTCTCGGGCTACGACCTCGTGCTGTCGACCAGCCACGCCGTCGCGAAGAGCGTACGCGTGCCGGCCGGCGTTCCCCACGTCGACTATTGCTTCACGCCGATGCGCTACGTCTGGGACCGCATCGACGCCTACCTGGGCGACGGCGCCCGGCGCACCCTCGCGCGACCGCTCGTGCGTCGCCTGCGCGAGTTCGACGTCCGCACGAGCGGCCCGGATCGCGTGACGCGCTTCCTCGCGATCTCGACGGACGTCGCGGACCGGATCGCCCGCCACTACGGCCGGACCGCGCGCGTCGTGCCGCCGCCGGTCGACGTCTCCTGGATCGAGCCGGCCTCGGCGCCCGGCGGCGACGCCTACCTGCTCGTCGGCGGCTTCGTCCCCTACAAGCGCGAAGACCTCGTGATCGAAGCGTTCCGCCGAAACCGCCGGCCCCTGATCGTCGCGGGCGACGGGCCCGGGCGCGCCGACCTCGAGCGGACCGCGCCGCCGAACGTGCGCTTCGTCGGCCGGGTGTCCGACGCAGAGCTCGCCCGGCTCTACCGGGACGCCCGCGCCCTCGTCTATCCCCAGCACGAGGACTTCGGACTCGTCGCCGTCGAGGCACAGGCCGCGGGCCGGCCGGTGATCGGCTTCGGCCGAGGCGGACTCCTCGACACCGTCGTCCCCCTCGCGGCGACCGCCGACGGGTCCATCGACGCCTCCTCCGTCGACGCGACCGGCGTCCTCTTCGGCGAGCAGACGCCGGAAGCGCTGTGCGAAGCGATCGAACGATTCGAGAAGAACGAGCACCGCTTCGACCCCCGCGCGCTCCGGCGCTGGGCGGAGCGCTTCTCGCCCGCGCGCTTCGATCGAGAGCTCGACGCGGAGATCGCCCTCGCCCGAGACGAGACGCGACGCGCGGCGGCGACCGCGACGGGGAGCCCCGCGTGACGAAGACCGTGATTCCGATGATCGACCTCGCCGCGCAGCACGCCGAAATCGAAGAGGAGCTGCTGCAGGGCTTCGCCGAGGTGATGGCGTCGGGCCGCTTCGTGCTCGGCGAACCGGTGACCGCCTTCGAGACGGAGCTCGCGAAGCTCTGCGAGATCCGGCACGCGGTGTCGTGCAACTCCGGAACGGACGCGCTCTGGCTCGCGCTGCAGGCGCTCGAGATCGGTCCCGGAGACGCCGTCCTCTGCCCCGCCTTCTCGTTCTTCGCGACCGCCGCGGCGATCGTGCGGGTCGGTGCGACGCCGGTCTTCGTCGACATCGATCCGGTCAGCCTCAACCTCGATCCCGAGGACGCCGTCCGCCGCGCGGAAGCGACGCCGAACCTGCGCGCGGTCGTGACCGCCGATCTCTTCGGCCGGATCGCGGACCTCGGTCCGCTGGAGCGGTGGTGCCGGGAACGCGACGTCCCCGTGATCGAAGACGCGGCCCAGTCGATCGGGGCCACCGATTCCGACGCGCGCCCCGTCGGCGCTCGCGCGCGGGTGGCGTGCTTCAGCTTCTATCCGACGAAGAACCTCGGCGCCCTCGGCGACGCGGGCGCCCTGGTGACCGCCGACACCGCCCTCGCGGAGCGGATCTCGTCGCTGCGGGTCCACGGCGAGAGCGAGCCCGGCGTCTACACCTCGTTCGGCCTCAACTCACGGATGGACGCGCTGCAGGCCGTCGCGCTCTCGATCAAGCTCCGTCACCTCGAACGCTGGACCCGGGCACGGAGGCAGCGCGCGCTCCACTACGACGCGCTCTTCGCGGAGCGCGGTGCGACGCCGGTGGGCGTACCGATCACCGAAGGCGCCCTCGCGCTGCAGACGCCGGCGCCCCTGACGGAGCCCGGGCGCCACACCTATCACCGATACGTGGTCCGCGTCGCCCCGGAGCGCCGCGACGCGCTCGTCGGCGCCCTCGCGGACGAAGGCATCGCGACCGAGATCTACTACGCCCGCGGCCTCCACCAGCAGCCGGCCCTCGCCGAGTTCGCGCCGCGGGAGCCCCTCGCGCAGACCGAGCGCGCCGCGCGAGAAGTGCTCGCCCTGCCCCTCTATCCCGAGCTCCCCATCGAGTCGATCGAGCGCGTCGTCGGCGTCACGACGCGCGTCCTGGCTGAACCGCCGGCTGCGGGCGCTCGCCGGGGCTGAACCGCCGGCTGCGGGCACTCGCCGGGGCTGATCCGCCGGCTAATCCGCCGGCTGCGGGCGCTCGCCGGGCCTGATCCGCCGGCTAATCCGCCGGCTGCGGGCGCTCGGGTCACTCGCCGCGGCGGCGAAGGACGAGGGTCATGACCAGGATGCGCAGGTCGAGCCAGAAGGACCACTTCTGCGCGTAGTAGAGGTCGTGCTCGACCCGCTCGTGGATCGACGTATCGCCGCGCCAGCCATGCACCTGGGCCCAGCCGGTCATGCCGGCGCGCACTTTGTGGCGCAGCATGTAGCCCGGAACCTCGCGGCGGAACGCCTCGATGTACGCGGGCTGCTCCGGGCGCGGTCCGACGAGGCTCATGTCCCCACGCAGCACGTTCCAGAGCTGGGGCAGCTCATCGAGGCTGTGGCGTCGCAGCCAGCGGCCGAAGCGCGTGCGGCGCGGGTCGTCGCGGGTCGTCCAGGCCGGCCCTTCCGCGTCCGCATCGCGTCGCATCGAGCGGAACTTCCACATCGCGAAGACGCGCCCGTCGTGTCCCATGCGCTGCTGCGAGAAGAAGATCGGCCGACCGGAGCTCAGCCAGACCCCGGCCGCGACCGCCCCGAAGAGCGGAAGCGCCGCGACCAGGAGCGAGGCGCTCGCGACGACGTCGAAGGCCCGCTTCGAAACGGCCCCCCACCCGGAGAGCGCCGTCTCCTGCAGACCGATCACGGGAATGCCATCGAGGCTCTCGACGGTGCTGCGGAGACTGAAGCCGTGGAGCAGGTCCGGCACGACCTTCACCCGCACGACCTCGTCCGCGAGCTCCGCCGTCACCTTCTCGAAGACCTCGGACTCGTGGCGGGCGAGCGCGATGATCAGCTGGTCGACGCGCCGACTGCGCAGAATCGACTTCAGGTCGGCCACACCGCCGATGACCGGTGCGCCCGCGACCGGTCCCCCCATCCCACCCTCGGACACGACGCCGAGGACGCGCAGGCCGGCGTCCGGCCGACCGCCGATCCGGGTCACGACCGTCTCCGCGAGCGGGCCGGTCCCGACGACGACCACGTAGCGGAGATTGAGTCCGCGCTGGCGAAGCCGCCGCAGCCCGAATCGGATCGAGGAACGGAGCACGATCACGAAGGTCGGCGCGAGCACCGCGAAGAGTCCGAGTACGCCGCGCGAGTAGGAGTAGTTCCGCGCGAAGAAGGACGCCGCGGTCAGTAGCAGGAGCCCCGTCAGCGTCGCCCGGAGGACCGCCGACGCCTCGCCCAGAGGCGAATCCATCCGACGGGCTTCGTAGAGTCCGTGGCTCTGGAAGAGCACGAAGTAGAGCGGCACGATCAGCGCCAGAGCCCACACGTAGGGCTCGATCTCCGGCACGCCCCGCGGAACCGGCATGCCGGTCTCGAAGCGGAGCCAGTAGGCGGCGAGCCAGGCCGCCGCGACGAGGCCCGCGTCCGCCACGCCGATCAGGGTGCGAAAGACTTCGCTGTAGCGGTAGAGCATGCGCCCGGCCCCCCAAAGTCCGGGAGCGCAAGGGTGCCGCATCTTCGGTCGAATCGCAGCGCCGCAGCCGCGATCGGGAGCGGGGAAACGGGCGCCCCGCCCCATCGGAAACGCCGTGTCTCGCCCTCAGCGAACCCCGAGCACCAACGCGCGACGGCCACTCCCGCTTTCCACGTGGGTGATCTGGAGCCAATCCCCCAGTCCTTCCGTCAGGCCGCGATGCTGATCGAGCCGCGCCTCGTCGATCACGACCCACTCGACGCCCTGCGCGAGCAGGGTCTCGCGAATCGGCGAGCCGTTTCCAGACGGCAACGGCACGAATCGCCCCGTCGCGTAGTACGCCACCCGGAGCTTCTGTGCGGCGATGGTCCGCCCCTCGCCTTCCCGATCCACGAGCCACTCCGCCGCGCGCCGCAGGGGCACGCGATCGATCCGTCGATCCCGCAGATCGCGCGGCCCCCACACCCCCGCGAGCACGACGAGCAGCCCGAGCGAGATCGCCAGCCCGCTCTTCGCGAAGGGGTGTCCCAGCGAGAGTCGATCGACGAGCCGCCGGTGCAGTGCGCGCCACCCGAACGCCGCGTAGGCGGTCAGCGGAAGAAGCGGTGCGAGGGCGTGCCGGCGCGCGACGTAGCCGGCCCCCCAGACGAGCAGGACCAGCACGGCGCAGTAGGCGATCGCCGGTACCACGAGGGTCGCCTCGCGCACCGGATCGAGCCGGCGACGCAGCGCGACGAGCCCGATGCAGGCGAACACGGCGACCTCGTAGCGGAAGCTCGCCAGCGCCGTGCGGAGCGCGCGCGACAGCGCCTCGAACGCGCCCGCCACGTCGCGCGCCGGGCGCGTCTCGATGGGCGCGCCGACCCTCTCGGAAGAGCGCGGAAGCGGGAGCGCCGCCACGACGGCCGGCGAGGCGGAATCCGACGCCACGTCGACGGCGCCCGAAGTGCCGGCGACCAGCGCCGCCACGCTCTTCTTCTGGGTCAGCGTGAAGCGCCCGCGCGTCTCCGCCAGCGCGCCCAGGAGCGGCGCCATCAGCACCGCCGTCGCGACCACGAGGGTGAAGCCGGCGAGCCACGCCGGGCGACGCATCGATCGGTCCCCCGCGCCCCGCGCGACGAGCAGGAGCACCGCCACGATCGCGAGCCCCACGCCTTCGGGCCGGACCAGGTAGGCGAGCGCCGAGCACGTCCCGAACGCCAGTCCCTGCCCGATCGTCGGACGGCGAACCAGACCGACGAGCACCGCGATGCCCGCCAGGTAGAGCCCGGCATAGAGCCCGTCGCTCATCACGTCGCTCGAGAAGTCCACGGCCCACGGATGCAGCGCGACGGTGAGACCGACGAGCCAGCCGAGGCCCGGGTCGAAGGCGCGGCGGGCGGCCACCGTCGCGCCGAGCACGGCCAGCGTCCCCCCCGCGATCGACACCCCGATCGCCGCGGGCTCGAGGCCGACGCCGAGGAGCGCCGCGGTCGCCGCGATCGCGGCGGGATAGAGCGGATGAAAAGGATGCGCGAGCACCGCGTCCCAGCGCCCTTCGCCGATCGCCTCCGCCAGCGCCAGGAAGATCGGGCCGTCGTTGAAGATCACGTGGGTGCGACTCGCGGCGATCATCCGGACCGAGACCGCGAGCAGCGCGAGGCCCCCGAGCCCGGCGAGGAGCCCTGCCTTCGACGTCCCGCTGGTCGACGCCGCTTCGCCGGCGGCCTGCGCCTCATCGGTGCGAACGGTTTCGTCCCCGCCGCCCGAGTCCCCGCGCTCGTGGGTCACGACTTCGCTCAGGCCGCCGCGTCCAGGCCGTCGTCGCGAACCGCTTCGGCGAGCTCGTCCAGGAACTCGGGCATCGCCGACACGACGCGGCTCCAATTGGGGATCTGCGGCGAGCCCATCGGGTCGCGCACGAAGTCGAGTCCCGCTGCGCGCAGCGCCCCGGAGAAGGTCTCGACCGCCACTTCTTCCTCGTGCCGATCGAAGAGCAGTCCGTTCAGCTTCGCGTCGTCGCTGTAGCGCGCGATCGCGTCCTGCGCGGTCCGCACGTAGGCGGCGATCATCGTGTTGAGGAAGCCCGAATCGAACTCGACGCCATAGCTCGCGAGATTCCGGATCAGGCTGGCGGCGATGTCCCGCACCATCCGGTGGAGCCCGGCGTTCGCGTCGTGCTCCGAGAGCGCCTGATGCTTGTGGTCGTAGTTCTCGACGAGCTCGACCTGGCAGACGCGCTTGAGCGAGCAGTTCCGGTAGACCTCGGCGAGGACGCCCACCTCGAGACCCCAGTCCGCCGGGATGCGATTCGCGCGGGCGAGCTCCGTCGTCATCGAACACTCGCCGGCCAGCGGATACCGGAACGACTCGAGATAATCGAGGAGCGGCACCGGCCCGAGCACCGACTTCATCGAGCGCATCAGCGGCGTCATGAACAGGCGCGTCACGCGCCCGTGCATCCGGTCGGAC
>JAUIMK010000112.1 GCA_030432735.1 bacterium
ACGACCCGGAGCGCGCCCCGGACGCCTCGACGTCCGTCGAGAGCGAGGGGGGCTTCGATACGCTGCGCGCGGTCTGGGACGACGGGCTCGTCGGGCCGCCGATCGAAGGCGGGCGCGACTCGAGCTTCGGCGACGACCGGGTCGCGCGGCTCCTGCGCGGTGCCGTCGAGGATCTCCGGCGGGGGGAGGTCGCGCGCGCGGACTCGACGCTCCGCGGGGTCGTCCGGCTCGCGCCGGATCGCCCGGAGGCCCACTGGTACCTCTCGGGGCTGGCGCGCGCGCGCGGACGTTTCGCCACCGCCGAACGGCATCTCCGCCGCTTCCTGGACGCCGCCGGGCCGGAGCTCGCGCCCTGGCGCGAGCGCGCGCGCGAGCGGCTGCGCGCGATCTCGGACGAGCGCCGACTCGCGGACCCCGAGGCCCTCGAGGGGCCCCTCGAGCTCGAGTCGATCGACGACGCACATTTTCGGCTGCAGCTCGACGCGCGACTCGGAGAGGTTTCGGCCGGCTATGCGACGGAGGTCATGGGATATCTGCGCGAGGCGCGCGAGGACGTCTCGAGCTCGATCGGCGTCGAGCCGCTCGAGCCCCTCGGCGTCGTCCTCTACGGACGCGCGGCCTACGTTCGGGCGCACGCCCATCGTTTCTCGTTCCAGACGATCGGCTTCTTCGACGGACGCATCCACGTCGCGTCGCCGGCGCACCCGACCGAGTCCCTGCGCGGCGTGCTCTTTCACGAGTACACCCACGCCGTCTTCCGCGACGTGACCGGCGGTGACCGCCCCTACTGGTTGAACGAAGGCCTCGCGGAGCAGATCGAACGCGCGTCACGTGGACGGGCGATCTCCACGCGCAGCGAGCGCGCGGCGCTGCGGGCGAACGTCGAGATGGGCGCCTGGATTCCCCTCGGCTCGATCTCCGACAGCTTCGCCGGGCTCGACGACGAGGAGGCCCGGAACGCCTATCTCCAGTCGGTCGTGACCGTCGGCTACCTCCACGATCACACGAGCGTCGATCAGCGTCGCCGCCTGCTCGAGCGGATCGGCGCCGGCTTCTCCGTCGACCAGGCGCTCCACGAGGTGATGGGCGTCGACACCGACGGACTCGACGCGGCCGTCCGGGCGGAGATCCGTCGCGAGTTCCCCGAGTGGACGCTGCCGGCGGACGTGCCGGAAGGCGGCGTCGAGAGGCCGCGCTAGCTCGCGACCGCGTGCCTCGTCAGCTCGTGACGGCGGTCCGTTCGAATCGGACTCGGTCTCCGATGCGCCAGCCGCTGGCGCGTCGGTAGCCGGAGGGCACCTCGAGGACGGCATCGGCGGCTTCTCTGGGGCGGACGGTCGGGCCGTTGCCGCCGGGCTCGAAGGGCACGTTGTCGTGGACGTCGACGATCCGGCCATCGCGGATCCAGACGATGTCGATCGAGAAACGCATGCCTCGCATCCAGAAGCTCGGGATCACCGCGCGGGGGTACGGGAAGTACATCCCGGTATCCCAGGCGAGGGAGTCCCGGTAGCCGAGGCCGCGTTGCTGCTTGGCGGGCGTGTCGGCGATCTCGACGGCGACCTCGCTGGCTCCGATCCGGACCCAGCCTTCGGGCTCCTCGGAAGGCCCGCGGTCGAGGCTCGCGGGGCAGCCGAGGAGCAGGAGCATCGCGACGGCCGCGCCCAGGAGTCCGGACCTGCGGACCGCGCGACGCCCCCGGACGACGCTCACGAGCCCCCTCCAGGCGCGTAGTACTCGAAGTCGACGAGGTTCTCTTCCATGTAGGCGCGCAGGCGCTTCACGAGCTTCGCCTCGAGCTGGCGCACCCGCTCGCGGGAGACGTCGAACTCCGCGCCGAGATCCGCGAGGGTGCGCGGCTCCTCGGCCAGGATGCGCTCGTCGAGAATCTGGCGGTCACGGCCCTCGAGGGTCTCGGCGAACTCGGCGATCTTCTCGAGGAAGACCTCGCGGAGCTCGTTCGCGCCGACCGTCGCTTCGCTGCTGATGCCGGGCGCGACCATCCGATCGCCGAAGGTCATGCCGTCGCTCTCGTCGCTGCGTACCGGCGCGTCGAAGGAGACGTCGGGCCGCGAGAGCCGTGCCTCCATGTCGATCACGTCGTCCTCGGAGACGTCGAGCCGCTCGGCGAGCAGGCGCGGCTCGACCTCGTAGCCCTGCCGTTCGAGCTCGCGCTTCTCCTTGTTGAGGCGGAAGAAGAGCTTGCGCGAAGCGCGGGTCGTTCCGAGGCGGACGCTGCGCATGTTGTCGAGGATGTACTTGAGGATGTACGCGCGGATCCAATAGACGGCGTAGGACGAGAGCTTCACGCCCTGGTAGGGATCGAAGCGCTGAACGGCCTCCATCAGACCGACGTTGCCTTCCTGGATCAGGTCAAGGGTGTTGGTCCAGGCGCGCCGGTACTCCATCGAGATCTTCACGACGAGCCGAAGGTTCGAGAGGACGAGCTGCTTCGCGGCATCGACGTCTCCGTCCTCGACCCATTTCACCGCGAGCGCGTGCTCCTCTTCGCGCGAGATCGGCGCGTGGTGGCGGAGCTGCGACATGTAGGCGGTCAGCGCGCTCGCCTGGGAGACGCCGGGCGCCTTCGGGTCCGCCGGGATCGGCAGGCTCGGGGTCGCGCGCTCGCCGTCGTCGCTGTCTTCGTCGTCCTCGTCGGTCGGAACGACGGACACCGAAGACGTGTCGCCGTCGTCATCCGCCTGCTCCCGGGCGAGCGCCTCGATCTCGATCGCTTCGGCCTCGATCACCGCGTCCGGGCCGGCGCCGGCGGTGTCTTCTTCGCCGGCGGGGGCGGCTTCGATTTCGGGTTCGATGGGGCGAGGGGGCATGGCTTGGTGGAGGCGGACGGTAGCAAAAGGGCGGGTCCCTCCCGCTTCGCCGGGGCGGGCGTCAGCGGGTGGCGAGCGATCGGATGAACGCGACGAGGTCGGCCAGATCGTCGTCGTTCAGGCCCTTGGTCGGACCCATCATCTGGGATCCCCCGAAGACGAGGGCGCCGCGCTTGATCACGTTCCGGAGGTCGCGGTCGGTCCCGGCCTTTCCGTCCTTGTCCGTATCGAGCTTGAACGTCGACGGGTCGCTCCAGTCCCCCGGCGACTTGCCGATCTGCTCGAGGGTCAGCCCGACCGGCCCGTCGCCTCGGCCGCGGGGGCCGTGGCATTTCGCGCAGTCCGCCTTCTCGTAGAGCCGCTTGCCGCGCGCGACGTCCGCGGCGTGCGCCGTGCCCGAGAGCAGCAGCGCGACGCAGAAGAACCCTGCCAGCAGACATCTTCGGAGCGGGCTTTTCGACATCGGCTTCACCTGGCTTCCCTTCACGATCGATCGACTCGATCTGGCGGTTGCGCGGACTGCAGCTTCGGGGGCGCGAGCGGGCGTTCGGTTCCGTGGCGGGCGCGGAGCTGGCCCTGGCCCCTCGAAGTCGTGGACGCCCTCAAAATAGCGAAACGCGCGGTGACCCGAGTCGGGCACGCCGCGCGCTTCGAATTAGAGGCTCGCCGGCCGCTCCGCGGGGGAGCGGCCCCGGCTCATCGCCTACTCCTTGAGGGAGCGGATGAACGCGATCAGGTTCGCGACGTCTTCGTCCGAGAGGGTCGGGTTCGGGGCCATGAGCGGGTTGCCGCCGTAGGCCGCGGCGCCGTTCTTGATCACGTCCGCGAGGTCCGCGTCCGTTCCGACCTCGCCGTCCTTGTTCGTGTCGAACTTGAACTCGCCGACCGTGAAGTCGCGCGGGGCGGGCTGGCCGGCCGCGGCGAGCGCCTTGCCCGTCGGGCCATCGCCCTTGCCGCCTTCACCGTGGCAGGACACGCAGACGCCGAAGTTCGCCTTGCCGGCAGCGGCGTCGCCGGCGAAGGAAACGCCGGGCAGGGCGAAGGCAGCGAGCAGGATCGCAGTCGAGATCATTCGAGTCATGGGGTTCTCCTGTTGGATCGATCCCGGTCCGCTGCGCCGGGGCGCCGTCGAGATCCGGGTCGTCGGACCGACCTCGTGGATCGGTGTTGAATTCGTGTGCGCAGAGATCGACGGGTGATCGCTCGGCAGCGGGGGGCGCGGAGTCGGCCGAGAGCTTCCTTCACCGGGGGCGTCGTGCGGCAGAGAATGGGTCCCGAAGTGGGCAGCGTCTAGGGGTGCAACGGAAGGTTGCGTTCGTTCTCGCTTCCTTCGGTGCGCGCACTCTGCGCGCTCGACCCGTCAATGCGCGCCCGCGCGGATTCGACACAACCCGCCGCGAACCGGGGCCCGCCGCGAATCGGGCGAAACGCGGAACCTACTCGGCTCGGCTGCGCACCCACTCGGTCAGCATGCGTACGCCCACGCCGGTTCCGCCGCCGATGTGGAGCGGCGTCTGCGCGCTCGTCATGCCGGAGCCGGCGATGTCGAGATGGACCCAGGGCGTGTCGCCGACGAAGCCCTTCAGGAAGGCGCCCGCGGTCGAGACGCCGCCGATCGGGCCGCCCGAGTTCTTCCAGTCCGCGACCTTCGAGCGCATCTCCTTCGTGTGCGCGTCGAGGAGCGGCATCGGCCAGACCGTCTCGCCCACGGCCCTGCCCGCTGCCTGCAGCTCGGCCAGCACGTCTTCGTCGTTGCCGAGACCCGCGGTCGCGTGAGGGCCGAAGGCCATCATCGCCGCGCCGGTCAGCGTCGCGACGTCGATCATCGCATCGGGCTCGAAGGTCTTCACCGCATGGTGGAGCGCATCCGCCATCACGAGGCGGCCTTCGGCGTCGGTGTTCACGATCTCGATCGTCTGGCCAGAAGCGGACTCGATGATGTCGCTCGGCCGGTAGGCCGTATGGCTCGGCATGTTCTCGGCGGCCGCGATGATCCCCACCACGTGGATCGGCAGGTCGAGCAGCGCGATCGCCTTCATCGCCCCGAACACCGAAGCGGCGCCCGACATGTCGTGCTTCATCTCGAGCATGCCCGCGGCGGTCTTCAGCGAGAGACCGCCCGAGTCGAAGGTGATGCCCTTGCCGATCATCGCGATCGTGCCCTTGCGCTTGCGCGCCGCCGTCGCGCCGTGTTCCAGGACGATCATGCGCGGCGGGCGCTGGCTGCCCTGGCCGACGGCGAGGATCGCGCCCATCCCGCGCTTCTCCATCTCCGCGACGTTCATGACCGAGCACTTGAGACCGACGGCCCGCGCCATCTTCCGGGCCTCTCGTGCGAGGGTCTCGGGGTAGAGCGTGTTCGGCGGCTCGTTCGAGAGGTCCCGCGCGACGAGCTGGCACTCCGCGATCTGGACCGCGCGCTTCGTCTCGGCACGGAGCGCGGCGAGTCCCTTGACCTTGCGCGTGGTCACGATCCGGAGGCGCTTCGTCGTGGTCTTCTTCTCGTTCTTGCGGTCCGCGCTCTTGTACTGGTCGAAGCGATAGGCGCCGAGGAGGGCGCCCTCCGCGATCACCGGGACCGCGCGCTCCGGCGAGAGCCCCGCGCTCGCGGGAAGCACGAGCGCGACGCGGCCGTTCGACTCCCGATTGACCTCGCGGCCCACGCGCCCGCCGAATTCACGCAGGCGGAGGTCGTCGATTCCGTCGCTCTCGCCGAGGCCGATGAAGACGACGCGGACGAGGTCACCGCCCCTGGGCCCGTAGATCACGAGGCGATCACCGACGCCCGCCTTGAAGTCGCCACTCCGGATCGCGTCGGAGAGCCGCTCCCCCATGCGTCGATCGAGCCCCGAGAGGCCACGGGGCAGCGTGCTCGGCGTCTCGCCCGGATTCGTGATCGGGATCACCACCGTATCGGCCTTGACGTCCCCGGCACCGCCGGCATCGATCTGGATTCGCATGGTCATGGGTTCGCATCTCCCCTAATTTTCGCGGCACCGTGGTGCCAGGCTCGGTGTCCTTCGGGCTTCTTGCCGGCACACCGGGTTGTTGGGCGTCGAATGATGGGGGGTCCGTTCGTTCGACCCGTTCGGCTGTTCGACCGTTCGGCTATTCGACCGGAGTCTTCGACTATTCGACTCTTCGACCGGAGTCAGTGGCGACGGCCTTGGGCGTCGAGGAACAGCCTCGTACGACAAGGTCAATAGGGGGGTCTCGCCATGAGTTTCGACCTGATCGACCTGATTCTTCAGGCCGGTCTGATCGTCAAGCTCGTCCTTCTCGTTCTTCTCGTGTTCTCTCTCACCTCTCTCACGATCATCGTGGTGAAGTGGTGGGAGCTCCGGGCCGCGGGGCAGGATAGCGAGGCCTTTCTGGAGGTCTATCGGAAGGAGGGCTTCGCCGAGGCCTTCGATGCCGCGCGTCACCTCGACCGGAGTCCGCTGGCGGTCGTCTTCCTGACGACGGGCAGCGAGCTGCAGGAGGCGCGGGAGCGCCACGCCGGCGATCGTTCGCGCGACAAGCTCGCGACCCGGCTCGAGCGCTCGATCGCCTGGAACGCGACGACCCAGGTGCGTCGTCTCGAGCGCGGCATGCCCTTCCTCGCGACGACGGGAAGCGCGACGCCCTTCATCGGCCTCTTCGGCACCGTCGTCGGCATCATCGCTGCCTTCCAGTCGATCGGCGAGGCCGGGCAGGCTTCCCTCGCCGTCGTCGGCCCCGGCATCGCCGAAGCCCTCGTCGCCACCGCCGTCGGACTCCTCGCCGCGATCCCGGCCACCATCGCCTACAACGCGTTCGGCGGTCGGATCGACGGACTGCTCGCGATGCTCGAGCGCTTCACGAACCAGTTCGAGGAAGACGTCGAGCGCATCGTCCAGGCGAGCGCGCCCCCCGCGACGGCGCCGGCCGCCGGGCGGGACTGAGGCGAATCGATGGGCGTACAGCTCTCGAGGTCGGGCGGACGCAGAGGAAACGCCGAGATCAACGTCACGCCCTTCGTCGACGTGGTGCTCGTGCTGCTGATCATCTTCATGGTGACCGCGCCGCTGATGCTCCAGGGCATGGACGTGAACCTGCCCGAGACGTCGACGCAGCCGATCCGGATGCCGAACGCGCCGCTGGTGCTGACGGTGACGAAGCAGGGCGAGTACTCCCTCGCGCGCAAGATCGTTCCGATCGACGAGCTGCAGGCGAAGCTCGAGGCGGTCTTCGAGGCGCGCGGGTCGAAGGAGGTCTTCCTTCGCGCGGACGAGGCGGCCCCCTACGGTGTCGTCGTGGAAGCGATGGCGGCGGCGCGCCGGGCCGGCGCGACGCGACTCGGGATCGTGACCGAGGAAGAGCGTTGAGCCGGTGGTCCGGAGTGGCTCGGTGACGGCGGACTTCGCGGCCTGGCACGACGAGCATCAGCTCGATCATCGCCGACGGCTTCGGACCGCGATGTGCGTGTCCCTCGCGATCCACGGCCTGATGCTGGCCGTCTTCGCCGCGGCGCCGCCGGCCCCCGTCGCCGACGTGCCGAGCTACGTCGCCGTCGACCTGGTCGCGGCGCCCCCGTCCCGTCCCGCCCCGTCCCGACCTCCGGCGTCTTCGCGCGGGCCGGCACCGGCCAAGCCGCCGCGCGCGGCCGAGCCGCCCCCTCCGCCGCCGCCGGCGCCCCCGGTCGTGAAGGCTCCGGTCCAGGCGCTGCCCGAAGAGACGCCGGGCACGATCCGCAAGGCGAAGCCCGAGCCCGAGCTCTCGAAGGCCAAGCCCGACCCGGAGTCGAAGCCCGCGCCCACCCCGCGCCGCCGTGGCCAGCCCCGCGAGCAGGTCTCGCTCGAGGATCTGCTGGCCGAGGAGGGGCCGGACGAGGCGACCGCGATGCTCGGTCGCGCGGACGAGGCGTCGGAGAGCGATGCCGAGTCGTCGGGCACGCCGGGTCCCGGCGTGGAGGTGTCCCCGGAGCAGCTCGCCTGGGACCGCCAGGTGATCGCCCGGGTCTCGAGCCGCTTCGTGGATCTCGCTCGCTACCGAGGCCGTGGGCTCGTCGTGCGCTTCCGGATCCGGGTCGGGGCGAGCGGCGAGCTGATCGGCGAGCCCGACCTGCTCTCGTCCTCCGGCGATCTGGACTACGACCGCAGCGCGCTCTCGGCCGTGATGATCGCCGGCCCCTTTCCACCGCCGCTCACGCCGGAGCCGCGGATCCTCTCCCTTCGCCCCGAAGCCGCTGCGCGTTAGGCGCGGCGTGCGACGTTCGTGAGGTCTGAATCGATGCAACTCTCGAAGCGATGCGTGATCGCGTTCCTCGCGCTCTCCTGGCTCGGCGTCCCTGCGGCGTTCGCGACGGACCTCTCCAACGAGAAGGGGCCGCTGCCGACCCTCGAGATCACACCGGGGGGTGGTAAGTCGTTCCGGGCCGCCGTGCTCCGCTTCCGCGAAGTCGGACCTCCGGTCGGCGAAGAGCGGATCGAGTCGTTGCGCGACGAGATCGAACGCGCGCTGAGCTTCTCGAGCGAGGTCCTGCCCCTCGCCCGCGCGGCCTATCTCGGACCGGATCTCTCGCCGGCGGAAGACGAGCCCGTCGACTGCGACGCCTGGAAGCAGAGCGGGGCCGACGCGATCGTGACCGGCGAGGTTCGCCGGGAGGCCGCGCAGCTGCGCGCGGATCTGCGGATCCTCGACGTCGCGCGTTGTGCGGATCTCAAGTCGGGGAAGGTGCTCGCGGATCGCAACGATCTCGCTCCGGCGGGGCGTACGATCGCCGACGAGGTCGTGGAGGCGGTGACCGGCCTGCGCGGCGTGTCCGCGACGGAGATCGCGTTCGTCTCCGACCGGACCGGCGACCGCGAGATCTACGTGATGAGCGCGGACGGTCGGGACCAGCGGCCGGCGACCGCGAGCCGCACGCTCAAGATGTTCCCGGAGTGGACGCCGGACGGGCGCTCGCTGCTCTTCACGAACTACGACGGAGGGGCACCGGGCTTCACGATCATCTCCCGCTCGTCGGACATCCAGGCCGGCCCCATCCTCCGGAAGCTGCTCGACGGTCTGCCGAAATATCGCGGCCGCTTCGATCCGAGCGGCGAGGAGCTCGCGATGGTCTCGAGCGTCGACGGCGCGGCGGAGATCTTTCGCGTGCGCCGCAAGGGCGCGGAGCCGCGACGTCTCACGAATCACCCGGCGATCGACATCTCGCCCTCCTGGTCGCCCGACGGACGCCAGCTCGTCTTCTGCTCCGACCGGAGCGGCGCCCCGCAGCTCTACATCATGGATCGCGACGGGGGGAATCTGCGCCGGCTGACCTACACCGGGGCCTACAACGCGTCGCCGGTCTGGTCGCCGGACGGAAAGTGGATCGCCTACGAGACCCGGGTCCGCGGCCAGTTCGACATCTGGCTGATCGACCCGTCGGGCCAGGTGAATTTCCCCATCGTCCAGCACGCTCGCAGCGACGAGGCGCCTTCCTGGGCGCCGGACGGACGCAAGCTCGCCTTCAGCTCCTCCCGGCGCGGGCGCTTCGACATCTACGTGATGGACTGGAACGGCGAGAATCTCCAGCGGATGACGCGGCGGGCGGGCAAGAACATCCAGCCCGACTGGGGACCGAGGACCGACGCCGGCGAACCGAAACGGCCGTGACGGGGCCGAATCCGGCCCATTCCCGGACCCGAGTGGCATTCCGAAGGGGCTGCTAGACTCCGCGCCCCCCGGAACCGGCCCATGGGCCTTCGCTTCGTCGGGGTGCAGCGACCGAGGGGAACGAGACCGTGATGCACGTGACGCAGAAGTCGACGAACGCGCAGCTCCTTTCGTCGGCCGGGCCGCCCCGGCCGGGGCGGCGACGCACGCGCGCACGGGTGGCTTCCGCATCCTTCGCGGTGCTCCTCTTCGGCGCGACGCTCACGGGCTGCGTCAGTCAGGGCGACTTCCTGCGGCTGCAGGAGCGCGTCGCCGAGCTGCAGACCGGCGAACGCAACGCACCGGATCCCTTCGCCCGTATCGCGCAGCTCTCCGCCGACGTCGACGCGCTCCGTCAGGAGGTGCGGGATCTGCAGGGCGAGCTCGAGCTCGCGCGCAAGGAAGCGGCCGATGCCCTCGAGGAGGTTCGCCGCACGCGATCGGTGATCGCGGAGGGCGGGACCGCGCCCGGCGCCGCGAGCGCGACCAGCGAGGACGAGGCCGCCCCGCAGACGGCGGCGGCCCCCTCGCCGAGCGAGACCGGGCTCGACCAGGAGCTCGCGGCCTATCAGAACGCCCTCGGTGCCTGGCGCCAGGACGACTACCCGGTCTGCATCGAGCGCTTCACGGCGTTCCTGCAGAGCTTCCCGAAGTCGGGCTATGCGGACGATGCCGCCTACTGGCTCGCCGACTGCACGTACAAGAACGACGAGTTCAAGCGGGCCGTGGTGCGCTTCAACGCCGTCGTCTCGGTCTATCCCGACAGCCCCAAGGCGCCGGACGCCCTGTATCGGCAGGGGGAGTCCCTGCTCAAGCTCGGACCGAAGTTTCACGAAGCGGCGCGGACGGTCTTCAAGAAGGTGCAGAAGGACTATCCGGAGTCCGAGCGCGCGGTCGAAGCCGCGCGGCAGCTCGAACGATTGGGCGCGGGCTGATCGCCGGCGGCACGTACACCTGGGGGAGACACGCCTTCGAGGGCGAGTCACCGGGCCCCGCAGAACGACACACGATGGAGCGAAGCGTTGAAGAAGCGTGACATGCAGCGATTCAAGAAGATCCTCGAGCAGCAGCGCGACGAGCTGATGGGCAATGCCCAGAAGACGCTGTCCGGGGACATCCATCTCGATCCCGACGACTTCCCCGACGAGATCGACGCCGCTTCCTCGGAGCAGAACCTCGCATTCCAGGGGCGGCTTCGCGAGCGCGAGCGCGGTCTGATCAGCAAGATCGAGCAGGCGCTCAAGAAGATCGAAGAGGGCGTCTACGGCGAGTGCGAGGAATGCGGTGAGCAGATCTCGCTCAAGCGCATCCAGGCGCGGCCCGTCGCCGAGCTCTGCATCGACTGCAAGGCGGAGCAAGAGGCGCTGGAGCGCCGGAACGCCTGATGGCCGATTCGTTTCCGGGCGACGACCTCGTCTCCTTTCCTCGGGACGGGCGGGTCCTCGGGATCGAGAGCTCCTGCGACGAGATGGCGGCGGCGGTCCTGCGCGGAGGGCGCGAGATCGTCTCGAGCGCCGTTCACGGGCAGGAAGACGTCCACGCGCCCTACGGCGGCGTCGTCCCGGAGCTCGCGAGCCGCGACCACGTAAGGGTGGTCTCGCGGGTCGTCGAGGCGGCGCTTCGGGAGGCGGCGCTTGCGCCGGGGGACCTCGACGGGATCGCCGTGACCGCCGGGCCGGGCCTCGTCGGGTCGCTTCTGGTCGGACTGTCCTTCGCCAAGGCGCTCGCCTTCGCGAACGACCTGCCCTTCGTGGGCGTGCACCATCTCGTCGGGCACCTGGTCGCTGCGGAGGTCGCGGGGCAGGGCGGTGACGAGGCCGGGGATCTTGCGCCGCCCTACGTCGGGCTCGTCGTCTCCGGCGGCCATACGGCGCTCTACCGGGTCGGTGAGCAGGGCCTGCCGGTCCTGCTCGGCGAGACCCGGGACGACGCGGCGGGCGAGGCCTTCGACAAGGTCGCGAAGCTCCTCGGGCTCCCGTATCCGGGCGGCCCGGCGATCTCGAAGGTCGCGGAGCGCGGTGACCCGACGGCGATCGACCTGCCACGGCCGATGGCGCGTCGCGGCGGACTCGACTTCTCGTACAGCGGGCTCAAGACGGCGGTGTCCGTCGAGCTCGAGCGGCGGGGAGGCATCGCGGCGCTCTCCGAGCAGGACGTCGCCGACTTCGCCGCCTCCTTCGAGACCGCCGTGGCGGAGAGCCTCGTCGCCCGGGCGTCACGTGCCATGAAGAGCGAGGACGCGCGACGGATCGCGGTGGTGGGCGGCGTCGCCGCGAACCGAAAGCTGCGCGAGGAGATGCGCGCGGCGGGCGAACGGGGCGGCTTCGAGGCGATCTTCCCGCCGATGGATCTCTGCACCGACAACGCGGTGATGATCGCCGCGGCGGGGACGCGACTCCTCGAGCGCGGCGTCCGGGACGACCTCTCCCTCGAGGCGTTCTCGCGGGTGCCGATCGGAGAGGCGCCCTGGCGCGATCCGGCGCAGGCGACGGCGTGAACACCGCGACCCTCCGCGAGCTCCTCGATCGCCACGGGCTCCACCTCTCCCGCGATCTCGGCCAGAACTTCCTGACCGACGCGGAGCTGGCCCGCGACCTGGCGCGCCGCGCCGGGGCGCGAGAGGGCGACTTCGTGATCGAGGTCGGGACGGGGCTCGGTGTGCTGACCCGGGCGATCGCGGGGATCGCGGATCGCGTCCGGACGGTCGAGGTCGACGCGGGGCTCGTGCGCGCCCTCGAGGCGGAGTCGCTCCTCCCGGAGAACGTCGAGCTCGTGCACGCGGATGCGCGGGAGATCGATTGGCGAGGGTGGGTCGGTGAGGCCGGGGGGCGGCCGGTCCGGCTGATCGCGAACCTTCCCTACTCGGTGGCGACGCCGCTCCTGCGCACGCTCCTCGACCTGCGTGACGTGCTCGAGGACTGGAGCGTGATGATCCAGAGCGAGGTCGCCGAGCGACTGGTCGCGACGACCGGCGATCGCGCGTACGGTTCGCTGACCGTCCTCCACCGTCTCACGACCGACGTCGATCGCATCGCCCGGGTCGCGCCCTCCCGCTTCTTCCCGCAGCCGAAGGTCGATTCCAGCTTCGTCCGCGTGTGGCCGCGCGCGAAGAGTCCGGTCGAGGAGGGGGAGCTCGCGGCGGTCGAGCGGCTGACCCGGGCCGCCTTCGGGCAGCGGCGCAAGCGCGTGACGAACGGGCTCTCGCGGATCGCCGAGCGCGCCTTTCCCGGCCTCGAGAAATCCGACCGGCGGGAGGCCCTCGAGGCGCGGCTTCGCGAGGTCGGCATCGATCCGGCCCTGCGCCCCGAGCGGATCGAGCCGGAGGCCTGGCTGGCGCTCGCACGCGCCTTCGCGAAAGACGACCTCCCGGTCGACGGGCACGGTCTCGCGGGCGAAGCCACCGAGGCCGCCGATGACTGAGAGCGGGATGCGGGCGAAGGACCTGCTGGAGGCCCTGCTCGAGCTGGCGCACGAGGCGGAGCTCGAGGTGCGGATCCTGTCGGCGCAGGCGGCGGCGGCCGAAAATGCCCCCACGCAGAGCGCAGCCGCCCGTGTAGGCGCCCGAATCTGGGTCGTTCTTGCCCCGAACGACCCGCCGGAGCATCAGGCCCGAATCCTCGCCGGGGCGCTGGCCCGCCACCGGGCGGAGTTCCTCGAGGGGCGCTTCGTGGCGCCTGCGTTACGGGACTTCATCGATCGCGTTGACCCCGAAGATCGTTGATCCTAAAATCACGTTCACCGAGGGGCACCGCAGGTCGCGGGCTCCATCGATCAACCGCCCGGGTACCCGATCCTTTCCGGGGCCCCAGAAACAGGAAAGCGTTCCTCGACGTCATCCGAAATCGCTTGGATCCCCCGCGCCGCGTGCGCATTTCTCGCGCCGCGTGCGCAATCTAGAGGGGACTGAGACGGAGGTGGCGGGAAGGTACGAAGCACTGTCGTCGAGACCGCTCCGGTCTCCGATCGGTCCTCGTGGCCGCCCGGGCTGAGCACTCGAAGTCAATGCCCCGGTGACGGATCCGCTCCCCCGCGACCGCCCCGGACCTCCCCCGACTCGCCTCCGGATGCCATCCGAGAGGCGTTTTTCGTTTTCAGAGCC
>JAUIMK010000113.1 GCA_030432735.1 bacterium
CCTCGGCGTCGTCGATCACGCCCTGGTTCAGATCCGCATCGATGGCCATCTGCTTGCCGGGCATCGCGTCGAGGGTGAAGCGCGCGGCGACCTCGGCGATCCGCCCCGCACCCTTCGTGATCACGACCATGTTGATGATCACGAAGATCAGGAAGATCACGATGCCGATTGCGTAGTTGCCGCCGACGGTGAACTCGCCGAAGGCCTGGATCACGTTGCCGGCTGCGTCGGCCCCCTCGTTCCCGTGAAGGAGGATGAGTCGCGTGCTGCCCACGTTCAGCCCGAGGCGCATCAGCGTCATCATCAGCAGCAGGGAGGGGAAGACCGAGAAGTCCAGGGGACGCTCGACGAAGAGCGCCAACAGCAGGACGATCAGTCCGAGCGTCAGCGAGAGCGACAGGAACAGGTCGAGCACTGCGGCGGGGAGCGGCACGACGAGCAGCGCCAGAATGAAGAAGAACGACCCGCCGAGCACGAGCTGACTGACCGGGAGCTTCGGCATCAGGCCGCCCTCCAGCCGCTCGCCTTCGTCGGATCGAGCTTGTAGACGTAGGCGAGGACCTCGGCCACCGCCTGGTAGAGGTCCTCAGGAATCTCGCGATCGATCTTCGCCGTTCGGTAGAGCAGCTGGGCGACCGGCTTGTTCTCGACGATCGGAATCCCGAGCTCCTCTGCCCGCCGGCGGATCCGGAGGGCGACATGGTTGCGTCCCTTGGCGAGCACCTTCGGTGAGGATTGCTCCGGCGGGCGATACTGGAGCGCGACCGCGTAGTGGGTCGGATTCACGACCACGACGTCCGCGTCCGCGATCGCCTCGAACATGCGACGCTGGGCGACCTCGCGCTGGATCTGACGGATCCGGCTCTTCACCTTCGGGTCTCCCTCGCGCTGCTTCGTCTCGTCGCGCACCTCCTGCTTGGTCATGCGCAGCTTCTTCTCGTGCTGGTAGCGCTGCCACACGTAGTCGACGACGGCGAAGACGGCGAAGACCGCCAGCACGGTCCAGATCGTCCGTTCGAGCAGGTCTCCGCCCAGCATGCCGATCGACACCGGCGACGCACCGATGTGCGTGAGCACCTCGGGAAGGCTCGGCCGGAGCAGCCAGACGAGGATCAGCACCACGACGATCAGCCGGAAGAGAGACTTCGCGAGCTCGTAAAGCTTGTCGAGGCTCACCATTCGCTTGAGTCCCGAGAGCGGGTTCAGCTTCTCGAACTTCGGTTGGAGCGCCTCCGGCGACACCATCCAACCGATCTGCACCAGGTTCCCCGCCATGCCGACGACCACGAAGAGGAGCGCGAAGGGCGCGAGCGCCGTGAGCACGACGACGCTGACCTTGAGGAAGACCGCGTGATAGTCGGCGACGGAGTCGGGCACGATCCAGATCCCGCCCCACGCGACGAGCGCCGTGTCCCGGACGGTCTCGGCCAGCCGCGCGCCGAGGGGCGAAGTGAGCGCGAGCGTGGCCGCGACGAGAAGGACCACCGTCGAGACGTCACGACTCTGGGCGACCTGCCCCTTGCGCCGAGCGTCTTCCTTCTTCTTGGGCGTGGCCGCCTCTGTCTTCTCCGCGTCATCCGCCAACGCCGCTCTCCACCAGCACAGCGAAGACCCGGCTGGGCCAGGTCTCGAGGACGTCCTTGAACGCGTGCACGAACTCCGTGGCACCGAGCCCCACGAAGAGCAGCATCATCCCGACGTGCAAGGGAAGGTTCACCAGCAGCAGGTTCAGCTGCGGCATCGCACGGGCGAGCACGCCCGTCGCCATGTTCTGGACGAAGATCGCGACGGTGATCGGGGCGGCGAGCTGGAACGCCAGCTCCCAGACGATGCTGCCGAGCGCCGCGATTTCCCGGTAGACGCCGGCATTCGGGAGGTCCCCGCCGATCGGCAGCGTCTCGAAGGAGGCGACCGCGCCGCGCAGCAGCTCGTGATGCCCACCGATGATCAGGAAGATGAGCATCGCGAACGTGTTGAAGGCGGTGCCGATCGCGACGGAGGAAGCGCCGCTGGTCGGGTCGAGACTTCGTGCGGCACCGAGCCCGCCCTGGATCGCGACGAACTCGCCGAGCTGGAGGAAGCCCGCGAAGACCAGCCCGGAGCCGATGCCGATCACGAGGCCGATCATCACTTCGACGACGACGGCACCGGCCAGCGTGCCCACGTCCCACTGCGTCGCCTGGAGCGCTGGCGCACCGACCGGCGCCGCCACCCAGGCGACCATCACCGCGGACATCATGCGGATCCGCATCGACAGCGCAGGGTGGCTGAAGAGCGGCCCCGCGATCATCATCACGAAGATCCGGACGCTGCCGAGCAGCGCCCACAGGACCGGCATCAGTCCGACCTCGAAGCTCACGCCCCACCGCCCTTCGGGCCGCCGGTGGCGAGCACGCATTCCTTCTCGTCCCAGGAGCGCACGGCGATCAAGGCCCCCCGGTCGCCGCCACGATCTGCATGACCCGGCCGGAGAACTCCATCATGAGCTGCATCATCCACGGGAAGAATCCGGCGAAGACCGCGAAGACCGCGACGATCTTCGGCACGAAGGTCAGCGTCTGCTCGTTGATCTGGGTCGCCGCCTGGAAGATCGCGATGATCAGACCGACGATCAGGCTCACGAGGAGCGCCGGCGCCGAGACGATCAGCGTCGTCATCATCATGTCCTGGATCACCGTTCCCAGCTGTTCGAGGGACATCGTCCCCTCCTTCGCGTCCGAGCGCGCCTACTGCAGCCCCGTCACGAGCGCGGTCAGTGTGAGATTCCATCCGTCGACCAGGACGAAGAGCATCAGCTTGAAGGGCAACGCGATCATCACGGGCGGCAGCATGATCATGCCGAGAGAGATGAGCATCGATGCGATCACGAGATCCACGACCAGGAACGGGAGATAGATCATGAACCCGATCTCGAAGGCGGTGCGGAGCTCGCTGATCATGAACGCCGGCATGAGGACGGGCATCGCCACCTCTTCCGCCTTCTCGGGAATCGCCTCCCCCTTCATCTCGACGAAGAGCAGCAGGTCTTCTTCACGCGTATGCGCGAGCAGGAAGTCGCGAACCGGGGCGAGCCCCCTTTCGATCGCCACGTCCCCTCCGATCTCCTCGGCCATGTAGGGCTGCAGCGATTCGGCGTAGACCACCTCTCCCACCGGCGTCATGACGTAGACCGTCGTCATGAGGGCGAGGCCCACGAGCACCTGATTCGGCGGAAGCGTCGCGGTCCCGATCGCCTGTCGCAGGAGCGCGAGCACGATCAGGATCCGGGTGAAGCAGGTCGCCATCAGCAGCAGCGAGGGCGCGATCGAGATCGCCGTCAGGACGAGGACGATCTTGAGCGTGTCCGAGAGCTTGTCCGGTGCCGTCGCGCCGTCGATCGAGACGGAGAAGGTCGGCGAGGCCGGAGCCGCCTCCTGGGCGGAGATCTCGGGCGCCGCGACGACCACGAGCGCGAAGGCGAAGAGCGGGAGCCAGCCCGCAAAGGCCTGGAGGACGCTCGTCAGCTTCGGCCGGCCGGCGGGTCGCGGTGCCGTTCCGTCGACGTCCAGCGAAGGCGTGCCTTGTTCGGCGATGCCGTCGGGCAGTCGCGCGAGACGCGCGATGCCCTGCTCGCTCGCGCCGAGGAGCAGACGGCGCCCGTCGACCTCGACGAGATGGAGACGCTGCTTGGGACCCAGCGGAGTCGACTCGAGGACGCGAATGCGTCTCGTGGGACCTCCTCCTTCGGAAGCGAGCCCGAAACGCACGAGTGCGCCTCGCAGGAGCACGATGGCTCCCAGGACGACGCAGAGTGCGGCAACGGTCTCGATCATGGAATCCTCCGAACCGGGCGCGAGGCCTCAGCCGACCGCCGCGGCGTTCTTCGCGATGAGCTCGGTGATGCGCACCGCGACCCGATCGTCTTCGTTCGAGATCTCGCCGCGGGCGATCAGGCGATCGTTCACGTAGATGTCCGCCGGCTCCCCGCTTCCGCGATCGAGCTCGACGATCGATCCCTTCGACAACGCCAGCACGTCGCGCACGGGTAGATGAGCACTGCCCACCTCGACGCTCAGGCGAAGGGGGACCTCCATGATCAGTCCGAGATCCGGCGGCGGACCGGCGGCGGGCGCCTCGATCTCCTCGGGCTTCTCGGCGTCGGCGCCGACGAGTTCCTCGTCGATCTCCGGCAGCTCTTCGCTCTCGTCGCTCATCAATCCCTACTCCACGTCACGGATACGATCACCGAGCTGGACGGCGCGCTTGCCGCCCTGGGTTCCGGCGATCCCCTTGAATTTTTCCTGCGTCCCGATCCGCACCGTGAGCGCGCCGTCGGACGGCACGTCGAGGGGGATGACGGAGCCCGGCGCCAGCCGGCCGACCTCGGCGAGGGAGAGCTCGGCGGTCCCCACCTGCGCTCGCAGCCGGATCGGCACGTCCATGAGCGAGACGCCGGCGTTCACTCCGGCGCCGAGCGCCGACGAAGCGTTCGCCCCGACCGCCTCCTTCGCACCGAAGGCGCTCACCGGAATCGCGATCCGAACCCGACAGGCCTCCGAGAATCCCTTCACGTCGAAGGTCGCGAGCACCGCGAAGCCGCCGAGGCTGTCGGCGACGCTCGCTCGACTGACGAGGCCTGCGAAGGACAGCTTCGTCGCCGCCACCTTGTTCCAGGCCCGCTCGATCTGAGCGAGCATCTCCGTCGCCGCCCGGACGTAGAAGCGCCGCTCGATCCGCGAGTATTCGCGGGTCGGGGGCCTCGTCGGCTTGAGCGTCGGTCCGGAGCCGAAGCTCATGCTGAGCAGCTGGAAGAAGAAGGGCCGCGACATCAGCAGGTAGCCCTCGAGTCCCTTCGGCAGGATCTGATAGGCCGCGACCAGGTCGGTCGGCAGCATCAGCTCGGCGAGCTCGGACATGTCGATCTCGCGGTGGCCGATCAGCGTGAATCCGATCACCCGCTGATACTGATTGGAGAGCGCGAGCCCCTGTTCGAAGGCGAAATCCTCGTTCGCGCGCTGCAGGTCGATCTCGGCATAGCGGGGTCGGTGCGACTCGATGTCCGCTTCCCGGTCGGCAACGACCTTCGGCATCTCCTCGAGGAGCGCATCGAGCTCCTCGCGAGAGAGAACCGCTTCTTCCGCCCCGGTCGATCTCACTGGACCACGAACTCCGTGAAGAGGATCGAACGCACCTGCCCCGAATCGAGGAGATCGTTGACGCGCTCGAGCATGTCCTCCTTGAGGAGTGCCTTGCCCTCGAAATCCGTGATGTCCGAGAGCTGCTTGCTCGAGAGGAGCACGATCAGCGCGTCCCGTACCTGCGGCAGCCGCGCGTCGATCTCTTCCTTGACGTCGCTATCCGTGGTCTCGAGCTCGACCCGCAGCTTCAAGAAGCGGTTGTACCCATCTCCCGTGACGTTCACGACGAAGGGGTCGAGTCCGTAGAGGCGCTCCTTGAAATCCTCCGTGAGGGCGCGCTGCTTCGCCGCCGCCTTCTCGGCCGCCAGCTCCGCCTCGATCGTCTGCTGCACGGTCTGCGCCGGCGGAGGCTGCTGCTGACTCGCGAAGAAGAAGGCGCCCCCGGCGCCGAGCCCCAGCGAGATCAGCGCCGCGGCGATGATCATCACCAGCCCGCCCTTGCCACCGCCAGAAGACGTCTCCTCGATCTGCTCGGCTTCCGTTTCGTTGCCCTTGTCCTTGGCCATCCATCTGCTCCGTAGGAGGGGTCCGCGCAGGGACCCCGTGAGTGCTCAATCGCGCGCGATGCGCGACGGTTTCGATCTGCTCGCGCTCAGCGGGAGACCGAGGGAATGCTCGCGGGGCGGCGCGACCCGTCGGTCTCGATCCCGAACTCCTTCAACCGACGCCAGAGCGTCGTGGTCGAGATCTGCAGGAGCGCGGCCGCGCGCTTGCGATTCCAGTTGACCTGCTCGAGGGTGTTCAGGATGTGGGAGCGTTCCATGACCTGGAGACTGTGGATCGTCTCTCCCTCGCGGACGAGCGACTCTTCCTTCAGGCGGACCGGGAGATCCTCGACGCGGATCTCCTCTCCCTGACAGAGCGCCACGCCGCGCTCGATCGAGTTCTCGAGCTGCCGCACGTTGCCGGGCCACGCGTAGCCGGCGAGGAGCTCCATGGCGTCGGTCGAGATGCGTTCGACCGGCTTGCCCGCCCGCTCGGCAAAGCGCCGCAGGAAATGGTTCGAGAGGGCGCGAACGTCCTCCGGTCGCTCACGGAGCGGCGGCACGTGGATCGGGATCACCGCGAGCCGGTAGTAGAGGTCCTCGCGGAACGTGCCTTGCGCGACCTCGCGCTCCAGGTTCTTGTTGGTGGCCGCCACGAGCCGGACGTCGACGTATCGCGTCGTCTCGTCGCCGACGGGCCGCACCTCGCCGGTCTGCAGAAATCGCAGGAGCTTCACCTGCATCGAGAGCGGCATCTCCGCCGCCTCGTCGAGGAAGACGGTGCCTTCGTGCGCGAACTCGAAGAGCCCCTTCTTGTTCGCCGTCGCACCGGTGAAGGCGCCCCGTCGATGACCGAAGAGCTCGCTCTCGAGGAGCGTCTCGGGGAAGGCAGCGGAGTTCACCGCGCAGAAGACCCGATCGGAGCGCCGCGAGAGTCGGTGAATCGCGCGACCGATCAGCTCCTTGCCGACGCCGGTCTCCCCGGTGATCAGGACCGAGCTGTCGGTGTCCGCCACCTTCTCGACGAGGCGCAGCAGATCTTCCATTGCGCGAGAGGTGCCGACGATTCCGGTGAGCGCCGAGAGATCCTCGCTCTCCGCCTCCGCGGCCGAGACCGGGCGACCGGGCGAGCTCGCCTGGGCCTTCGAGAGCCCGTCTTCGACCGTCGCCACGAGATCGTCGCGCTCGACCGGCTTCCGGAGATAGTTGAGCGCGCCCCGCTGGATCGCCTCGACGGCACTCTCGATGCTGCCGAGACTGGTCGTCACGATCACGCCGCTCGCGAGCCCGGCGGCCTTGATCCGATCGAGGAGTTCGAAACCACCGCCGCCCGCGAGCTGCAGGTCCGCGAGGACCAGCTCCGGGGCCTGGGTCGATGCCACTCGCAAGGCTTCCTCGACGCCTCGACAGCTCGAGACCTCGTGCCCGTTCAGATGGAGCGTCGCCGCCGCCTGCCGAACGAAATTCTCTTCCCCATCCGCGATCAAGATCCTGGCCACTTTCCGTGTGCCTCCCATCCAAGACGGCGCCGGTCGAGACCGGCGCGAACCCACCGGCGTCAGCCGGCCTGCACATCCACGCGAAGCGGCGACGTGAGCATCTCCCCTTCGAGATGCTCGACGACGCGCACCACGCGCTCCGATTCCGACGAAATCCGGTCCACCCACTCCACGGGGAGCCCCGCGCGTTCGGCCTCACCGCGCAGGAGATCGACCGCGTGGGCGAGCGCGCCCACGGGCGTCCGCAGATCCTGTGAGACGCGGCGAGCGAGATCGTGAGCCGCCATCGACCGCGCCCGGGCGACGCGGACCCGCTGAACCGCGAGCTGCAAGCCGCGGGTCAGCTCACGCAGGACTCGAAGACACGCTGCGGCCTCCGCGCGCTGCACCCGGACCAATCCGGTCCAGACGCGCTCGCCTCCGACCCGGAGCCCGAACCCGAGACACGCTTCCGAGCCGTGAAGAGTCCGGTCCATCGGCTCGGCGGCCTCGAGCCGCGCGACCCGCAGGCTCCGATTCGCTTCCGCCCGACAGGCGAGATCGATCTCGGCAAGCGCGTCCAGCTCGACCGCCTCTGCGAGGGCCGCGTCGCCGGTGAGTCGCGTCGCGAGGCGGCGCTCTTCGTCGATCCAGAGCCAACGCGTCGCGCCGAACGCACCCGCGAGCTCCACGCGGAGCAGCTCGAAGATCTCGGCCTCCGTCGCGCAGGAATTCAATCCGGCCAGGACGCCCCGGACCAGGACTTCGTACCGCCGGCTCTCGTCGCGAGCCTGCCCTTCTTCGGAGCGCGCGGCCGTGCGCAGCACGGCCGCGCCGTTCCAGCCCGCAAAGTCGCTGGGCCGGCCGAAGAGATCGAGCAGGGTCCGACGCAGCCCGTCGACACGAAAGGGCTTCGCGAGCACGAAGATCAGTCCAGCGCGCTCGATCGCGTCGCGCTTCCGATCGAAACGGTTCTCCCCGGTCACGAGGACGCGAGCCGTCCGGGGGTGGCGGCGCAGGACCTCTTCGAGGAACGCGAGGCCGGTCACCGCGCCGAGGAACTCGTCGGCGATCACGAGCGCGTAGTCGGCCCTCGCGAGATGCCCGAAGGCCGCTTCATGCGTGGCGCAGGCGTCGACGACGAAGCCCGGCTGCGAGGCCGCCCGAACGAGGGAGAAGCGCGATCCGAGGATCGGGTCGACGACGAGGATCTTCACGGCGTCGCGCGTCGCGCTCGTTCGCCCCGAAGTACCGGGCTCGCGTTCGACCCGGAAATCTTTGCCGACCTCGTCGTTCGACACGACGGCCTCCCTTCCGCAATGCAATCCGTGTTGCCACGAACATTTCAACGATCGGTCCAGGAGGGGTCGTCTTGAGCGATATTCGTGCAATTTTGCAGCAGGAATGAATGCACGTTCCAACTCCGAAGCCGCAAGCCGAAACCATCGGGAGAACCCCTGAACGACGGCTCGCGCCAACGCCCCGGAGAGCGCGCGCGAAACCCGGAGCCGCACGCTTCGTCATCGGAGAGCACGACGGCGGCGCGCTTCCGAAGGGCTTCGGGAAGCGGTTCGCGACGGCGCGGTCGTCGCGCGACCGCCTAGCCTTCGCCCGAGTCCGCGCGCGCTTCGGCGCGACGAACCCGG
The DNA here is from genome assembly GCA_030432735.1 of bacterium. GTDB lineage: Bacteria > Myxococcota_A > UBA9160 > UBA9160 > UBA4427 > UBA4427. Next base: position 8,787 of record JAUIMK010000113.1, read on the forward strand.
CGCTGGGCGCGGGTCGCGCGATCGGCGACGGGATCCCGCTTGTAGACGAACTCGACGCGTCGGTTCACCGCGCGATTCTCGGGCGAGTCGTTCGGCACGAGCGGTCGGGTCGCCCCGTAGCCGGAAGCCGCGACGCGGCTGGCGTCGATGTCTCCCGCGTCGATCATGTACCGCAGGACGGCGATCGACCGCGCCGCCGCGAGGTGCCAGTTCGTCGGGAATCGCGGAGTCGAGATCGGCGAATCGTCCGTGTGGCCCTCGATCGAGAGCTCGTAGGGGAACTCCTCGGTGATCCGGATGACCTCGTCGAGGAAGACGAAGGAGACGGGCAGGAGCTTGTCGGATCCGGGCTTGAAGAGGGCTCCCCCCTTCACCCGGACGATCACGCCGCGTTCCGACGACTCGGCCTCGACGATCCGGGAGAGATTGTTCTCCGCGATCGCCTGCTGGACCTTCTGCATGATTTTCTGGTCCATCGTCGGGGCCTTCTCCGAGGATTCGGCCTCCATGATGTCGAGGAAGGGCGTCGACTTGTTCTCGGACCATTCGATGACCGAGGTGCTCTTCAGCTCGAAGGTCCCGGGGTTCTCCTGGATCACGCCGAGGGCGTTCTGGATCGACCCCATCGCCTCCATGAACAGCTGCTTGTCCATGTTCGCGAACGAGAGCATGAGGACGAAGAAGACGAGGAGCAGACTCATCAGGTCGCCCATCGTGGCCAGCCAGGCAGGCGCGCCCTCTTCGCAGACGTGGTCTTCCGCTTCGCTCGGATCGAGGCCCACGGCCTAGTCCTCTCCGCGCCCCGCCGAGGGGCAGCTCATGCTAGTCGCCGCCACTGAGCCCGGCCCGCTCTTCCGGCGAGAGGAAGGACTCGAGCTTCGACTGGATGACCATCGAGTTGTCCCCCTTCAGGATCGACTCGACACCGGCGATCGCGAGCTTCTTGGCCGCGACCTCCTCCGCCGTCCGGTTTTCCAGCTTGGAGCCGATGGGTCCGTAGACGACGAAGGCGAGAATCGCGCCGTAGAGGGTCGTGAGGAGCGCCACCGCCATCGCCGGGCCGATCGAGTCGGGGTCGTCGAGGTTCTGGAGCATCTGCACCAGACCGATGATCGTACCGATCAGCCCCATCGAGGGCGCCGTCGCGCTCATGAACTTGAAGATCTGCTGCGCGCGCTCGTGGCGCGCCTTCATCGCGGAGAGCTCGCCCTTGAGCGTCTCCGTGATCAGCTCGGGGGACAGCCCGTCGACGCCGAGGCGCACACCGCGCGCCATGAAGGGGTCCGCGATCTCTTCGCCCTCGAGCGCGACCAGCCCTTCCTTCCGGGCCTTGCCGGCGAGATCGATGATCAGCGGCACCAGTTCCGCCTTGGGACTCGACTTGTCGAAGAAGGCCTGGACCGCCGACTTCAAGCCGCTGATCACGTAGGGCATCTTCTGATTCGTGAGCGTCGCGGCGAAGGTGCCGAAGATCACGATCAGTGCACTCTGGGCATCGACGAACGGCATCACACCGCCACCGAGCACCATGGCGGTGATGATCAGGCCGAATCCGAGCCCGAGTCCGAGAATGGTTCCGAGATCCATCGATGCGAGGCCTCCGGTCGCACCACTCGCGCCAGGCGGTGATGTCCCGTGACCTGCTTATCGGATGGCGCGTGGGGCGGCTCCATCCGACGTAGTCCCGACACTCGCACCCGGAGATCTCCCCAGGTCCGCGGGTGCTAGTGCGAGTGGGCGAAGACCTCGGAGCGGTCCCGGACGGTGTACTCGAGGTCCTCGGAGAAGACCTTGATCGGGACCCACTCGGTCATTTCGGACATGCGCGGCATGCCGAGGGTCATCGCGCCGGTCGGGTCGATCACCCAGGGATCCCCCGCGTCTTCGAACCAGAGCGTCACCATGTGGTGCTGGCCGTCCGACGGTCGCACGACGATCGCGCGATAGACCTCGCTGTCGGCGAAGCCGAGATCACGCAGCGCGTGGAAGGCGAGCAGCTCGAGGCCGTCGCAGTCGTCCCCACCCCGGGCGAGGGTCTCTTCGAGCGTCGCCCAGTGGTCCACCGCTCCGTCTTCGCGGTAGTGGATCTTCGCCTCGGCCTGGATCCAGTCGGCGACCTCCCGGGCGAGGGCGCGCTTGCGCTCCGCGCGGAACGCGAAGTACTTGGCCCGGAGACCCGCCTCGTCGGTCTGGTCCTCGGGCAGCGCCTCGTTCGCCGCGCTGTATCCCGCGGATTCGACCGCGGGCCCCGTCTCCAGAGGAGCGATCAGCGCCGCATCGAAGCGCTCGCGGCGCTGCCAGCCCTGGATCTTCGGGCTCCAGACGTCGTCCGCGCGCGGGGGCCGGAAATAGTCGAGGCCCTGCGGAATCGGCTCCCCGATCGGCGTGCCCGCACAGCCGAGACCGAGCACCAGGACGGCGCTCGCGAGGAACGCAGGACCGATGCGGCGCCAGGGCATGCGGACGAGCCAGGACATCATGGACCCGGTATCGGTCCGTCCGCAGCGGAGATTGAGGGGCCCGCGCGAGGCGCGTCGAATCCGGGCTCAGCCGACCGAACGGCGGCCCCGAACGACGACACCGCGATCCCGGGCGGGATCGCGGTGTCGCAAGAGATCGGAAGCGGAACGGCAGGTGCCGCGAAGCGTCTCGTCGGGCCGGAGCCGCGCGGGCCGAGCCCGCGACACGGCCGTCAGGCCGGGAAGAGGATGTTCCGTCCGTCGCAGGCGCCGGTCAGACCGAAGAGCAGGACGAAGAAGAGGATCATCGCGGGAATCCCGCCGAGCACGTAGAGCCAGGAGCCGAGATCGCCGTTCACGCCCGGGCCGTCCTCGTTGTAGTCGTCGTTGTTCTGGTTCTCGTCGGACATCCCGTGCGTCTCCTGACTGGCTGACTGGATGATTGGATTCGATGGGCGCTCGCCGCCCCCGCCCGGTCACCGGGCGGCCCCCAGAGGGGCGAAAGCGGCGGCAGTGTAGCCGCTGCCGACCCCGTCGCCATGCAACAATCGATCTCGTTCTAGTTGTAGTAGGGCGAGTCGGGCAGCCGCTTGCCGAGCGGGACCTGGCGATCGTCCCGCCAATCCGGGGGCACGCCGGCCAGATCGGCCTCGATCCGGAGATCCCGGAGCGCCCTCTCCGCGTCCTCGAGACGCTCGCGGTTGCGGACCAGGTCCTGGCGGAGCTTGAAGGAGAGCGGCGAATCCGTGGGGTTGCTGCCACCCCCCCCGGCTCCGGGCGGCGCGACCGCCCACTGGCTCGATCCACTGCCCTCCGCCGCCTCGTCGAGGGCGCCCTTGGTCTCGTCGAGGGCCGTCTGGGCGCCCTGGAGGCGCCGGTGGGCCTGGGCGAAGCGGCGTCGCCACTCGTCCTCGCCGGCGCCGGCGATCGTTCTCCCTCGGGGCTCGAGGTAGTCCTTCGGCACGCTGAGCAGCGCGTCGAGGCCCGGCGCGCCGTTCCCCGGCGCCGCACCCGGCACCACCGGGACGACCAGCGGATCGACCGATGCCTCCTCCGGGCCGCTCTCGGCTCGGGCCGTCGCGGCCACGACGAGCACCCCGGTCAGGAGCAGCACGTCGAGCCTCAAGCGACCCCGTCCGCTCCGCCCACCCGGGGCGCCATCGCTCGTCTGTCGGGAACGCCGCACGGAGGCCTCCTCGCGAATCCCCGGCCGGGGGAAGGCCGGAAGGATAGCGGACCGGAGCGGCAGATCCGTCGGCGGCGACGCTCCCGATTCGGGGGTCAAGGGCCGTCCGCGCAGGCCGATACGTCCCTCGTGCGCGCGACTGCGCGTGCAGCTCGGCGCGACGTCGAAGCGGGCCGCTCACGGGCCCGGGCCCTGCGGGCCGTCGGCGATCGGATCGGCCAGAGCCATGAGGAGCGTTGATGGAACGGGAAAAGCTGTACCGGCTTCTCCGCCTGGGTCTCGAGAAGGGCGCGAGCGACATCCACTTCCAGGTGGGATACCTGCCGCTCTATCGCTTTCACGGCGAGCTCGTCGAGCTCCGCTACAAGGTGCTCACGCCGGAGGACACGGAGGAGATCGTCCGAATCCTGATCGAGAACGACCCCCTCGGACAGGACCTCGACTTCAACGAGCGCGACCTCGCCTTCGAGCTACCGGGCGAAGGACGCTTCCGCGTCAACATCTCCCGCCAGCGCCGCTACTTCAACATCGTGCTGCGGGTCATCCCGCTCCAGATCAAGACCTTCGCCGACCTGAACCTGCCCTCCGTGCTCGGTGACATCGCGAACGTGCGCCGCGGGTACGTCCTCGTGACGGGACCGACGGGCATGGGCAAGTCGACCACCCTCGCGACGATGCTCAACGAGGTGAACGCGCGCCGGAAGAGCAAGATCGTCACGGTCGAGGATCCGATCGAGTTCGTGTTCACGCACGACAAGAGCATCATCACCCAGCGCGAGATCGGCACCGACACCGACTCCTTCCCGGACGCCCTGCGCGCGGCCCTGCGCCAGGATCCCGACGTGATCATGGTCGGCGAGATGCGCGACCTCGAGACGGTCGACACGTCGCTGAAGGCCGCGGAGACCGGCCACCTCGTCTTCTCGACGATCCACACCGCGGACGTCGCCTCCACGATCAACCGCCTGGTCTCGTTCTTCCCGAGCGAAGAGCACATGCAGGTGCGAGCGCGTCTCGCGGACAACTTGAAGGCCGTGGTCTCGCTCCGGCTGCTCGTCAACAAGAAGCAGAACGGACGGGTCCCGGCGGTCGAGGTCATGCGCCCGACCCGCTCCA
>JAUIMK010000484.1 GCA_030432735.1 bacterium
CCGCGGCGTCCTGGTCCAGCGGGTCCAGCCGGGCAGTCCCGCGGCGGAGGCCGGGCTCGAGCGGGGTGACGTCATCCTCGGCGTCGACGGTCACCGGGTCGTCGGCGCGGCGGCCCTCAACGAGGGGTTCAATCGACTGACCGACGGACAACCGGTCGACTTCGAGCTCTTCCGTGACGGCGAGATCCTCGAAGCGCGGGCGATCGCGGCGGAGATGCCCCTCACCGTCGTGTCGCGCATCGCACACAGCCGCCTCGGCCTCGAGCTCGAGCACGCGGAGCAGGAGCAGGCCTACGCGATCCGAAGCGTCCGCGCCGGCTCCGGCGCCGAGGCCCTCGGGCTGCGCGAAGGCGACTTCCTCCTCCAGCTGAACGGCGAGGTCCTGCGCGACTACGAATCCCTTCGACGCGGCATCGCCAAGGTCCGTGGACGCACGCGCGCGCTCGTCCTGGTCCAGCGGGGTCCCGGTCGATACCACCTGACGATCCCGCTCCAGTAGTCGCGCGCGCCGCGGAGGCTACGCTTCGCGCGCGCGTCGACCGTGGAACCCGGTCGGGAGGACGAGGCCTCCCACCCCGAACAAGGAGCCCTTCCCATGCGACGCCTCTTCGTCTCGGCCGGTGCCCCCACGCTCGTGCTCTTGCTCGTCCTCGGACTCGGGGATGTCCCCTCGGCGTCGCCCCTGCCCGGCCTCGGCCCGACGGCGGCCCACGCGATCGACTTCTTCGGGCGCGACGAGAACGCCGAGCAGGAAGCCTGGCCTGGCGCGTTCTGGCGTTCGAAGAGCGGCATCGAGAAAGCACGCCCCCTCGGTATCCCCACCAGCTTCGCGGACCTCGCGGAGCGGGTGGCCCCCGCCGTCGTCAGCATCCAGACCCGCGCCACCGTCCGCTTCGAGGGCTTCCTGCCCCCCGGCCACCCGCCGGGCTTCGGCCTGCCTCCGGTACCGGGAGGCGAACGCCAGTTCGAGCAGGAGGGTCAGGGCAGCGGCTTCGTGATCTCGCGCGACGGCTACATCGTGACCAACAACCACGTCGTCGAGGACGCGGAGGAGATCACGGTCCGCTTCCTCGGTGGCCAGGAGCTCCCCGCCGAGATCGCCGGCCTCGACCCCAAGACCGACATCGCGCTGCTCAAGGTCGACCCCGGCCGGGTGAAGCTCACGACGGTCGCCCTCGGCGACTCCGAGGCGATCCGACCCGGTGACTGGGTCGTCGCGATCGGCAACCCCTTCGGCCTCGAACACACGGTCACCGCCGGCATCGTCTCCGCGACCCACCGCCGCGACCTCGCCGACATCGTGCCCCAGGCCTATCACGACTACATCCAGACCGACGCGGCGATCAATCCCGGCAACTCCGGCGGACCGCTGATCGACCTCGAGGGTCGCGTCGTCGGCATCAACACGCGCATCCGCGCCGAGGCCAACACCCTCGGCTTCTCCGTCCCGATCAACATGGCGAAGCAGATCCTGCCCGCACTGCGCGAAGAGGGACGCGCGACCCGCGGCTGGCTCGGCGTCGCACTGCAGCCGATGACGCGGGACCTCGCCGACGCGTTCGGGCTCGAGCGGGCGCGGGGCGCGCTGATCGGCTCGGTGCTCCCGGGCTCGCCGGCGGCGGCGGCCGGCCTCGAGCGGGGCGACGTGATCATCGCGTTCGACGAGAAGCCGATCGACGACGTGCAGTCCCTGCGCCTCATCGTGGCGGCGACGCCCGTCGACAAGGTGACGAGCATCGTCGTGATCCGCGACGAGCAGGAAGAAACCCTCGCGGTCGAGGTCGGACGCCTCGAAGACGAGCCGGTCCTCGCTTCGGTTCGCGAGGACGATCCCGAGGGCGGCGGCTTCGGCATGCGGGTGCGCGACGTCACCGACGAGGACGCGAGCCGACTCGGCCTCGAAGGCGAGGTCGCGGGCGTGCTCGTGATCGGCGTCGACCCCGGCGGGCCGGCGGCGGAGAGCGACGTGCGTGCCGGCGACATCATCGTCGAGCTCGACCGCAAGGCGGTCGGGGACGTCGAGGATCTCGTCGAGAAGCTCGATGCGTCGGAGCGACCGCTGCTCCTCGTCCGGCGCGGGAACTCGACGCTCTGGATCCGGCTCGCGCGCGCCGCGGGCTAGCGACTCGTCGAAGCGCCCGCGCTTCCGGCTCCTCGCGGAGGCTTCTCGTCGGCTGCCCGGCGACGTGCGCGCTCGCTCGGCTCAGCCTAGGGCGCGGTGCTGGTAGAGCGTGCCGTCGGCGAAGCCCTGCTTGCGATAGTAGTCGCGCGTCCCGATCGCCGAGATGACCGAGAGCGTGTCGTAGCCCTCGTCCCGCGCGAGCGCGGCGGCGCGCGCCAGGAGCCGCGCGCCGAGGCCGCGGTGTTGCGCGGCGCCGCCCGGGGCGTGGCCGAGGCGGACGCTGCCCCCGTAGACGTGGAGCTCGCGGACGAGCGCGCTTCGGCCGAGCTCTTCGACGAAGGAGGGCGCGGCCGGGAGCGAGAGCCTGAGGAACC
>JAUIMK010000114.1 GCA_030432735.1 bacterium
GCGGCGCCTGGGACATCCACGCGCGGATCCAGGACATGGATACGGCGGGGGTGTGGGCGTCGATGAATTTCCCGTCCTTCCTACCCGGCTTCGCGGGCCAGCGCCTGCAGCTCCTGCCGAAGGATCCGAAGGTCGCGCTCGCGGCGGTACGCGCCTGGAACGACTGGTGCCACGAAGAGTGGGCGGGGAGCTACCCGGGCCGGATCATCCCGATGCAGATTCCTTATCTGCTCGATCCCGAGATCGCCGCCGAGGAGATCCGCCGGAACGCGGCGCGCGGCTTCCGCGCCGTGACCTTCTCCGAGGCGCCGGACAAGCTCGGTCTCCCGACGCTCCACTCGGGCCACTGGGATCCCTTGATGGCCGCGTGCGAGGAGACGGAGACCGTCGTCTGCCTCCACATCGGCTCTTCGAGCACCGCACCCAGCACCTCCGACGACGCGCCGCCGGACGTCGTCGGCGTCCTCTTCTTCGGATACGCGATGTTCTCGGCGACGGATTGGCTCTACTCGCAGATCCCGGTTCGCTTCCCGAACCTGAAGATCTGCCTCTCCGAGGGCGGGATCGGCTGGGTGGGCGGCTTGCTCGATCGCCTCGACCACGTGCTCAAGTACTCGGCCATGTACGGCACGTGGCAGGAAGAGCTCAAGCCGTCCGAAGTCCTCCGTCGCAACTTCTGGTTCTGCGCGATCGACGATCCGACCGGCTTCCAGACCCGCGATCGGATCGGCGTGGAGAACCTGCTGATCGAGAGCGACTATCCCCACGCCGACTCGAACTGGCCGACGACCCAGGACCACTTCGCGCGTCAGTTCGAGGGAATCCCGGACGCGGACCTCGAGCGGATCACCTGGAAGAACGCCGCAGAGCTCTTCCGCATGGACGTGCCGGAAGCGGTCGTCGCGGACCCCGACGCGCCGTGGCCGAGCGAGACGGCGCGGATGGCCGGGGCCTGATTCCGCGTCCCTTCCGATCGGTCCGGCCCGAGGAGACGCCTCCAAGGGGAGGGCAGACGCCTCGCCTCGCGCTCAGCGCATCACCAGGCCCGAGTTCACGAGCAGCTGCTGGCCGGTGATCGTCGAGGCGCGGTCGGAGGCGAAGAAGAGCACCGCTTCGGCGACTTCGGCGTCGGTGGGGATGCGGCCGAGGGGCATCGTGCTCGAGAGCTCTCCCGCGACCTCTTCCTCGCTCACCCCGCGCGCCTCGGCGGTCTCCTTGATGTAGCCCTCGAGCGCCGGCCCCCACATGTAGGTGGCGACGACGGTGTTCACGCGGATGTTGTCCGCGGCGAGCTCCTGGGCCATGAAGTAGGAGGCGCTCGTGAGGGCGCCCTTCGCGGCACCGTAGGCGATCTGCGGAACGAGCGGGATGAAGGCCGCGTGGGATCCGATGAAGATGACCGAGCCGCCGCCCCGCGACTTCATGCTCGGGACGCAGGCCTTCGTGAACTGCGCGGAGCCGATGACGCCGAGGTCGAAGGCGGCGAGCCACTCCTCGCGCGTCACCTCGTCGAGGCCGCCGAAGAAGCGATCCTGCGCCGCGACCTGGCAGATCGCGTCGATCCCGCCGAAGCGCTTCGCGGCCTCCGAGGCGAGACGCTCGCACTGGCTCTCGTCCGTGATGTCGGTCGGGACGCAGAGCACTCGATCGCCGGAGGGGTCGAGCTCCTTCGCGATCGATTCGAGGGTGTCCCGGCTCCGCGCGGCGAGCACGACGTTCGCGCCTTCCCGCAGGCCGAGCCGACCGACCTGGCTTCCGAGGCCGGTTCCGACGCCGGCGACGACGATCGTCTTGCCTTCCATCATGAGACTCATCGTTCGATGCTCCTTCTCTCTCGCTTCGTGCGAGCGGATCCGATCACTCGCTCGGAATGCCGAAGTGGTCGCGGTATTCGCGGAACGCGTCGGAGAGCTCTTCGGGATCGAGCCCGTAGGCCTCCGCGGTGTAGTCGTGCGAGCCGTGGCGCTCGGGCTGATGGGTCGTCTGCCAGTCGTTCATCTGGTCGATCGCGGTCTGCGAGAGCGGCAGGTCCAGCGCCGAGAACGCCTTCTGGAGGGATCCGACCGGATCCGCCAGCACCTCCCGGAAGTGGAGATCGACGAACTGGGACTCGCGGTCGAGCTCCGCGCGATCGATCATCCCCTGGGCGATCCGCTCCTTCCACAGCCGGGCCGCGAGAGCGCCGACTTGATGCGGGTCGACCTCCTTCTCGTAGACCGCCGTGAAGTGCGTGAGCAGGCTCGCGAAGGACGGGATCACCTTCGCTGGATCGCGGTGGGTGTGGATCACGCAGGCTTCCGGAAACTCGCGGAAGAGCTCCTTCAAGCAGCGCAAGTGCGGCGGGTACTTGAGGATCCAGCGCTTGCCGACGTCGTCGGGATACTGGATCAGCTTCAGCACGTCGTGGTACCAGCGATAGACGTCGTCCATCGGCTGTGCGTCGAACCATTCCCGGTAGCTCGGCAGGTAGGCCGTGTGGTCGTAGGAGTCGTCCTTGAAGAGATGACGGAACACGAAGCGGCACTCGCCGGCGCCCTCTGCGGAGACGTCGTGCAGGGCGCGCAGGCCCGGGTCGGCTTCGTAGGTCAGGCGGAGGACCTCGGCGACGCGCTGGAAATCCGGATCGTCGTTCCAGGTCTCGCGCGGAGGACGCGGCTTCGGGACCACGCCGAGCCAGTACTCGAGCACCTGGCTGTCGGGATCCTGCTGGAGCAGGTGGTGGATCGTGGTCGTGCCGGTTCGGGGAAGACCCAGGATGAAGATCGGGCGTTCGAGCTTCGTCTCGAGGATCTCCGGGCGCTGCTTCAGCTGCTCCACGACCTGCAGGCGACCGACGAGGTCGCCGACGATCTCGTCGTGGGCGAGCTGGCGACCGAGATCCGTCAGGTTCGCATCCTTCGCGTACGACTCGAGCAGGACGGCGAAGCCTTCCTCGAAGTCGTCCGGACCGAAGTCGTCGAGTCCGGTGGCGTCGCGGGCCGCCTGCATCAGCGAGTCGCGGTCGAGCATGTCGGAGATCCCTTCCTTCGGTTCCCGGTCGTATCCGATATCGTCGAAGGGAGACCGCCGACGATCGTGGCTGCGGTGATGATGGATCCGAATCAGGCTCGGATCAAGGAGGCGAAATGAGCGAGAAGACGTCGATGGACGAAGCCATCGCCGTGGTCGAACGGTGCTTCGCGGCGCTCCTCAAGCAGGACGTCGACGAGCTCTGCGAGAACTACACGGAGGACTACGTGCTCGAGCTCCCGTACTTCAAGCCGGGGGAGTCGATGGTCGTCGAAGGGCGCGAGAGCGTGCGCGCCTACCTCGGAAACTACCTCGGTGTCCAGCAGATGAATCTCCAGCTGACCGGGACGCACTGGATCCCCGAAGAGCAGCTGCTGATCGCGGAGTACTTCTGCGACGGGCGCTTCCTCGATACCGGCGAGCCCTACGCCAATCGCTACGTCGGGTACTGGTACCTGCGCGACGGACAGGTCCGCCGACTGCGCGAGTACTACAACCCGCAGGCGCCGCGCGCGTCCGCGATCGGGTAGGCCGACCGCGTTCAGCCGGCGCCGATCGCCGTCTGGATCCGCTCGCGGGTCGCTGCGTCGAGGGACTCGAACTCGATCGCGAAGCCCGGGCGTTCGTCGCGGCGTCGCGCCAGGCGAACCACCTTGCCGACGAGCTTGATCGGGTCGGCGGCCTCGTCGAGGGTCAGGCTGACGTCCACGGAGAGCCCGTGGAAGACGCCGAGCTCGGTCGCGACGAACGCGCCCTTCACGCTCAGGTTCTCGGCGGTCGCGACGTAGAGGACGCCGCCGACGAGGAACTCGACCTCGCAGCGGACGGCGGCGCGCTCGGCGCCTCGGCGCTCGGTGTCGACGTGTCCGGTCGATCGGCGGTCTCGCATCGCGCTGTCCTCCGGGGCGGGACGGGCCCCGTCGAGGAGATCGTCCTGCGGCACCGATCGCTTGAGCCGGGCAGCGTCGCGCAGCCAGCGCGCCGGCCCTCGGCGGCCTAGAGTGGGGTTTCACGGGACGAGGCCGCAGGACGGTCGACGAAAGGGAGGCTCGCATGGACATCGGCGCGACGGGCGTCTGGACGCGGATGGACGGATTCTCGGCCGCAGAAGCGATCGAGTTCGCGCAGCGCGTCGAGGACCTGGGCTACGGGGCGCTCTGGATCCCCGACGCCTTCGGGCGCGATCCCTTCGCGCACGCGGCGATGCTCTTCCAGCATACGAAGCGACTCGTGATCGCGACGGGGGTCGTCAACATCCATCTACGCGAGGCACAGGCGACCGCCTGCGCTCAACGCGAGCTGCACGACCAGTCCGGAGGGCGCTTCCTGCTCGGTCTCGGCGTGTCGCACCAGACGGCCGTCGAGCCGCTCTTCGGAAAGACCTACCCGGCGCCGCTCCCGTCGATGCGCGAGTACCTCGACAAGATGGACGCCGCGATGTGGTGGGGGCCCGAACTCGACGGGACGCCGCCGGTCATTCTCGCCGCGTTGGGCCCGCTCATGCTGAAGTTCGCGGCGGAGCGGACCCTCGGCGCCCATCCCTTCTTCGCGCCGCCGGAGAACACGCGACGCTCGCGCGAGATCATGGGCGAAGGCGCCTGGCTCTGCCCGGAGCAGAAGGTGCTCCTCGAGTCGGATCCGGAGCGGGCGCGCGCGCGTGCGCGGCAGGCGATGGCGGGGCCGCTCACGATGCCGAACTACCGGCGAAACCTGATGCGGGCGGGCTTCGCGGAGGAGGAGCTCGACGACGGCGGCAACGACCGCGTGATCGACGCCGTGGTGGCCTGGGGCGATGAGTCCGCGTTGACCGATCGCGTTCGTGAGCATCGCGCCGCCGGAGCGACGCACGTCTGTATCCAGCCGCTCGACGTCGACGATCCGGCGCGGCCGAGCGTAGACACCCTCGAGCGTCTCGCGCCGCTGCTTCGGAGCGCGTGACCCGGCGAGGAAGGACCTGCACGGAAGCGTCGCCGCCCAGCGGTCCCGCTCGGCGGGTCGGGCGCCCGCGTCAGAGCCAGTCCGCCAGCTGCGGTGCGCGCCAGCTGAAGCCCGTCATGAGGAAGTGCGTGTAGACGTCGGCGTTGCCCCGGCGGTCGACGTATTGCTGCAGATAACCGACCTCGAAGACGAGATCGCCGGGGAGCTTGCGGCTGAGTGCGGCGACGAGGTGGTTCTCTCCGAGTCCGGCGTTGCGGATCCGGGACGTGCCGTTCAGGTCGAAGAAGATCTCGTCACGCACGACGACGGCGGTGTCGGCATCGAGCTCGAAGGAGACGCCGGCGTTGAAGCGCGCCCGCACGGCGACGTCGTCCGTGTCCTGGAAGAACCGCTCCTCGAGCCAGACGTGGGCGAGGAGCGCGAACCGCTCGAGGGGCTTCTGGACGGCGAGGCGCTGCCAGGCGCGCCGCTCCCAGCGGTCCGGTCCTTCGAACTCGTGATGGTCGTAGCCGAGCGCGACGTGCCCCCGCTCGGGCCACGCGTACGAGATCCAGGGCCGCACGAGCGTGCGCTCGTAGTGCTCGACCTCGTCGTTCCACCGGTTCTGGAGCATGGCGTGCACCGAGAGACGATCGCCGAGGGGCACCGCGACCTGGTTGACCAGCCAGACGCCCGCGTCGTGGTCTTCGGCATGCGAGACGCGGGCGACGCCCACGAGCGCGAGGCAAGTACCGGCGAGGAGCAGGTGTCGGAGGGCGGCGGCCGGTCGCGGCCGTAGGTGGGTTCGCAGCATACGCACGGAATAGCACCCCGGGTCTCCGGGATCAGCATCGGGCCGAAGCCGGGTCCCCGCGGTCGACCCGGCGGTCGTCGCCTCGTATCGGCCGCGCGCGGGGCGTGCGCTGCTCCGGCCGCGCGCGCCAGCCCGGTTCCCGCTCCTCCCGTGGGCGCTTTCCGGTCCTGTCGGCTTGACACCGCGCGCGGCGGGCCGACACGTCGTAGACTAAGGGACAACCCCGCATTCGTCTGCGCAATCGAGGAGATCCTGACCATGTCCTACAAGAACCCCCTGAGCGAGCGTGAGCACGCGATCGAGGAGGCCTACTTCCAGAAGGAGAACCGGCGCCTGATCGAGCGGATGCGCGCGCGTCGCGAGGCTGCCGAGAGTGGGACCGAGCCGGAGGAGCTCGACGTCGCGACGATCCTGGTCGCGACCGATTTCTCGACGAGCGCCGCGCACGCGACGGACATGGCGATCGACTACGCGCGGAAGCTCGGCTCGAAGATCGTCCTCGTCCACGCCTACGACCTCCCGATCCCGATGCCCGGGCCGACGCTCACGGGCTCGTACGCCCTGCCCGAAGGACTCATCGAGGAGGTGGCCAAGGCGGCACGGGACAGCGTCGCCGCCGCGGCGGAGGAAGTCTCGGCGACCGGCGTCGCGTGCGAGGGCGTGGCCATCGGCCTGCCCGCCGCCGTGGGAATCGTGAACGAGGCCATCGAACGCCAGGCCGACCTCATCGTCATGGGGACGCGCGGTCTCACCGGCCTCAAGCACTTCGCGCTCGGCAGCGTCGCCGAGAAGGTCGTGCGAACGGCGCCTTGCCCCGTGCTCACGGTTCCGGCGCCCTGAGCGCCGCGGGGGTGGCGGCGACTCGCGGGTCTCGCCGCCACACCACGCGATTCGCCTGAGGCACTCCGCCACACGGCGGGCCCGTCGCGGCGCTCCTTCGTGCGTCCGGGCGGAACGCGGCTTGCACTCCTGTCGGGGCGAATCTCCCGTCGGTCCCGGCCGGCGGGGCCGACAGGAGCCGAGCCGTGACAGCGAACGCCGACGAGATCCGAACCTCCCCCGACGCCTCTGCGGATGCCTCGACGGGCGCCGAACACTTCGACGTGCTGATCGTCGGCGCCGGCATCTCCGGCATCGGCGCCGCCTATCACCTGACCGACCAGTGCCCGGACAAGCGCTTCGTCGTGCTGGAAGGCAAGGAGAGCTTCGGCGGCACGTGGCTCACCCACACGTACCCCGGCGTCCGTTCGGACAGCGACCTCTACACGTTCGGCTACCGCTTCAAGCCCTGGACCGGACCGCCGATCGCGACGGCCGAAGAGATCCTCCGCTACATGGGCGAGGTGATCGAGGAGAACGATCTCGATCGCCACATCCGCTATGGCCATCACATCGACCGTGCCACCTGGTCGAGCGAGACGAACCGCTGGACGATCGAGGCGCATCGCAAGGACACCGGTGAGCCCGTTCGCCTGACCGCGAACTTCCTCTGGATGTGCCAGGGCTACTACCGCCATTCCCGGGGCTACACGCCGGATTGGGAGGGGATGGACGATTTCGAAGGGCAGATCGTCCACCCGCAGACCTGGCCCGAGGACCTCGACTACGCCGGAAAGCGGGTGCTGGTCATCGGTTCCGGGGCGACGGCGGCGACGGTGATCCCGGCGATGGCCGAGGACTGCGAGCACATCACGATGCTCCAGAGGTCGCCGACCTACTTCATCCCCGCGAGCAACCGGAACGAGCTCGCCGACCAGCTGCGGGAGCTCGAGGTCGACGAGGCCTGGGTCCACGAGATCACCCGCCGCAAGATCCTGAAGGACCAGGAAGAGATGGTGCGTGTCTGTCGCGAGATGCCGGACATCGCCGCGAAGGAGCTGATCGAGGGCGTGCGCGCGCACCTGCCGCCGGACTTCGACATGCGGCACTTCACGCCGAGCTACCGGCCCTGGCAGCAGCGCGCCGCGTTCGTCCCGGACGGCGACATCTTCCAGGGCATCGCATCGGGCAAGGCCTCGGTCGTGACGGACGAGATCGTGCGCTTCACGAAGAAGGGCGTCCTGCTCGCTTCCGGCGAGGAGCTCGAGGCCGACATCATCGTCACCGCGACGGGCTTCGACCTCTGCATCTTCGGCGACATCGAGTTCGAGATCGACGGTGCGCCCCTCGATCTCGCCGACACCGTGACCTATCACGGCATGATGTTCACCGGCGTGCCGAATCTGCTCTGGGTCTTCGGCTACTTCCGCGCGAGCTGGACGCTTCGGGCCGACCTCCTGAGTGACTTCGTGTGTCGCCTGCTGAAGCACATGGACGCGAAGGGGGTCTCGCGGGTGACGCCCAGGCTCCGCGAGGAGGACGCCGACATGCCGCTCCTGCCGTGGATGGACGAAGACAACTTCAATCCGAACTACCTGATGCGGAGCATGCACCTCCTGCCGAAGCGCGGGAACAAGCCGGAGTGGCAGCACACGCAGGACTACTGGACCGAGCGGGAGACGATCCCCGCGATCGATCTCGACGACGAGGCGTTCGAGTACGTCTGAGTCGGAAAGGCTCAGCCGTGCCGGAATGCCTCACTCGCCGATCTGCGGCACCGGCCTCCGGGCCATCTGGCTGAGGCGAGATGGCCCGATATTTGCTCCTGGACCCATCAGGGAGGCGTCCTGTCTCGACGCCGACCGAACCGGAAGGGGCTGCGATGCGCGAAGACGATGCCGGCGACGGGACGCGGATCCTCACCGCCGAGGAGTGCCTGAAGCTCCTCGATCGGCCCGGCGTCGGGATCCTCGCGCTGCGTGGCGTCGAGGCGCCGATCCTCCGCCCGGTGAACTTCGCCCGCGACGGGGACCACGTCGTCGTGCGGACCGGTGAGGGGCAGATCCTCGCGGCGGCGGAGGCGCACGAGCCCGCTTCGTTCGTGCTCAGCGCGGTCGACGGCTTCGAACACACGGGTCGGAGCATCGTCGTCACGGGTCGGCTGAGCGAGCGGCACCCCGAGGACGGCGCCGACGCGCTTCCGCTTCGGCCGTGGGTGCGCTCTCCCAAGCATCACTTCGTCGCGCTCACGATGGACGAGGTTTCGGGTCGCGAGATCGAGCCGATGCGGGTGACCCGCTGATGGCGGCGCGCGATCCGCGAGCGGCGACGTCCGTCGAGGACCGATGGGGACGGGCCGCGGACGGCCACCCGCCGGACGGGCTCTTCGCGACCGCCTATCGCTCGTGGTTTCGCGTCGAGTGGGAAGGGCTCGAGCACGTACCCGCCGACGGCGGCGCGCTGCTCGTCTCGAACCACGCGGGCATGATGCCCGTGGACGGCGGGATCATCCAGCACGGCATCCAGGTCGAGAAACGGCGCGCGGTCTACATGCTCGCCCACCACGGCTTCTTCCGGATCCCGTTCATGGGGCGAACCTTGAACCGCATCGGATCCGTCGTGGCCCATCCCGACAATGCCCACCGGCTCCTGGCCGAGGACGATCGTCTGGTGCTCGTGTTTCCGGAGGGCGCGAAAGGTCCCGTGAAGCCCGCCTCGGAGCGCTACCGCCTCCAGCGCTTCGGTCGCGGCGGCTTCGTCGAGACCGCGATGCGCGCCGACGTGCCGATCGTCCCGATCGTCCTGATGGGGACCGAGGACTCGACGCCGACGATGAGCACGCTCACGCTCGGCGGCCAGACGATGCCCGTCACGTGGAACTCGCTCCTGCTGGGGCCTCTGCTCGGCGCCGTGGCGCATCTGCCGGTGAAGATCCGGGCGCGGGTCCTGCCGCCGATCCGCTTCGACGGCTCGCCCGACTCCCGGAGCCTGCTGATGGATCGTGCGGAGCACGTGCGCGGCGAGATGCAGGCAGCGCTCGACGACCTCTACCGCAAGCGGCGGAGCCTGTGGGAAGGATGAGCACGTCTCGCCGAATCGTCGTGACCGATGCGCAGCTCCCGATCGCCGAGCCGATCCTCCGGGCGTTGCGGGCCTCCTCCGCGGTCGGGTTCGTCGGCGCCGTCGCGACCCGTCCGAGCACGCATTCGCCCCGTGGCTTCGACGTCGAGACGATCCCCCTCTCGTCGGATCATCGCGAGCTCGTCGCCTATCTTCGTTCCCGCGAGATCGACACCGTCGTCCAGTGTGGCCTGGCGCCGGATCGAACGGGGCGCCGATCCGCGCGGACCGAGGCCGACGTCATCGGCACGATGTGCACCGGCGCGGCCCTCGGCCACGACGGCATCGGCGTCCGCAACTGGGTCGTCCTCTCCTCGACGTCGATCTACCCGGTCGACAGCCACGCGAGCCTGATGCAGCGGGAGAGCGCCGCGCGCGTCCCGGACCCGGAGAGCCTGCAGGCCTCGCTCTTCGAAGCCGAGGACTACGCCCGGGACGTGGCCCTGCGGAATCCGCACATCAACGTGTCCATCCTGCGGCTCCAGCAGCTCATTGGCGACGGGCTCGGTGGCGCGCTCTCCCACGTGTTCGCTCGCGCGCCGGTTCCGCTTCCAATCGGCTTCGATCCGCCGATCCAGTTCCTGCATGCCGAAGATGCGGCGGCGGCCGTCTGCTTCGCGGCCCTGCACGAGCTGGCCGGCGCGTTCAACGTCGCCTCGGAGGGACAGATCCGGTGGAGCGCCGCCGCCCGCGCCGTCGACGTCTCGCAGCTGCCGGTGCTTCCGGTCGGAGCCTCCGCGTTCGCTCCGTTGCTGGAGCGCTTCGGGGTGCCGCACCTCCCGGACGACGTGATCGATCTCGCCCGCTTCGGTCAGGTCGTCGACACCGCCAAGATCACGCAGGCCGGCTTCCGACCCAAGCACGACCAGCTGACCTGCGTCGAGTCGATCCACGGCGGTCGCGAAGCGTAGGCGGGGGACCGGGCGTCCCCACGGAGATCGAGAGACGATGAAGATCACGACGGCGGACCTGATGACGACCGGGATCCTCGTGCTGGACCCGGACATGAATCTGCACGAGATGGATACGATGCTCGTGAGGAACGGGGTCTCCGGGGCACCGGTCGTCGAGTCGGGTCGGCTCGTGGGCGTCGCGTCGCAGAGCGACGTGATCCGAACCCTGTGGGAGGGTCAGCAGGAGCCCGTTCATCCCGCGCCCTACTACTCGACGGGCTACGCCATTCCGCTCTCGGCCTTCGAATACATGGCCAGGGACGCTCCGGGCCTCGGTGATGCGCTCGTGTCGCACCGCGTGCGGGACGTGATGACGGCGAACCCCGTCGTGGCGCGCCCCGACGAGCCGATCGAGTCCGTCGCGGCACGAATGCTCGCGGATCAGATCCACCGCCTGCCCGTCGTGGAAGAGTCGACCGGCGAGCTCGTCGGGATCGTCACGAGTCTCGATCTCGCCGGCGCCATCGCGAAATTCGGTCTCGCCCCGTCCCTCTGAAGCCCGGCCGGCGGGTCGAGGCTGCGCGAGCCCCGAGCGCTCGCGTCGCTCCAGCGCCGCCAGCGCCGACGACGACGTGTCGAAGGCGTGCGAAGGGCCTAACAGGAGGGACGACTGCGCGCCTCCGCGACGGATCGCGCGCGTCGTGTCGCGAAGTCCCGGAGCGCCGGACTCCTCGTGGCAGCCTGTCGTAGGCACGACGCGTCGACTCTGCGTCACCTGACTGACGCGTGCGTCAGCGTGGCACTCCTCTTGCACACCTCTACGAGTGCGCATGGCGCTTCGCCATCGCCGCGATGAACAGACACCCCAAGGAGAGACCCATGTACGAGGCAAGGGAGATTCGAACCGGCGCGACGACCGTCGCTGCGACACCGAGGGACGCGGTCTCGATCGGATTCGGGCTCGTCCTCCTGACTGTCTTCCTTCTGCTGGCTCCGCTGGCGCGCGCCGCCGAGGACTGCAGCGGATTGTTGCCGGACTTCAACTGCGACCGCGAAGCGCGACCGGAGGGGCACGTCGCGCCGATGTCGATGCCGTACCTCTTCGAGGATCCGTACATCACGACCGAGCTCAACCTGGTCGGCATCTATCACGACTTCCCCTCCGATTCGATCTTCGACGGCGGTGAGGCCGGCGTGATCGCGCTCCAGGCCCGGCTCGCCATCACGGATCGGCTCGCGTTCATCGCGACCAAGGACGGCTACACGGTGCTGCGTCCGAACAACGGCCTGCTCGGAAACGACAAGGGCTTCATGGACATCACCGCGGGCTTCAAGTATGCGGTGATCGACGATCGCGAGGCCGGGCTGATCGTCACGCCGAGCCTTCGGTACGAGATCCCGCTCGGGTCCGACGACATCTTCCAGGGGCGCGGGAGCGGCGTCTTCATTCCCGCGGTCTCCATCGGGTATGGACCGGACGACGTCCACCTGATCGCCGATTTCGGGGCGCAGCTCCCCGTGGACGGTGACCGCGACAGTGCGTCGATCTACTACAACCTCCACCTCGACCAGGCCTTCGAGATGGACTGCATTCCCGGCGCCGACTTCGTCGTCCCCTTCATCGAGCTGAACGGCATGACCTGGGTCGACGGCGGTGACGGCAGCTCGACGCTGGATACCTCGCTCGGGCGCCTCTCGCTGCGTGCGGCGCAGGACGCGCTGCATCCGTCGGTGACCGCGGATCGGCGCGGCGAGGGAGCCGACGTCGCGAACCTCGGCTCGAGCGGAATGGCCGGCGAGAGCCTGATCACGATGGCCTGGGGCGTGCGCGTCCCGTTCCGGAACGGCCTGTCCCTCGGCTTCTCCTACGAGCGCGCCCTGTCCCAGCGACAGGACATCTTCGAGCAGCGCGCGACCTGGATGGCCACCAAGACCTTCTAGGGGCGCGCCGCCGCCGGTGGGCTAGAGCGCGGCACTGTCGTGCGAGTTCACCGGCGGCATGCCCGCGGTCCGTGCCGCGAAGGGTCCCCGTCCCTCCGCTTCGCGCAGACCATCATCGAGGAACGCGCGGAGCGTGTACATCTCGGCGATGCTCAGCCCCTGACCCACGAGGGCCGCGACGTAGAGAAGGGCGGCGAGGACCGAGGCGCCGACGGGCACGAGCAGGGCGATCGGTGCATGTCCCAGCGCCCACTGCGCGAGTCCGATCATCGTCGCGAAGAAGCTCACGATCGCGAGCGTGCCCATCACGAAGACGAGGGCGGTCCAGATCTCGGCGCGCGGGGAGAACGTGCCCCAGAGGTCGGTCTCGCCGGGCTGCTCGTCCGAAGAGGCGTCGAACATCAGATCGAGGCTCGGCGTCCAGAAGCGGCGCTCCCGGGGGTCGATCTCGAGGACGCAATGACCCGACTTGAGGGTGCCGACCACACCGGCACTCCATGACGCCCCACCAACAGGCGTGATGGTGATGGCGTCTGGTTCCGGCTTGGGTTGGACATTCACGACTTGGGTGTTAGTCCCGTTGATGCTGAAATTCGCTGAGGCGTACGCGACACGTACGGTCTGCACCCCCGGTTGAGTTGGTGTCCACTGCGAGGTGCCGACCTCGGCTCCGATCGGCTGGGAGCCGCCCATCGGGTAGAAAGGAAAACCATCGATAGTCAGGCTGAATCCCACGCTTCCACCCAGGGAACTCTGATACGCGGACTGGATCACCGCTGCGATGGTTTCTTCAACTCCGACGTAGGAAACAGGTGGGAGCCGAAGAGATACGGCCTGCGGTCCACCGACCGCAGGCGACTGGGTTGGTGAAGTCGATGCGTTGAAAGCTGTGGTGGCTGGGTTGTAGGTGGCAGTCAGGCTGACTGCTCCGGGGCTCGGCGTCCACGAGATGTTTGCCGAGGCGAGACCTGCTGTTCCAGCGGGTGAG
>JAUIMK010000485.1 GCA_030432735.1 bacterium
GGCTCGGGCGCGAGTCTCGACGAAGCGACCCGCTACGCCCTCCAGGACGTGGCCTCGCGGCTTTCCGTCTCCGTCGAGAGCGCGCTCACCGACCGCTACGAGGAATCCGAGGGCCGCACGATCGAATCCCTCGAGCAGGTGATCGAGACCCGCGTCGCCGGCACGCGCTTCACCGGCTGGCGTCGGACGCGGAGCGCCGAGCGCGCCGGCACCTTCTGGGCCGAGGTCCGCATCGACCGCCACCGCCTCGCCACCGAGACCCGCGCGGAGCTCCTTCGCACCGCCTCCGAGATCGACCTCGAGCTCGAGACCGCGAAGGGATCCGCGCTCCGACGACTGATCGCCCTCGAGCACACGGCCGTTCGCCGCGAGCGCGTCGGCCACCTGGTGTCGCTGGTCGACGTGCTCGAGACCGACTTCGATCGGGCCGTCTGGGAAGCGCGCCGGTCCCGATGGCGCGCCATCGACGAGGCGGCGCGGCGCGCGCTCGTCTTCGAGGTCCGCGCGGACCCGGCCTCCCGCGAGATCGCGAGCTGGATCGAGTCGCGGCTCGTCGCGGAGCGCCTGCGCACGCGGGGCGGCGAATGCCAGAGTCCCGATGCGATCTGCATCGACATCCGCTCCGAGCTGACCGAAGCGGACGTCGCGAGCCGCCACGTCGCGAAGATCCGTTCCACCTTCGCGGTGATGGAGCCCGGCGGGACGGTCGTGCGGAAAAGCCAGCGCGTGGGGCGCGGCGATTCCAAGTCGGACCGGGGGCGAGCGCGCCGCAAGGCCCTCGACGACCTGCGCGATGCACTCGCGGCGTTCAGCGTCCTCGAAGAGGCGGCCGGGCGCTGACGGCCCCGCGCCCCGCACCAAGCGGCGGGACGAACGCGAAGCGCGGCCTCGAAGGCGCGAGCCGTGGCCGACGGTTCGCCTAACGCTCCGTGAGGATCTCGTCGCAGTCGGGGCCCGTCAGGCTCGAGAGCAGCCCCTCCGAAAAGACCGGGCGCACGACGTCTCCATCGAGGATTCCGTCCGTGGCCTTCGACGGGTCGGCC
This sequence comes from bacterium, assembly GCA_030432735.1. Taxonomy (GTDB): domain Bacteria; phylum Myxococcota_A; class UBA9160; order UBA9160; family UBA4427; genus UBA4427. The sequence continues at coordinate 1,044 of JAUIMK010000485.1, forward strand.
GCGATCCAGGATTGCTGGGCGCGCACCTGGTCGGTCACCTCGCCGGTCGCGATCACGCGCTCCTCGCGGGTCTCCTCGCCGGTGGGGCTCATCGAGCGCTGCTCGCGGCGGATCTCGACCGTGTCGCCGGGCTCGAGGCCGTGCGCCGAGCCGAGGGTGATCCGATAGATGTGTCGGTCTCCGCCCGGCGCCTTGCGATGCCCGGTCAGGTGGCCGCGCGGCGCGAGCGCCTCCCCGAGCGGCAGATCGAGGCAGGAGAGCGCCTCGTCGAGGGCCTTCTCGAAGAGCACCGTGAGCGTCACCGGCGGCAGCGTGCAGGCCGGATCGAGATCCTTGGTCTCCTGCTCCGCGCGGTGCTCGAGGGCGAAGGTCCGCGCGACCTTGTCGTTGCTCCCGACCTCGATCAGCTGCACGTCGAGCTCGACCGTGGCCGTGTGGTCGCAGGTGCCGGGCTTCGAGGCGACCTCGTCGTCGGACTGCCACGGCATCTTGAAGGGCTTCTTCCAGGTCGCGGCGTACTGGTACTTCGAGAAGCGGGTCGCGAGCGCGTAGTCCGCGCCGGTCACCTCCTCGGTCTCACGCCCCTCGAGCTCGCCGAGCACGCCCTCGGTCCGCAGCGCCCCCAGCTCGCCGAGGGAGCGATCGATCACGGAGGCGCCGGCATCGGCTGCGATGCCCTCGAGCGCACGCCGGACCTGCGCGCGCGGTCGTTCGAGCAGTCCCTCCGCGATCCCCACCGCAGGCCGGTCGACGATCACCAGCTCGAAGGCACGCTTGCGCAGCTCCTCCTGCGACGGATAGGGGACGACCCGGTTCATCGGCAGGTCCTCGTACGCATCGACGTTCGAGACCCGCCCCGTCGCGCAGCCGAAGTTCGCCGCGACGAGGGCGACCGCCGACAGCCCGAAGGCGACGCGCCGTCTCCGCTCGTTTCGCATGATCCCTCGCTCGACCATTCCCACCTCCCGCTCGTCCCCCACCCGCGGCCCTCCCGAGGGCCGGGCGCCGAGGAGCGTACAGCCCGCGGGGCCTTCAGGCAGCGGCCTGGCGCCACGGAGATGCGTCCGATCTGCTCGTGCCGACCCGAGGCGCGCTGGTTCCAGTCAGAACGACGTTTCACATTCGCCGCATCTGCCTGTTTTTGCTAATGAACACGCCATCATGAGCATCGAAAACGTAGGGATCGTCGGTTGGCGGGGAATGGTCGGGTCCGTACTCCTCGAGCGCATGCGCGCCGAGGGGGATTTCGCGGGCCTGACGACGACGTTCTACTCGACGAGCCAGGTCGGCCAGGCCGGACCCGACATGTCGCAAGACGGCGGGCACGGGCCGCTGCCGCTCGGCGACGCCTACGACCTCTCCGCCCTCGCCCGCCACCAGGTCGTGATCACCTGTCAGGGGGGCGACTACACCAAGCAGGTGCTTCCCCGGCTGCGCGAGCAGGG
>JAUIMK010000115.1 GCA_030432735.1 bacterium
GCGATCGATCCCGATCCCGCTGCTCCCGGACCTCAGCCAGTACACCATCCCGGTCCTGGCGTGCTCCGCGATGGTCGCCGCCATGCACTCGCAGCGGCTGATCACGGCGCGCCCCGGCTTCGGCGGCGAGCTGCTGGTGCTGCTGATGATTCCGGCGGCGCTCGTCACCAACCTGACGAATCCGGATCCGCAGATCTTCGGTGGAACGGTGCTCCCGGGCATGCAGGTCTCCGACACGGTGAACGATGCCCTCAGGATGATCATTCGCTGGGCGCTGCCCTTCCTGCTCGGCCGCGCGCTGGTTCGTACGCCGAAGCAGGCCCTCGAGGTGCTGGGCGTCCTCGGCATCGCCGGGCTCGTCTACGTGCCGTTCGTGCTCTTCGAGCTGCGATCGGGGCCCTACTGGCACGCCCTGGTCTACGGCTCGCAGCCCTCCATCACGACCTTCATGCAGTCGCTCAAGTTCGGCGGCTTCCGTCCGGTCGTGCTGATGAACCACGGCCTGACCCTCTCCGCCTTCATGCTCTTCACGACGATCGCCTGGGTCGCGCTCCACCGCGCGCGCCGGACGCCCTTCCACCTGCCGGGCGGCGTGGTCGTCGCGGGGCTCTCCGTCGTCGTCGTGCTCTGCAAGTCGGTCGCCGTCTGGCTCTACGCGGCGGCCGTGCTTCCGATCCTCTTCCTGCTCCGGCCGCGGGTCCAGGTCCTCCTCGCCGCCGGATTGGCGCTGGTGATCATCGTCTACCCCTTCCTCCGATCGCTGGATCTCGTGCCGATCAAGCAGATCGCCGAGATCGCCCAGGAATACGGCGGCTACCAGACCGGCGCCTCCTTCCTGCAGCGGATCGAGACCGAGGACCAGGTCCTGGGCCGGACCGCCGAGCGCTATCTCTTCGGCTGGGGCGGCTACTCGCGCTACTACGTCTACGACCCGGTGACCGGCGCCCCGGTCTCCGTGATGGACGGCTTCTGGCTCCTCCAGTTCGGTGCCGGTGGCCTCGCGCGCTTCTTCCTCTTGTTCTCGTTCCTGCTCTATCCGGTCTTCTACACCGCGCTGCGCATCGACGGCATCCGGAGCAAGCAGGCCCAGTACGCCCTCTGCGCGCTGGTCTGGATCGTGACGCTGCGAACCTTCGATCTGCTCCCGAACTCGACGATCGATCCGTACCTCACCTTCCTGGGCGGCGCGGCCTGCGGCGTGGCTCGCCAGGCCGTCGTGGCCCGGCGCGCGCCGGTGCGGAAGCGCCCTCGCGCCGAGACGCCCGGGCGCCGGCCCGTCCAGGACGACCCGCCTGCCCGGAACGATCCCGCGAACGTGCCTGCCCCGGCTTCTCTCGCGACCCTCGCGACCCGGGGCGGCCCGCCGCAGGAGGCCGAGCGATGAACGCGCATCGATTGCCTTCGAGCCTCGCCGCCGATCGTCCGATGCAAGCCCCCACCCTTCGTCTTCGCGCACCCGCGCGCACATCGACCCTCACGACCGGAGATCCCTCATGAGTGACTTCTTCCAGACCGAGCAGCTGTCCGACGACAACCCGCTTCCCCTCGTCCTGCGCCCCGCCGATCCCCGCCGCGCGGGCCGTCGGGACCTCCTGAAGGCGCTCAAGGCGGAGTCGGCGTGGCTCGAGGAGCGTCTGCTCGAGCACGGCGGTCTGCTCTTCCGCGACTTCGGCCTCACGTCGCCGAAGGACTTCGAGAAGGTCGCCGGGGGCCTGCTGCCCGCGCTCAAGCCCTACGTCGAAGGTCAATCGCCGCGAACCAAGGTGCGAGGCAACGTCTACACCTCGACGGAGTACCCGAAGCAGCTCCGCGTCACGATGCACAGCGAGCTCTCGTACGCGAAGGCGCCGCCGAGCAAGCTCGTCTTCTTCTGCGAGACCGAGGCCTCGGAGGGGGGCGAGACGCCGATCGCCGATTGCCGCGCGGTCTACCGGGACATGCCGACCGAGCTTCGCGAGAAGTTCGAGAAGCTCGGCGTGAAGTACGTGAAGAACATGCCCGACACCGAGAAGGGCCTGGGCAAGACCTGGATGGATCACTACGAGACGAAGGATCCCAAGAAGGTCGAGCGCTACCTCGCCGAGAACGACATGACCTGGGAATGGCTGCCGGGCGGCGTCCTCCGGACGGAGTCCGTGCGCCCCGCCGTGCGCAAGCATCCCCGAAGCGGCGACACGGTCTGGTACAACCAGTCGAATCTCTGGCACGTCTCGAACTTCGAGGCCCAGCGCCGCGACGCGCTGCTGCAGATCTGCGGCGGCGAGGACCGGCTGCCGACCCACTGCTATTTCGGCGACGGGAGTCCGATGTCCGACGAGGAGCTCGACACCGTGCGCAAGGTCATGTGGGACAACGCGGTGATCTTCCCCTGGCGCCAGGGGGACGTGCTCGTGATCGACAACATCCTCTGCCTGCACGGCCGGATGCCCTTCGACGGGCCGCGCAAGGTGCTCGTCGCGATGGGCTGATCTGCCCGGGCCTTCGGTCCACGCGGAAAACGTCCCCGATCCTCGCGACCGCCCCCCCCTTCGCCGGGCGCGGAGCGGGGACGCGCTAGATCGCGTCGGGCGCAGGCGTCGCGAGACGCGCGCCCGTCCACCGGGCGCGGAGCTCCGGCACCGCGCTCCAGAGGATGCCGGCCGCGAGCGAGAGCGGGATGCAGACGAGCGGGAAGATCGGTCCGCCCCGCAGATCGGTCGCCGCGCCGATCGCCGTCAGGATCACCGCGTGCCCGACGTAGATCTGGAAGCTCGCGCCCCCGATCCGGCCGACGAGGGTCTTCAACCCGTCGAAGAAGATCGGCACGCGCGGGATCCAGATCATCAGCAGCAGGACGACCGCCACGGCCTCGCCCCGCGGCGCCAGCCAGGGCATTCCCAGCACCGTCGCCGAGAGCGCCAGTCGTTCAGGACGGCTCTTCGCGAAGTGCACGGCCCAGCCGAGGGCGACGATCCCGGACCAGAGCAGAATCGGCGGAAGCGGGACCTGACTCAGATTGGACGCCACGTGCAGCGCGCCGAGGACGCCGAAGGCACCCATCCCCCAGGCGTAGGGCCTCGCTTCGATCCACTCGCGCAGCGGCCGGATCGAGAACACCGCCGCCAGGATCAACATCACCTGGAAGAAGACCTCGATGAACCAGAAGGGCTCGAGGAAGGTCTGCGATCGGTGGTCGAAGAAGCCGCTCACGAAGAGGAGCGACGGGATGTCGAGGTTCTTCTTCCAGATCAGGTAGAGCACGAGCAGCGCCCAGTAGGGCAGCATGTACCGGAGGAAGGTCGACTTCACGAGCGCGAGGCCCTCGCCGCGGAACAGCGAATCGCTCCGGAAGCGCGCGAGGTTCATCCCGACCGCCATCAGCAGCGTCGCCATGGCGCCGGGGATCGGCGCGAAGCCGGTCGGCCTCGTGTGGTTCCAGACGACCGCCGTGATCGCGATCGCGCGCAGGAGCACGTCGAGGTCGATGGCCAGACGCCCGCCCGGTGAGGCCGACGCCGCGGCGCCCTCCCCGCGCTCATAGGCTTCGAGCGTCGCGATCGGCAGACGCTCCCAGTCCTCGGGCAGCTGCCCCAGGCGCCGTTCGATCATCAGGGAAGCCTGGATGTAGGTCAGGCTGTCCCCCCCGAGACTCGAGAAGCTCTCTCCGTCGGCGAGCGTCGAGAGACCGAGGAGGCCTGCGATCTCGTCACGCAGGGAGACCGTGTCGCGCTCCCGCGCCTCGGCGATCTCTCGCGCGCGGGACCGGATCGTCACGTAGTCGACCTTGCCGTTGTGGAGGCGCGGGATCTCGCCGCTGATCTCCACTGCGACGACCGCGTCGCGCGGAATCCCGCAGCGGGTGGCGATCGTCTCTTCGACCCGCTCCGGCGGAGCCGACCCTTCGAGCACCGAGACCGCGATCAGCTCGTCGTCCCCCGCCGCCGCCACCTGCTCGGCCCCCAGCTCCGCGGCCATCGACTCGACTTCGTCGAGGCTGATCCGCAGGCCGAGGATCTTCGAGAAGCGACTGAGGCGGCCCACGATCCGGTAGAGCCCCGCTTCGTTGCGCTCGGCGAGGTCCCCGGTCTCACGTTCCTCGGGTCCGGCCGGAAGCGCCAGCTCCGCGGGCTCGCTCGCGTAGCCCATCATCACGTTCGGCCCGCGGTAGACCAGCTCGCCCGACACGCCGACCTCGTCGATCACGCGGCCGTCTTCGTCGCGCAGGAGGAACTCGCCGCCGGGAATCGCGATTCCGATGCAGTCCGCGTGATCGAAGGTGTGCTCCCAGGGCAGATAGGCCATCCGGGCGGTGCACTCGGTCTGGCCGTACATCACGACGAGCTTCGCGCCGTGCTCGCGTGCCCAGCCGGCGATCCGTGCGACGCGGTTCGCGGGCATCTTGCCCCCCGCCTGGGTCAGCGTCCTGAGCGCGGGCCACTCCTTGCCGAGCAGCCCCACCTGCTCGATCAGCTCCCACGTATAGGGCACGCCGGAGAGACTCGTGCAGCCCTCGCGACCGAAGAGCGCGGCGAACTCGGGATCGACGACGGAGAACTCGGTCAGGACGAGCCGCGCCCCGCGGAGCAGGTGCGAGCTCAGCAGCGAGTGTCCGTAGGAGTAGCTGAGCGGGAGCACCACCGGCGCGACCTCGTGCTCGTCGATCTCCAGGTAGTGCGCGATCGATTCGGCGTTGGCGTCGAGATTGCGCGCCGAGAGCCGCACGAGCTTCGCGCTGCCCGTCGAGCCGGAGGTCGAGAAGAGCGCGCAGAGCTCCGGATCGAGCTCCGGATCGTCCTCGTGCAGGATCTCGAAGCCGTCGCTGCCGGCGACGTGGACCGCCGAGGGGCGGAAGCGTTGCAGTATGGAGCCCTCCCCCGACACGTCGCCCGGCTTGGCGACGATCACCGCGTGCCCGCCGTGGAGCGCCGCCAGGTAGGCCGTGACCGCGGGCGTGGTGCTCGCGACCTCGACCATCACGAGGCGCCGGCGCGGCCCGAGCTCTTCGACGAGCGCCTCCACGCGCGTCGCCAGCTCGGCGTAGGTCACGCGGCGGCCGGCGTCGTCGACCAGCGCTTCGCGATCGCCGTGCTGCGCGAGGGAAGTCACGAACGCGGGTGCCGCCATCTTCTCGCCTCTCGCTCCTCTCTCGACCTCGACGACCTCGATCGGCGAAGCCGTCCCCGCCTTCGAGGTGAGTCTCCACGCGCCGCACGAGGGGACCCGGATGCGAACGCGACGGATTGATGCCCGCCTTCGGCAGTCGCGTCAACGACGCGGCGCCGAAACCGGGACGATTCCAACGAGCGGATCGGATTCCCCACGATTCAACTTGAGATCGGGGCGGGCGCTCGCTCGCCGCGTACGGGCTCAGTCCTGCGGTGGCGCGCCGTCCTCGAAGAAGACGCGATGCCACACCTCGAGACAGAGGAGCGTCCAGATCCGGATCTCCTCGTCTCTTCGGCCACGCTGATGGTCCGCGAGCATCGCTTCCACGAAGCCCCGATCGAGCCGACTCCCGACGAAGGAGCTCGGCCCCAGCAGGAGGTCGCCCGCCATGTCACGCAGCTCGCCGCGGAACCACGCGTCGAGCGGCACCCGGAACCCGACCTTGCGCCGGTCGACGATCGACGCCGGGAGGTGACGCCGCGCGACCTCCTTGACGACCCACTTCGTCACCCGGCCGCGGAGCTTCACGTCCGACGGCAGCGCGAAGGCCAGCTCGGCGAGCTCGTGGTCGAGGAAGGGTGGACGCGACTCGACCGAGGCGGCCATGGCCATGCGATCCCCCCGCTCGAGCAGGTTGTCGGTGAGCCACGCGTGGCAGTCGTTGTAGAGCATGCGTTGGATCGCGTCGCCCTCGCTGCGCGCGGTGATCGACCGGTGCTGGGCCCGCTCCTCTCCGGCGATCAGGGCGTCTCGCTCGTAGGCGGTGAAGGGCGCGAACCAGGTCTGGAAACGATCCGCCTCGCTTCGCGCCGACATCGCCCGCAGCGCGATCCGGGCCTTTCCGAAGCGTCCGGGGAGCGCGCGCTCGGCGGCCCGGAAGACGGACTCCCGCAACGACGCCGGAAGCAGGTCCGCGAGCCCCGCCCGCGCGGCCCAGGCGTATTTCGGATAGCCGGCGAAGAGCTCGTCGCTCCCCTCACCGGAGAGCAGGACCTTCACGTGGCTTCGCGCGAGACTCGCGAGCCGGAAGATCGCGAGGTCCGCGGGCTCCGAGATCGGCGCGTCGCGATGCCAGGTCAGTCGGCTCCAGAGGTCCCGGAAGTCGCCGGGCTCGACGATCACTTCGTGGTGCACCGTACCGAGCGCCTCGCTCACCTGCCTTGCGTAGGGCAGCTCGTCGAAGCGGGGATCCCCGAAGCCGGCGGAGAAGGTCTCGACGCGGCCGCCCCCGGAGAGCTCCGTCATCATGGAGACGATCAGGCTGCTGTCGACGCCGCCGGACAGATAGGCCCCGACCGGCACGTCCGCGACCATCCGCCGCGAGACCGCCTGGCGAAGGGCCTGCTCGACGGCCTCGACGCTCTCCTGCGGCGAACGATCGCCGGCGGCCGCGGTCGGCAGCGTCCACCACGGCTCGATGCGCATCGTGCCGCCGTCCTCGACGATCAGCCGATGACCGGGCTCGAGCTTCCGCACGCCCTCGAAGAGCGTGTACGGCGCCGGGACCGACCGATAGGCGAGGTATTCCTTGATGCTCGCCTCGTCCACCCGCGCACCGCCAGGGATCGCCGGCAGCAGCGCCTTGATCTCGGAGGCGAAGAGGAAGACGCGTCCGTCCCAGTAGTAGTAGAGCGGCAGCACGCCGAGCCGGTCGCGATGGAGGATCAGCGCGCGACGCTCGCCGTCCCAGATCGCGTAGGCGAACTGGCCGTTGGTGCGCTGGACGCCGTCCACGCCCTCGGTCCGATGGAGCGCGAGGAGGACCTCCGTGTCGCCTTCGGTCTGGAAGTCGTAGCCCCCTTCCTGCAGCGACTTCCGCAGGGACTCGTAGTTGAAGATCTCCCCGTTGAAGCAGATCACGTCGCGACCGGCGCGCATCGGCTGGGGCGAGCCTTCGAGGTCGATGATCGAGAGGCGGCGATGGCCGAAGCCGACGCCGTCGTCGATCCACCGGCCTTCGGCGTCGGGGCCGCGGTGGGCGAGCGGCTCCATCATGCGCCCCAGGAGCTCGGGGTCGACGGCGCGGCCGTCGAATCGGCGCATGCCTACGATCCCGCACATGAGGCGTTCTCCCGGGCGCGCAGCCCTGCGACGGGACCGGGCATCATCGCGCCCCACCCTTGTATTCGATCAGTCGACTGCGTTCGCCGGTCGCCCGTCCGCGCAGATAGCGCAGCACGCCCGCGAGATGGGCCGCCTTCCCGGCCACGCAATCGAGGGCGAAGAGCAGGTTCTCGGCGAGCCCGAAATTCGGCTTCGGCCGACGCAGCCCGATCCGCAGGACCTGAAGGGGCCAGACGAGGAGGAGCAGCAGCGAGAGCCCACCCGTGAACGGGGCGGGGAGCAGCGCGGCCGCCGGCAGCAGCCCGCCCCAGATCCAGGCGCTCCGCACGTCCCGCGCGTTGCGGCGATCGTTCGCTTCCGGGTGGCGATCGGCCCCTTCGGCCTCCGCGTGCCCCGCGCGCTTGCCCCGCTGCCACCACTGGGACAACGAGACCAGCTGCGCGTCGTGGATCGTCATCGGCGCGTCCATCCGCAGGATCTGCCCGCCCGCCGCCGCGATGCGCACGCAGAGCTCGGGCTCCTCCCCCGCGATCAGGTCCTCCGCGAATCCGCCGACCTGCCGGAACACGTCGGCCCGCATCATGGCGTCGCCGCCGCAGGCCGCGGCCTCCCCGACCGGCGTGTCCCACTCCATGTCGCAGAGCCGGTTGTAGATCGACGCCTCCGGATGGCGCTCCCGTCGCCGACCGCAGACCACCGCCCAGCCGTCCGCGTCGAGCGCGCCCGCCGCCGCCGCGATCCATCCCGCCTCGAGCTCGCAGTCGCCGTCCACGAACTGCACGTAGGCGACCTCCGGCCATTCGCTGCAGAGGCGCTCGAAGCCCGCGTTCCGCGCGCGGGCCGCGGTGAAGGGAATCGAGAGATCGAGATCCACGACCTCGGCACCGAGGCCGCGCGCCACGGCCACGCTGTCGTCGGTCGAGCCCGAGTCGACGTACACGACGGCCTCGCAATCCCTGCGCGCCGACTCGAGACAGGCGCGCAGGCGATCGCCTTCGTTGCGTCCGATGGCGACGACGCCGATGCGGGTCGTCATGCGGCTGCCCTCGACGGCTGGAGATCCAGGAGATCGCCGAAGCGGACCGAGGGGTCCGCGGCCAGGCGCTCGACGAAGCTGCGCAGCGCCGCCTGCTTGGCGGGCGTCTCGCACGCCTGGTGGTGGGTCATGATGCCCACCGCATCGAGCGAGCGTCTCGCGGCCTCGAAATCCGACCAAAGGTCGTCGGCGGTCTTCTCGAGCCGCACGCCCCGTCCGTCCACGTCTTCATGCGCGTCCACCACGACGGAGACTTCGGCCAACCGGGCGTCCGGCGTGAAGCGTCGGTGGTAGGACACGCGTTTTCCGAGCAGCTCGACCCGCCCGAGCGCGCGGCCCAGCCCGTAGTAGGCCCGGGCGGGCCAATCCGTGCGCAGACCGGCGGAGATCACGCTGAACCCGAGGTCCCCGAGCGCGCGAAGCGTCGCCGCGTCGTACTTGTGGCACGGCGGCGTGAAGACGTCGGACGAGAAGGCCTCGGCGAGCTGCTGCGAGAGCTGTTCGCGGCCCTCGGCGATCGCCTTCTTCTGGTCTTCGTAGGGGCGTCCGAACGCGAACTCCGCGTACTCCACCCGCCCCTCCACGATCTGCTCGTGATGGAGTCCGTGCTGGTTGAAGTGCACGAGGTCCGGATGGGCCGCCTTCCGTCGCCTCAGCTCCGCTGCGCAGGCCGCGTCGAGATACGACGGAACCACCTGGTAGTGGCAGGGGATCCCGAACTCGATCAGCAGGTCGAGGTGAAAACGCAGCGGATCGGTCAACTCACCCACGTCGTCGTCCCGGAAGAAAACGAGGGTCTCGGCCATTTCAGACTCCTGGGCCATCTGCCGATCCGGACCCGTACGGCGTCGCCTCCACGGCAAGGGGGCGCCAGGCGCCCGAACGCGCCCGGATCGAATGGATCTCATCGGTGCGTGCGGGCCTGATCATGACGCATATCCGGTATGTTCCGCCGCCCCCGCCGCAGGGCCTTCCCCACCCGGAGAACGATTCTTCACCATGGCAATCAAGGTGGTTCCCTACGAGCCTGAAATGGAGTCCGCCGTCGCGGCCTTCAACCAGCGCATGCTGGAGGGCCAGACCGGCTGGGGCTGGTACGAGACGTCCGTCGACGCCTGGCTCCCGGAGCGCGGCGAGCTCCGCACGTGGCGGGAGCACTACCTGGCCGTCGACGACGAAGGGCACGTCCGGGGCGCCTACGCCCACAAGCCCCACGAATGGCGGATTCGCGGCCGCGACGTCCTCGTGAGCGACTGGCAGGGCCCCGTCTCCGAGGGTCTCCTCGATCCGAAATACGCCACGATGGGGCTGCGACTGCTGCGCGAGATGCTGAAGCGCTACCCGGTCCTCTACAGCTGGGGCCACGGCGGCTACGAGACGAAGCTGCTGCAGATGGTCATGTCCATGCGGTGGCTGATCCACGACACGCCCTTCTGCCTGAAGGTGATCCACCCGTTCCGCTTCCTCCGGCGCAACACCTACCTGCGCGACACACCGGGGCGCCGACTGGCACAGGACCTGCTCGCCTTCACCGGTCTGGGCTGGCTCGGACTGAAGGCGCTCCACTTCGCAATCGGCCTGTCCGGTCGTTCGGCCGGCGCCGGGGTCGAGGTCGAAGAGGTCGATCGCTTCGGCGACTGGGCGGACGACCTCTGGCTCGCCCATCGCGACCGATACCAGGCGCTGGCCTGTCGCGATGCCACGACCATGAACGCGCTGGTGCCGCAGGACGGTCGCTGGCCGGCGGGCATCCGCCTGCGCATGCGTCGCGGCGGCGAGACGATCGGCTGGGCGGTCGTGCTGGACAACCAGCTCGAGGACGACCCGCGCTTCGGGGACCTGCGCGTCGGCTGCGTCGCCGACGCCTTCTCGGCGCCGGAAGACGCGGCGGCGGTCGTCGCGGGCGCGACGCGTTTCCTGGAGCGCCGCGGCGTCGACCTGATCGGCTCGAACCAGGCCCACCCGGACTGGGTCGAGGGCTTCCGCAGCGCCGGCTATCTCGTCCTCGAGAATCGCCGCGCCTTCGCCGTGTCGCCGGGCCTCCAGGAGCTCCTCTCGCCCTTCGACGAAACGACACCGGGCCTCCACCTCACGAACATGGACGGCCACGGCCCCAGCGGCTTCTGAACCCGTCGCCGATCGGCGCGCCCCGCCCCTCGGCCCCTTCCGATCGGCACGCCGTGCGCGTTCCCCCCGCAGAAGGGCTTGCCGCGTCGCCGTGACGCGGCCTGCGACTCAAGCGGTCCCGTAGATCGCCCGACAGGCACTCACCAGGGAACGCCTCGATTTCCGGTCGCCGGTGCGGGTCCGTTGCGTGTTCGTTCACGAATCGGAAACGGAACGTCACCTCCCGAGGAATCGCGGGTACTCCCCAACCGTAGGAAGCAGTCAGAGACGCGCTACAGGCCGCCGGGGGGCGCCCTTCAGCCTCTCTCCCTTCGAAGTCGATCGCCCCACCACGGCTATACTTCGCCCGCGCCCAGCCCACGATCCCACCCGATCGTCCATCCCGGATCCCCGATCGGGTACCGCTCGCGCAGGACAGACAGGAGAGACCCCCATGGCTACCGCCCTCGAACTCGCCCCCCGCCTCACCGACGCTTCCATTCGCAAGACCTGGGACGTCCAGAGCATGTTCGACTGGCCCGAATCGCTCGACCCCGACGCCGAGTGGTTCATGGCGCCCGAGCTGATCTCGATCCACGGCACCGAGCTCTACGACGGCCTCTCCGAAGACCAGCAGCGACGACTCAGCTTCTACGAGATCGTCAACTTCTTCTCGTTCGTCCTCTACGGCGAGCGGCCGCTGATCTCCGGTCTGATGAACCGGATGTACCGCAAGAACACCGAAGGCAAGATCACCGAGTACCTGCATCACTTCATCGACGAAGAGAACAAGCACATGGTGATGTTCGGGACGTTCTGCAACCGCTACGCGGACAAGATCTACCCGGAGAAGAAGATCGTCCTGCCTCGCGAGTACGCGAAGGGCGAGGAAGAGATCTCCTTCTTCTGCAAGGTGCTGATCGTCGAGGAGCTCGGCGACTACTACAACCTGGCGATGATGAGCGACAAGCGGATCAACCCGCTCGTCGCCAAGATCAACAAGGTCCACCACGTGGACGAGGCCAGGCATCTCGCATTCGGCCGTGAGTTCCTCCGCGAACTCGCTGCGGAATACGTGAGCAAGTGGACCGAGGGGGAAAGGGAGCGTTTCCAGACATGGCTGGTGCAGTACTTGACCTCTTCATGGGGCGATTTCTACAACCCTTCGGTCTACTCCGACGCGGGCCTTCCGGGCGGCTACAAGGTGCGCACCATGGCCCTGGCGCACGACGCCTGCCGCAGCTTCCGCAATACCGCTTCGGCGAAGGTCGTGGACTATTTCCTGGAGATCGATCTGTTGGACGAACGGCCTACCTTGTGATGGACGAGAAGACCATTCGCGAAGAGCTCCGGGGTTGGATCCTGGCCCGCTCCGGCGCGGCGCCGGACCGACTCTCCTCCGACGATCAGCCGATCCTCGACGACGGTCTGCTCTCCTCTCTCGACATCGTCGAGTTCATCCTCTTCATCGAGAGCGTGCGTGAGGAGGAAGTGGACATCGAGGCGATCGAGCCCGAGGTGTTCAACAACATCGACTCGCTGATCGAGGCGTTCTTCCCGGACGCGCCCTCGGCGAGCGAGGCGCGGGCTTGACGCCTCGCGGGAACGAAGACGACGGTCCGGATCGATCGCTTCGATCGGGCTTCCTCCGCTCCGCGGCGCGCACGCCCGAGGCCGTCGCCGTCGAGGTCGCGGGGGAGGCGATCACGTACGGCGACCTCCGCGAGCGCGCGGCGTCCCTGGCTGCCACGCTGACCGAGGCGGATCCGCACGCGAGCGATGCGCCGGCCCTCACCGCCGTCTTCGGGCAGCGCTCGAGCGCGGTCGTGACCGGCATCCTCGGCGCCCTCCTGCGAGGCGACGGCTACGTCCCGCTCAACCCGACGTTCCCGGTCGAGCGAACGCGCAGCATGCTCGAACGTTCGGGCTGCCGCGCGGTCGTCCTCGACGAGCACGGCGAGAAGCAGATCCGCGACGTCGTCGAGGGCCTCGAGCTCCCGCTCGTCCTGATCTTCCCGGAGCGGGACGACGTCCGCGACCTCGCCGAAGACCTCGCCCCCCATCGCGTCCTCGGTCGCGGCGACCTCGCCCCCGCGAGCGAGTGGGCGCCCTCCCCCGTCGATCCCGACGCGATCGCCTACCTCCTCTTCACGTCCGGGAGCACGGGCCAGCCCAAGGGCGTGATGGTCGCCCATCGAAACGTCGACGCCTTCCTCGTCGCGATGGCGGACCGCTATTCGATCACGCCCGAAGACCGCTTCTCCCAGACCTTCGAGCTGACCTTCGACCTGTCGGTCTTCGACCTCTTCCTGGCGTGGTGGTCCGGCGCCCGCGTCTGTATCCCGACCCAGGCCCAGAAGATGCTGCCTGCCAAGTACGTGGTCGACGCAGGGATCACCGTCTGGTTCTCCGTGCCGTCGACCGCGGTCTTGATGAACAAGCTGCGAATGCTCAAGCCCGATGCCTACCCGAAGCTTCGCTGGAGCCTCTTCTGCGGCGAGGCCCTGCCGGCGGAGATCGTCGAGCAGTGGGCCGAAGCTGCGCCGCGTTCGACGATCGAGAACCTCTACGGGCCGACGGAGCTCACGATCGCCTGCACCCTCTACCGCTGGGATCCCGCGCGGTCGAAGGAGGACTGCGAGCTCGGACTCGTCCCGATCGGCGATCCCTACCCCGACATGGAGGTGCGGGTCGTCGACGAGGACCTCCAGCCCGTCGCCGCCGGCGAGACCGGCGAGCTCCTGATGACGGGACCCCAGCTCACGCCGGGCTACTGGCAGGATCCCGAGAAGACCGCCACGGCGTTCATCCACGTCCCCGGTGACGACCGGATCTTCTACCGGACCGGCGACCGCGTGCGCAGCGGACAGGGCAAGTCCCCGATGGTCTACCTCGGGCGCATGGACAACCAGATCAAGATCCAGGGCTACCGCGTGGAGCTCGGTGAGATCGAGGCCACGATGCGCGAAATCGCCGGCGTCGACGTCGCGATCGCGGTCGGATGGCCGGTCACCGCCGCGGGCGCGGACTCGGTCGTCGTCTTCGTCTCCGATGCGAACGCCGACCTCGAGGCGCTCGGCCGCGAGGCCAAGGCG
>JAUIMK010000116.1 GCA_030432735.1 bacterium
GGCGACTGGATTCGCACGATATCACCGGGCCCGACGGCGGGCCAAGCGAGGGCGCGCGTTCACGGCCGGTGGACGACAGGACTCGGGGTTCTCCGGATCCGGCCGCTGCGCGCCCGCCGCGCCGGTCGCCCCCGCTCCCTACCCCCCTACTCCCTACTCCCTACTCGAGCTCGTACGTGGCCCGTCCGAAGGACGGCCCCAGGCTCCGCCCGCCGCGCGCGGTCCGCGCTCCGGCGAGGGCGTGAAACGAAGAGAGCCGGTGAATGCGCGTGGCATCCACCGGCTCTCGGGATGGGTACAGCCCGATCGGCTCCGCCCGCCGCGCGTGGTCCGCGCTCCGGCAAGGGGGTGAAACGAAGAGAGCCGGTGAATGCTCGTGGCATCCACCGGCTCTCGGGATGGGTACAGCCCGATCGGCTGCGCCGTTTAACGAGCGGCTGCGCCGTCTAACGGATGACGAACTGCGCGCGGCGGTTCAGCTGCCAGGCGGTCTCGCCGGTTCCGTTCACCGCCGGACGGGCCTCGCCGTAGCTCACGGTGCTCATCTGGCTGGTCGGAACGCCCAGGTTGTAGAGGTAGGAGCGGACCGCGAAGGCGCGGCGCTCGCCGAGGGCGATGTTGTACTCGTCCGAGCCGCGCTCGTCACAGTGGCCCTCGATCGTGACCGAGGCGCCGGACTCGCGAAGCGCGTCGGCCGCGCCCTCGAGCACGCTGGCGAACTCCGGCTTGATCGTCGACGAATCGAAGTCGAAGTAGACCGGCGAGATCGAGATGTTCTCGGCGCGGATCCGCGTGTCCTGGACGGGCGCGGGCGGCGGCGGCGGCGGACCCTGGTTGAACTCCGGCTCGGGCTCCGGCTCCGGCGCGGGTGCGTCGTTGCTCGCGCAGGCCGCCACGAAGGCGACCATGGCCAGGCAGAGGAAGGGGATCAACCGCTTCTGGGTCGAGTTGGAAATACGCATCATGACTCGGTCATTGCCTCCGCGATCTACGTCCGCCGACGCCAGGGTTCCTACCAGGGGGCGGCTCATCGCTCTTGTGAATCCATGTGTGGTCTTCGAGTTGGGTCTCGAAGCCTGCCGAACGGCAGCGGGGGGTCCAAGGTGTCGTGTCCAAGGGGTCCAGGCCGGAGCACGCGCGATCCCCGCGAGCGGTGTCGAGACGCTCGGGCAACCGTGTCGGTTCCGCTGATCCGGATCGCACGGGCAACCGAATCGCCGGAGATAATGGGGATTCCCGCGGGCCCCCGCAAGCTTCGGAACGAGACGAACAGGTCGACGAGCCCCCGCTCGACGATTCGCGTGTGACCCACGGCACGAATCCGTCCGACCTACCAGTCACCCCGCGAAAGCGCCTCCCGAACGGCGTCGGGATCCAGCCAGAAATGGAAGTCCTCGCGCACGTCGACGAATCGGACGATCCCCTCGGCGTCCAGCAGGAGCGTCGTGGGGTGGGGGACCCCCTGCTCGATCGCCTCGGGCTCCTGCTTCAGGATCCCGAGTGTGCGGATCAGCTCACTCTTCGGGTCGGCAAGGAAGAGGATCCGGTTCGCCAGGCCCAGCTCGTCGATGAAGAGACGGCTTCGCTCGTTGATCTGGGACTCGGCCATCACCCACACGATGCGGAGATCCGGCGTGTCCTCGAAGACCCTCCGCAGCTCGACCAGCCGCGCCTTCGTGAACGGACACCAGTCCACCGAGCGTTCGAAGGTCAGCAGGACGCGGTGACCCAGGAGATCCTCCCGGGTATGGACGCGGCCCTGGAGATCCTGGAGCTCGAGGGGCGGCAGCGAGCGACCGATCGCGAGCTCGCTCGCGACGTCGCTGCGCACCCGGTTCTCCGGTCCGCGAGCCGTCACCGCCGCGCTCGGCAGGAGCAGGTTCAGCGCGAGCAGACCGAGGACGACGAGGCTCGCGAGTCCGCGGAGGATCACTCGCGCTCTCCTTCGACGCCGCTCTCCCGCGCCGCGCCGTCGACACAGCTCTCGGCCACGGTCGGCTTCGTCCAGATCAGCGCGAGCGCGAGCAGGAGGAAGAGCGTCACCTCGCCGCGCAGCGCCTCGCCGGCGAACTCGTAGTAGTCGCCGATCACCCAGGCGACCATCCGGATCACCGCCATCAGGACGAGCGCGACGATCGTCATCGTGCCGACCGAACGCGAGGACCACGGATCCCTCGCCGCGCCGACCAGTCCCCCCGACCAACCGACGAGCGCACAGCCCGCGAACGCGACGAAGTAGTGGCCGACGGGGCCGGTGGTCACCAGGGGCGTCGAATGCGGTCGCTGATAGAGAAAGAAGGAAACGATCAACGCCATCCCGAAGAGGAAGAACGCGATCCCCAGCGATCCCATCAGAACGCGGTAGAGGCGCACGCGATTCATCGCCCGGTATGATACCGCGCAACGAGCCAGGGAAGTTCCGCCTGGTGGTGAACGACCCCGATACGATGATGAGCCCCACGTCCATGCCGCCGAGCGAAGCTTCGCAGTCCGACACGACGCTCCTGCTCGTGCGCTTCAGCGGCGACCTGACGACGAAGGCCGACGCGACGCGTCGCCGGATGACCTCCCGGCTCGTCGAGAATCTACGCACCAGCCTCAAGACCAGCGGCCGGACGGGCAAGGTCGTGCGGGACCGGAACCGGCTCTTCGTCGCGCTCGAGGAAACGCAGGACCCGGAGCTTCCGGACGACGAAGCGATGGCCGAGCGCCTGGCGCGGGTCTTCGGTGTCCAGTCCATCTCGATCACCCACGCGGTTCCCTGGGACGACATCGACGATGTCGTGCGCGAGGGCGAAGCGTTCGGCACGCCGCACGTCCGGGATCGCCGCTTCGCCGTCCGCGCGCGGCGGGTCGGGGAGAAGAGCGAGATCCCGATCAGCTCGAGCGCCGTGGAGCGCGCGCTCGGGACGGCGCTGCTCCCGACGGCCAGTCGGGTCGACCTCTCGAATCCCGAGATCACCGTCTTCGTCGAGGTCGACCCCGACCGCGCCTACTACTTCATCGCCAACGAGCCCGGCGCCGGCGGCCTGCCCCTCGGCACCGAGGGCCGCGCGGTCAGCCTGCTCTCCGGTGGCTTCGACTCGCCGGTCGCCTCGTGGCGACTGCTCCGTCGCGGCGTCGCCCTCGACTACGTGTTCTGCAATCTCGGCGGGCGCCAGCACGAGCTCGAGACGCTCCAGATTGCCAAACGTCTCGCGGATCGCTGGCAGGCGGGGACGCGCCCCCGCTTCCACGCGGTCGACTTCGATCCGGTGAGCCGCGAGATCCAGGCCAGGGTCACGACGCGCTACTGGCAGATCATCCTGAAGCGGCTGATGCTGCGCGCCGCCGAAGCGGTGGCCATGCGCTGGGAAGCCAGCGCGATCGTGACCGGCGAGGCGATCGGCCAGGTCTCGTCCCAGACGCTCCAGAACCTCTCGGTCATCGAGGCGGGCGCCCTCCTCCCGATCCTCCGCCCCCTCGTCGGCAACAACAAGGAAGAGATCATCGCCGAGGCCCGCCGCGTCGGAACCCACGACCTCTCCGCGAAGGTCGGCGAGTACTGCGCGATCGTCCCTTCGAAGCCGGCGACCCATGCCCGCCTCGAGGACGTCCTCGAGGAAGAGGCCAGGCTCGACCCGGGCGTGCTCCAGGAAGCCCTCGAATCGCGGACCCACTACCAGCTCAGCGAAGTCGATCTCTCCGCCTGGGACGCGGAGGAGCTCTCGGTCCACGAGATCGGATCGTCGGATACGGTGATCGACCTGCGGCCGAAGGCCGCCTACGCGACCTGGCACTACCCGGGCGCGCTCTTTCTCGACTTCCCGAACGCGCTCCGCGCCTACGCGTCCTTCGACCCGGGACAGCGCTACGTGCTCTACTGCGAGTTCGGGCTCAAGAGCGCGCACCTGGCGGATCTCATGCGGCGCGAAGGCTTGAAGGCGCGCCACGTCTCCGGCGGGCTGCGCGAGGTCCGACGCCTGGCGGACGCGCGGACGGCCTAACGACCGCGGGCTTCACCGGCGGAGTCGAGGCAGGCCTGGCAGATGCAGCTCGCGCCACCGTCGCGTTCGCTCGCGCGCGCTTTGAGCTCCTCCGGGAAGATCCGCCTAACGCACCAACAGGGTCCGTCGACGGTCTCGCCGCGCGCCCGGCGCTCCATCACGCAGGCGTTCGGCCCGCCGCACAGCACGCACCGGCTGCGATCCATCTCGAGATCCACCACCCGTCCCGACAAGCCCGTTCCTCCGCGGGATCCATCCGCCGCCCCGCTCACGATCGCGATCGCGATCGCGATCGAACGGATCAGCGCCCCTCTTCGTCCGCGACGGATCCGGGATCGCCCGGCGCGTCCGCCGGCGCGACGGTCTGCGGCGCAGGCGCAGGCGCAGGCGCAGGCGGATCGGCGGACTCCGTCGAGACCAGTGCGAAGTAGAGGATCAACCCGGCCGCCACCGCGCCCGCGAGGAGCGGAAGGGCCGGATGCCGCCAGGGCGCGCGCCGCGCATCGACCTGCACGACGCCCGGCGGCCCGCCCGGCGCCTCGTCACCGACCCCCGGCCGCGGCCCCTCGATTCGCGAATCCCCCTCGCGGCGGCTCCCGTCTTCGGTCGGTCTCGAATCGCTCATCGCGGTCCCTCCGTCACGGGCGTCCCGTTCTTCGCGAGCCGGAGGGCCGATGGATCGCCCGGGGCGAGTCGTCGCATCGCGTCGCCTCCCCTCGGCCCACCTCCCGCCGCGCACCGCCGTGCCGGCTTCACGTGTTCTCGAGCTCCGACAGGAAGCCGAGCACCTCGCGCTCGAAGGCCTCGGGCTGCTCGATGTTCACGATGTGCCCCGCGCCGGGGACCACGACGTGGCGGGCGTTCGGGAGCTTCGCGCTCATCACTTCGCCGGCGCGGCGATAGGGCGCGTCGTCCTCGCCGACGAGGACCAGGGCCGGGACCGCGATGTCCGCGAGCTGGTCGATGACCGGCGGAATCGTGGCCGAAATCTCGCGACCGAAGCGCGCGATCCCGGGGACCGACTGCGCGAGGATCGCCTTCGCCGCCGCGCGGGCGGCGGGCAGCTCGGGCTTGCTTCCGATGCAGGTCACGCCGGCGCGGCCGTTCACGAAATCGTCGAAGCCGCGGGTCTCGAGGAAGGTGGCGGTCCGCTCGACCTGCGCTGCCCAGCCGCGGGCGGCCTCGGGGTTCTTGAAGCCCGGCCCCGAACCGACCAGCACCAGGGCGGCGACGCGCTCGGGAAACCGCGCCGCGAAATGGAGACTCGCGAGGCCACCGAAGCTGTGTCCCATCGCCACGAAGGGCGCGTCCGGCGTCGTCGCGTCCGCGACCGCGGAGAGATCCGTCATCACGTTCTCGAGGGACCACTTCGGGCCGTTCTCGGGGGCGGGCGAGTCGCCGTGCCCGCGCTGATCCCAGAGGACGACGGGGTGGCCGGCGCCGACGAGGGCCGCGACCTGTCCGCGCCAGTTCTCGTGGGTCGTGCAGAAGGCGCAGGAAACGAGGACCGGGGTCTTCGCCTCGCCCTCGGGCCGGTGGTGTTCGTAGTAGAGGGTGTTGCCCTCGGAGGTCGTCACGAAGGACACGGTCGCTCCTTCTCTCCTCACTCGCGTCGTCCCCGCGAACGAAGCCGCCTAACGGATCTCGATCATCATCGCCGGGATCAGCGCGGGGCTCCCGGTCGGCAGCCCTTCGACCGCACGCGCGAGCTGCGCGAGCGGCGCCGGCCACTCGAGGGTCGGTGCGAACGCCTGGATGGAGGCGGACGTGAGAGCCCGCATCAGCTGCTCCGAAAGCGAGAGCGGCTTCGGGTACGGGATCAGGAAGACGTCGTCGTCCGGGTCGAGGCCGATCTCGACCTTGGCCCGGCGGGCCGCGGTGTGGAGCCCGCCGACCTCGTCGACGAGTCCCGCGTCGAAGGCCTGCCGGCCGCTCCAGACGCGGCCCTGCGCGACCTCGTCGACCGCGTCGATCGAGAGGCCGCGTCCATCCGCCACTCGCGCCAGGAAGAGCTGGTAGGTGTCCGACACCGAAGTCTGTAGCCGCGCGAGGGCGGCGGGCGAGAGCTTCTCCGTCGAGAGCAGGAAGTCCGCGTGCTTGCCCCGGGTCAGCGCTTCGACCCCGACCTCGAGCTTGTCGAAGAGCCCGCCCACGATCGGTCGGATCGCGAAGACGCCGATCGAGCCGGTGAGGGTCCCGGGATCGGCGACGATCGCGTCCGCCGCGCTCGCGACGTAGTAGCCCCCCGACGCCGCGACGTCGGACATCGAGACGACGACCGGCGTGCCGAGCGCTCGCGCCCGCGTGATCGCGCGCCAGATGATCTCGCTCGCCAGCGCCGAGCCGCCGGGGCTGTCGATGCGCAGCAGGATCGCGTCGATCTCCGGGTCCTCCGCCGCGTCGAGGATGGCGCGGGAGACGGTGCCCGAGGCGAAGACGGCGTCGCTCGAGAGGGGCGAGTCGTTGGCGTCGCCCTGGAGGACGGTGCCGACGCCGAAGATGAGTGCGACGCTCGCCTTCGGGTCGAAGCCGATCGAGTCGGGATCGACGGACGCGTAGTCCTTGCCGTAGAGGAGTGCGCCGCCTTCGCGTTCGAGGAGCTCGTCGAGGTGGACCTCGCCGTCGATCAGGCCGAGGGCCTCGAGCTCCTGGCTGCGGACCGGGCCGTGGTCGATCGCCTCCTCGATCGCGCGGACCGGCAGGTTTCGACCTTCGGCCAGCGCCGACACGAAGCGCGCCCAGGCGTCGTCGAGCAGCGAGTTCGCCATCTCGCGCGCGTCCTCGGACATCGTCCGCTCCGCGTAGACCTCGACCGCGCTCTTGTACTTGCCCGCCCGCGCCACGTCGAACTCGATCCCGAGCTTCTCCCAGAGCCCGCCGAGATGGATGTACTCCGCGGCGAGGCCGACGAGCGGAATCGCCGAGCCCGGCGCGACGAAGATCTCGTCGGCGGCGCTCGCGACGTAGAGCTCCTTGTTCGCCAGGAAGCCCTGGATCTCGAGATGCGCGACCACCCGCTTGCCGCTCTCGCGCACGCGCACCGCCGCCGCGCGGATCTCGTCCGCCTTGCCCCACCCGATCGCGAGGGGCTCGATCCGGAGCACGACGGTCTCGATCCGCGCGTCCCGCTCGGCGCGGGTGAACACGCCGAGCAGGCCGAGCAGCGGCCGGGTGTCGTCCCCGATCAGCCGCGCGAGCGGGTCCGGTTCGGCCGCGTCGACGTACTCGCCGCCCAGCTCGATCACGAGGGTGCTGCCGTCCTCGACCTCGACCTGCGCGCCACCGCCCAGCGAACACGCCACGGGCGAGAGCGACACCACGAGGAAGAGAAGGAGGAAGAAGCTGCGCCGCGGGCGGAGAGAGGAGACCGTCTGCATGCGGCGAGGGTATCAGAGCCCCTCCGCCCGGGCGCGAGACGGGCGTCCATCCCCGACGCCGCTGCCGGGTGGACGCCGCCTACGCGTCCAGCCCGAGCTCCTCGTCGAGGGTGGCAGCGAAGAGCTTCGAGATCCCCGGTCCCTGCGCCCGCGAAGGCTTCAGGATCTTGACGCTCATCCCCATGCTCATCGTCGAGAGCGTGTGCGCGCCCTGGGCGATCGAGGTCGCCACGACGACGGGGACGTCGGCGACCTCGCCCTCCTCCTCGAGGGAGACGCGCATCAGGAACGTCACGCCGACCTCCGCCGCGAAGGGCGTCGCCACGAAGAAGCCGGCGGGCTGGAGGTTCGGGACCACCGACTCGAGGAGATGTTCGCGATTGCGGTACTCGACCCGCAATCGCGTCGGGCGCTCCTTGCCCTCGCGACCGCCGATCGCCTGGAGCCCGGCCTCACGGGACTTCACGAAGGATCTCCCGATCTGGCCCTTCAGATCGAGCCAGCGCTGGTACTCGAGGGGCGTCACGCCCGCGCCGAGGCGCTCGCGCTCGAGGCTGCCGAACTCCCGCATGAGCGGCATCAACTGCTGGACTCGGGTCCGGTCTCGCATCCCCGCGTCATCGGCCGATCCGGTCCTTCACCGAAGGCCCTTCCCCCGCCGGGTCCCCCTTTGCGGGCGGGCGGCGGGCCGCGCTGATTCGGGTAGATTCGTCGCATGAGTCACGACCACTTCCGATTCTGGCCTCATCACAAATTCCCCGAGGACCCGGGTGAGGACCCGATCGTCTTCGCCTTCAAGGGCCGGGACCTGCTCGTCGCCGAAGACGGCACCCTCCCGGACATCGGCAAGATCGACGAGGCCGGCTACGAGGCGGTGCGGAGGCAGTACCTCGGCTCCCTCGACGGCCGTCACTGCTATTCGGCGGAGCTCCCGGACGACGCGACGCCGATGGGCGGGCTGCGCTTCTCGAACCTGCACATGCTCTACGGCTCTCTCGACGAGGCGACCCACGCCGTCGCGGGGCGTGCCGTCCAGATCGTCGAATGGGACCGGACCCACCAGTACTGCGGCGCCTGCGCCGAGCCGACGGTGGTGTCCGAGATGGATCGCTCCCGCGCGTGTCCGTCCTGCCAGATCCCGATGTACCCGAGGCTCTCGCCGGCGATGATCGTGGCCGTCGAGCGGGACGACGAGATCCTGCTGGGCCGCTCGCCGCATTTTCCGGAAGGCATCATGAGCGTGCTCGCGGGCTTCGTCGAGCCGGGGGAGAGCGCCGAAGACGCGGTCAAGCGCGAGGTCTTCGAAGAGACGAAGATCCTCGTGAAGAACGTGCAGTACTTCTCGAGTCAGGCGTGGCCCTTCCCGAATTCGCTGATGCTCGGGTTCCGCGCCGAGTACGACGCCGGGGAGATCGAGGTCGACGGCGAAGAGGTCGTCGAGGCCGAATGGTTCAAGGCGAAGGAGATGCCGAACTTCTTTCCCGGCCGCGTGAGCATCAGCCAGTGGCTGATCCACGACTTCCTCGAGCGCAACGGCGTCACGCCGCCGAAGTAGCGCATGACCGAGACGCATCCGTCGATCTGCCGCTTCTGCCACGCGAACTGCGGGATCCTCGTGGACGTCGAGGACGGGCGGCCGGTCCGCGTGACCGGCGACCGGGCAAACCCCGCCTATCACGGCTTCACCTGCGCGAAGGGGCGATCGCTTCCCGATCAGCACGCCCATCCGGATCGGCTGCTCGCGTCGCAGAAGCGCGGGGCCGACGGGACGTATTCCGCGATCGCGAGCGAGCAGGCGATGGACGAGATCGCCCGGCGCGTGCGGGAGATCGTCGACGAGCACGGACCGCGCTCCGTCGCGCTCTATCCCGGGACGTATTCCGGGCCGCATCCGGCGTCGATCCCGTCGGGCGTCGGCTGGATGATCGGGCTCGGCTCGAGGATGGTCTTCACGTCGGCGGCCATCGACCAGCCGGGCAAGCACGTCGCGAACGCGATCCACGGGCGCTGGCTCGGCGGCTCCCACGTCTTCGACGAGTCCGACGTGTGGCTGCTCGTCGGAAACAACCCGCTGATCTCGATGTCCGGCGGGATCCCGCCGTCGAACCCCGGCCGTCGCCTGCGCGAGGCGAAGGCGCGCGGCATGAAGCTGATCGTGATCGATCCGCGCAAGGCCGAGGTCGCCCGCTTCGCCGACCTCCATCTCCAGCCGAAGGCCGGGGAGGATCCGACGGTGCTGGCGGCGATGCTCCACGTGATCCTCGAGGAGCAGCGCTTCGACGAGGCCTTCTGCGAGGCGAACGTGGCCGGCATGGCGGAGCTCGCGGAGCGCGTCGCAGCGTTCACGCCGGAATACGCCGCCGCGCGCGCTGGACTGGACGCTTCCGAGATCGTCGCCGCCGCGCGGATGTTCGCCGGCGCGCCCCGGGACGGCGAGACGCTCCGCGGCTGCGGCGTCGCCGGCACCGGCCCGAACATGTCGCCTCACGGCAACCTGACCGAGTACCTGCTCCTCGCGCTCAACACCGTCTGCGGACGCTGGCGCCGCGAGGGCGAGGTGGTCCCGAATCCGGGGGCACTGCTCCCCGAAGCGATGCCGAAGGCCCAGGCGCTCCCGGCGCGCGCCGGCTGGGGCAAGGGCGAGCACCTGCGCTCGCGGGACCTGCCGAACTCGGCCGCGGGCCTCCCGACCGGGGCCCTCGCCGACGAGATCCTGTACCCGGGCGAAGGACGGATCCGCGCCCTCTTCTGCATCGGCAGCAATCCCGTCGCCGCCTGGCCGGACCAGCTGAAGACCCTCGAGGCGATGGAGTCCCTCGACCTGCTCGTGACCCTCGACATGAAGATGTCCGCCACCTCGCGCTTCGCCGACTACGTGATCGCCCCGAAGCTCTCCCTCGAAGTCCCGGGCATCTCGGTCTCGAGCGAGGCGATCGAGCAGACCTACGTCGCCCACGGCTACCCCGAGCCCTACGCCCAGTACACGCCGGCGATCGTCGAGCCGCCGGAAGGCGCCGACGTGATCGAGGAGTGGGAGTTCTTCTACGGGCTCTCGAAGCGCATGGGCATCGACCTCGTCGCCTATCCGATCCGCGCGGAGACCGGCGCGCTCCGCGGACGCCGCGAGGCCTTCGCCTTCGACATGCAGAAGAAGCCGACGACCGACGAGGTCCTCGACGGGCTGATGAACGGCTCGCGCGTTCCCCTGGACGAGGTCCGCGCGCATCCCCACGGCGCGATCTTCGACGACGTCACGATCCGGGTCGCGCCGGCTGACGCCGACTGCCAGGACCGCCTCGACGTCGGGAACGCGGACATGATGAGCGAGCTCGCGGACGTCCGGAACGAAGCTCAGGACGCAGACGGTGCGTATCCGTTCCGCTTGATCTCCCGGCGGCTGCCCAACGTCTACAACTCGAGCGGGCGGGACATCGATCGCTTGAACGGGCGCAAGCCCTGGAATCCCGCGTTCCTGCACCCGGACGATCTCGCGCGCCTCGGCCTCGCTCGGGGCGACCTCGTCGAGATCCGGTCGGCGCGCGCCTCGATCGTCGGCATCGCCGAGCCGGCCCCGGACGTCCGGCCCGGCGTCGTCTCGATGGCGCACTGCTTCGGCGAGACGCCGAGGGAAGAGGACGGCGTCGCCGACGCGGCCCGGGTCCTCGGCGCGAACACCAGCCGTCTCGTCGACAACGAGGACGTGTTCGATCCGCACACCGGCATCCCGCGCATGAGCGCGATCCCGGTCGCGGTGGAGCGGCACGGGTGAGGGCACGGGCCGCGCTGCTCCCGACCGTCGCCCTCGTCACCCTCGCGTTCGTGGCACTCGCCTGCACGACGCTCCCCGGGCGCTCGACGCACCACGGGGACACCGCGCGCCACCGCTACGCCCTCACCGGCGAACGCGGCCCCGTCGTCGTCTTCGAGAACGGCCTCGGCAACTCGATGAGCGTCTGGGGCCCGGTCTTCGAGCCCGTCTCCCGCTTCGCCCGCGCCTTCGCCTACGACCGGGCGGGGGTCGGCGGGAGCCGCTCCGATGCCGCGACGCGGGACGGGGAGACGATCGTGCGCGAGCTCCGGACGCTGCTCGCGGAGCTCTCCCTCGAGCCGCCCTACGTGCTCGTCGGCCACTCCCTCGGCGGGCAGTTCGTCGAGCTCTACGCGCGGATGCATCCCGAGGAGGTCGCGGCGGTCGTCTTCGTCGACGCGCGGCACGCCGAGTTCGGGACCCGCTGCCTCGAAGCGGAGGCGGAGCGCTGCGCCGTCCCCTGGTACGCGAAGCTCTTCCTGCCGGGCGGACCGCGCGGCGAGCTCGCCGCCGCCGAAGCGACGACCGATGCGATCCGAGAGGCCGGGCCCTTTCCGGCGATTCCCGTTCGCGTGCTGACCGGTCGCGGGCAGCCGCCCGACATGCCGAACCTGCGCCGCGCCTGGGCGGAGTCCCAGGCGGACCTGGCCCGCCTCTCGCCCCTCGGCACCCAGGAGATCTGCGAAGCCTGCGGCCACTACGTCCAGCGCGATGCACCGGAGCGCGTGATCGCGGCGATCCGCGCCCTCGTCGAATGAAGCGCGCGGCGATCGCCTCCCTCGCCGCCGCCTGCCTGCTCGGCATCCCGGGCGCGTTTCCGGGTGCGGGCGTAGCGAACGCCACGACCTGCGAGCCGATTCCCGGCCTCGAGACCGCGCTCGCCCGCGCGCTGCCCGAGATCGTGTCCGGCCGACTCGACAACGGCCTGCGCTTCGTGCTCGTGCCGCGGCCGGCGGACCCGGGACTCTCCGTCCGCATCGCCTACGACGTCGGCGCGCGGGACGAGGCACCGGGGCGCGAGGGCACGGCCCACCTCTTCGAACACATGATGTTCAAGGGCGGCGGCCGGGTGCCGGACGGCGGACATTTCCGCGTGGTTCGCGACGTCGGCGGCGACACGAACGCGGTCACCGACTACGACACCACGCAGTACTGGCAGAACGTGCCGCGCGGTGCGCTCGAGCGAACGCTCTTCCTCGAGGCGGAACGGATGCGCGGGCTTCACCTGTCGGAGGCGAACCTCGCGAACCAGCGCGCCGCGATCCGCGAGGAGGGACTCGGTCTCGAGAACCAGCCCTACGTGGACGCGGCCCTCGACTTCGGCCTCTCCCTCTTCGAAGGCACGCCCTACGGACACAGCCCCCTCGGCACGCCCGAGTCGCTCGCCGCGATGCGCGCCGACGAAGCCTTTCGCTTCCAGACCCGCTGGTACGCGCCCGCGAACGCCGTCGTCGTCGTCGTCGGTGGCTTCGACCCCGCCGCCGCCCGCGCGAGTCTCGAGCGGACCTTAGGCACCGTCCCCGCCCGTCCGGCGCCGCTCCCGCGCACCCGGACCGCCCTCGGCTCGACCCCGCGGCACCGGGTCGCCGAAGATCCCCTCGCGCCGGTTCCGATCCTCGCGGCGGTCTGGAACGGCGTCGCCGCGGACGATCCCGACCTCGCCGCCCTCACCGTCCTCGACGACCTGCTCCTCGGTCATCCCGACGCGAGATTCGTGCGCGCCTTCGCGAGGGACGCCGCCTTCGAAGCGTTCTCGCTCCCCCTCGCCTTCCGGGACGTCGGCCTCCTCGCCACCGTCTTCGTTCCGCGGACCTTCGTGTCGACCGCGCGACTCCGGGAGCACCTCGTCGAGGAGACCGCGCGCCTGCGCGCCCAGCCGCCCGGCGAGACCGAGACCTGTCATTCGGTCCGTCGCGTGCTTCGCGCACGCCTCGCCCTGGTCGCCGATGCCGAAGGCGTGGGCCAGGCGCTCGCGCGCGCCGCCCTCGTGCAGGGCGATCCGCGCGCCTTCCTTCGGGAGCTCGAGGCGATCGCGAAGGTCGACCCGCGCGCGCTGGCGCGGGTGGCCGAGCGGATCTTCGACGGCCCGATGCACACCCTCGAGGTCGAGCCCGTCGGGCTCGCGCGCTTCGTGAAGCGGCTGCTCGAATTCCTGCCGGACGGCGTCGGCGCCTCCCTCGAAGGCCGCTTCCTTTGAGCCCCGCGATTCCGATCGCCGCGCTCGCCGAGCGACTCGTCGTCTTCGGACTCG